>NZ_CDRVFO010000008.1:0-289910 GCF_977070485.1 Lelliottia jeotgali
CTGATGAAGAAGAAGGAGGAATACGTAAGCAGAACGGCCTAAAGACCGTTGTTTTCAACCATAGAATCTCCCACAGGTAATGCACTGCGCCTGATGCTTGCAGTGAGCTTGTGAGAGCCGGCATGCCGGCGATTGGGGCGCGCAGCGGCCCCTTGTCGTTACACTTGTTCACAGCCAAGCCGCGTCATTTCTGGCATATAGCCTGACCCCACCTGCCTCTGCACCGATATCCACCATGAAACCATTGCTGTACATCACCCCTCTCAGAGCCCTGTTGTTCGGCCTGACCCTGGCCTTGTTCGAACTGCTGACCTACCTGGCCAGCGACGCCGTCATGCCGGCCATGCCGGTGGTGGTCGACCATCTGAACGCCAGCCCCGAATACATCCCGCACGCGTTGAACCTGTACCTGCTCGGTGGTGTGGTACTGCAGTGGCTGATCGGCCCGCTGGCCGACCGTTATGGCCGTCGTCCGCTGCTGCTGGCCGGTTGCGCGCTCTTTGGTGCGGCTTGCCTGGCCACCTATTGGGTGCAGGACATTGGCCTTTTCAACCTGCTGCGGCTATTGCAGGGTATCGGCCTGGGTTTTGTGGTGACAGTCAGCTACCCGGCCTTGAACGAAGCGTTCAGCGAGGCCGATGCGGTGCGGATGATGGCATTGCTGGCCAATATTGCCTTGCTGTCGCCACTGCTCGGCCCGCTGGTGGGTACCCTGATGTTGCAATGGCTGGACTGGCGCTGGCTGTTCGTGGCGTTCGCCGTTGGCGCTGTGTTGGTGTGGGGCCTGCTCTACCGCTTGATGCCCGAGACCTTGGGCGTGGAGCGGCGTGACGGCTCACGCCTGGCGTTCACACCGATCCAGCTGCTGCCGCTACTGGCGGGCTATGGCCAGCTGCTGGCCAACCGGCGTTTCGTCGCCGGCAGCGCGGCTTTGGGCCTGGTGGGGCTGCCGCTGATCGGCTGGATCGGCCTCTCACCCGTGTTGCTTATCCACGATGAGGGGCTCAGCACGATGGAATACGCCCTGTGGCAGTTGCCGGTATTCGGAGGGCTGATCCTCGGCAACCTGATCATCAACCGTATCGCTGACCGCTATCCGTTGCCGGCGCTGGTGCGCGGTGCGCTGTGGCCATACCTGGCAGGTTTGTGCCTGATGGTGCTGGCCACCTGGTACTGGCCCACCGTGACCAGCGTGGTGGCGGGCATGTCGCTGTATGCCCTGGGCCTGGGCGTAGCCAATGCGGTGCTGTACCGCATGACGCTGTTCTCCAGCGATCAGAGCAAAGGTTTGGTGTCTGCGATGCTGGGGATGATCACCATTGCCTTGCTGGGTTTGGGTGGAGCGCTGATGGCGATGATCGGAGCAGGTGCGAGCTTGATGCACTTTGCCCTGGCGGCAGGTGTAGCGGGGGCGCTGGCGCTCTGGCCGCTGTGGTTTGTGGTAGGTAGCCGGCCTGATGAGGGGGCTGTCGCTCAGTAGCGATTGCACTGGCCCCCTCAGGGCTGCTCGGTCGCCGAGTTCTCCACAGGTGCCTGTTTCCCGCGGCCCGCTTCCTGTCGCCATTGCAAGGCGATCAGGATCAAGGTCGGTACACCCAGCAGTGCGGTGATCAGGAAGAAGTCGTGATAACCGAACTTCTCGACAATCACCCCCGAATAGCCGCCGATCAGGCGTGGCAACAGCAGCATGATCGAGCTGAGAAGGGCATATTGCGTGGCCGAGAACTTCAGGTTGGTCAGGCTCGACAGGTAGGCGACGAATGCCGATGTCGCCAGGCCCGAGCTGAAGTTGTCCAGCGAAATGGTCACCACCAGCATTTGAAGGTTCGGACCCATGTCGGCCAGCATCAGGAAAAGGATGTTGGTGCCCGCCGAGGCCGCCCCGCCGATGAACAGTATCGGCAGTATGCCGAAACGCACGATCAGCAGCCCACCTGCACCTGCGCCCACCAAGGTCATGATCAGGCCGAAGATCTTGCTGACGCTGGCAATCTGATCCTTGGTGAAGCCCATGTCGATGTAGAACACGTTGGCCATGACGCCCATCACCGTGTCCGACATCCGATAGGTGGCGATCAGGCCCAGCAGCAGCAGGGCCTGCCAGCGATAGCGGGTGATGAAGTCGTTGACTGGCGTCAGCACTGGCGCCAGGCCGCGACGGCCCATGCTCGACAGGCACGCCCAGCTCAGCAGCACATAGAGGATAAGACGCAGGAAGGCGCGGTCTTCGAGCAGCAGGTCCAGTGGTGTGGCATTGCCGAAGATGACGCTGGCCCAGTCGGTGTTGAACAGCTGGGTGAAGCTTGCCGGTACCGACACCAGCAGGATGATAAGCACAAACACCGAGGCCAGCTGGTGAATAAGCCCGTAGCGCGCTGCCGACAACTGGGTGCGCAATGGCACGGGAGGTTCGCGCATCACCAGCGTGGTAAACAGCGCAGGCAGCATCATCACGCCGAACAGTACGTAAGTGCCGGCCCAGGCTTTGTGCAAGTAGCTGAAACCGGTGGAGCCGAACCATTCGGCAAAGAACAGAGCGCCAGCGGTGGCGAGCAGCGCAGCGATCCGGTAACCGGCCATGTAGCTTGCGGCCAGGGCGGCCTGGCGTTGATCGTCGGCGATCTCCAGGCGATAGGCATCGACGGCGATGTCCTGGGTGGCAGACGCGAACGCGACCAGCACGGCCAAAGCGATCAGCCACGACAGATGTTGCTGAGGGTCACACAGGCTCATGCCCACCAGGCCGATCACCACCAGTGCCTGTGACAGCAACAGCCACGAGCGCCGGCGACCCAGCCCACCCAGCAGTGGCAACCGCCACTGATCGAGCAACGGCGACCATACCCATTTGAAGGCATAGGCAAGGCCGATCAGGCTGGCATAGCCAATGGTTTCGCGCGCCACGCCAGCTTCGCGCAGCCACACCGACAGGGTCGAAAACACCAGCATATAGGGCAGACCGGCAGCAAAGCCGAGCAGCAGAAGCACCAGGGTTGACGGGCTGGCATAGGCAGCGAGCGCAGCGCGCCAGGTTTTACGGGGCATGGGCCAACATCTGCCTCAACTTTGCGAAAACAAAACGCGCACTCTAACCGCTGTGCTCCATTGGGCGCCAGCCATGACGCATCATATCCACACGATTATTGGCTACATTCACGCCCTCCGCACGCAGTCGCGCCCTTTGTTCATCACCCGAAGGAGTCCCCAGCGCCAGGCTCAGACGACCGCCGGCACCCAGTACACGGTGCCACGGTAGACGGGTGTCCGCAGGGAGCTGACCAAGGGTCTTTCCAACCCAACGTGCCGCTCGGCCAAGCCCTGCCAATTCGGCGAGTTGGCCGTAGCTGACCACCTTGCCTTCTGGCACCTGGCCCAGCACGGAATACAGCGCCGTTCGTCGGGCCTCGGGCGTTTCCAGCGCGTGCCCATGTGCCTCAGACATCCCGGCAGCCCTGGCCTCTAGTGAAACCGGACCAGTGGTCACGGCAAATGTGTATTGAACTCAACAGCATTATGGTGGGTCATTCCTTGCTCTGGTCGTCGGCATCCGGATAATGCCCGGCTTTTTCGTCTAATCGAACCCGTACCCCGCTTATGCATTCTAGATCCTTGTTGTGCCTGTTGACCGCTTCCCTGTGCGCTGCTCCTGCGTTCGCCGACACCGTGTGGATGAAGAACGGGGACCGGTTGAGCGGTAAGATTCGCGTCTTTGACGGTGGCAAGCTGCTGCTGGAGACCCCATACGGTGGTTCTGTCTCGCTGGACTGGAAACAGGTCCAGACCCTGGAGAGCGACCAGGAGCTGCTGGTCAAGCAGGACGCCTACAACGGCGAACGGGCCAAGTCGTTGAAGGCCGCCGAGCCTGGCAAGGTGACCCTGGCCAACGGTGAGACGCCCAAGACTGTAGAACTTGCCAGCATCGAGCAGATCATGAAGCCCAAGCCTGTGGTCGAGGACCTGGTGTGGAAAGGTAATGTCGATGCCGCGCTGGACTACAAACGTGCCGAGAACGATACCGACGACTATGACATCGGCTTCAAGACCACGGCCCGCCATGGCCGCTGGCGGCACAACGCTGAAGGTGAGTACAACCGCGAGACCAAGGACGACGTCACCACGGCCAACAACTGGAGCGCAGAGTACGCGCTCGATCGCTTCATCACCGAGAAGTGGTTCTGGCAGGGGCGTCTTGAGTACAAGCGTGATCACATCGAGGATCTGGCGCGCCAGCGCACCGTGGGTACCGGCCCCGGTTACCAGTTCTGGGATGACGAACTGGGCGCGTTCTCGCTTGGCTCACTGATCAACCGCACCGACTTCGAATACCAGGATGGCGGCAAGGACAACTTCTACTCGGCAGCTGTGAAGTGGGACTACACCCGTTACCTGATCGGCAAGAATGTCCAGCTGTTCACCAATGGCGAGTTCGCCAAGCCTTTGGGGGGCGTTGCCGACTATTCGCTGGATGCCGAGGTGGGCCTGCGCTACAAAGTGACCGAATGGGCCTCGCTCAACCTCAAGGCAGAAAAAGACATCATCACTGGCACGCGTGAGAGTGACCTGGACAAAACGCGCTATACCGCAGGCTTCGGTGTGACCTGGTGATAGGTCAGCTTCAAGCTGCAAGCGAAAGCTAGTGGCAGGGCGCCTCGCTCCTGCTTTTTCTTGCAGCTTGCAGCTTGCAGCTTGCAGCTTGAAGCTTGAAGCTAACAGGTAGCTTGCAACCCAATAGCTACCTGTCGAGGAGTCAGACGTGAGTCAAAAGGCCATCCGCCCCGCCCGGGAACTGCTGCTCAAGGAGTACCGCGGTGTACTCTCGACCCATTCCAAGTCCATGCCCGGCTTCCCGTTCGGGTCGGTGGTACCTTACTGCCTGGATGCCGAAGGCAACCCGCTGATCCTCATCAGTCGCATCGCCCAGCACACCCACAACCTGCAGAAAGACCCGAAGTGCTCCTTGCTGGTGGGGGAGCGGGAAGCCGAGGATGTGCAGGCCGTTGGCCGCCTGACCATCATGGCCGAGGCCCACAAACTGGTCGATGAGGCTACCGTCGACGCCGCTGCCGAACGCTATTACCGTTACTTCCCCGATGCCGCCAACTATCACAAGGCGCACGATTTCGATTTCTGGGTGCTTCAGCCGGTGCGCCATCGTTACATAGGTGGCTTCGGTGCGATCCACTGGCTCGACCAAGTGACGTTGGCCAACCCCTTCGCCGGCAAGGCGGAGGCCAGCATGATCGAGCACATGAACAGCGACCATGCCAACGCCATCGCCCACTACGTCGAACTGAGCGACTTGCCGTGCAGCGCGCCAGCACAGATGGTTGGCATCGACAGCGAAGGCATGCACCTGCGCATAGGCCAAGGTATCCATTGGCTAGCTTTCCCAAGCAATTGCAATACGCCGACACAAGTTCGCGAAGCCTTGGTTTTGCTGGCGCGCGCCGACCAATGGCCGGCCGCGACAGAAATCGAAGCTTGAAAAACCGAGCGCACGCATCCATCTGATGGTCTTAAAGGAAGATAGTCTTCCGTCGAGGAATCCTTGATGCGTGTTTTTCTACTGCTGTTTCTGCTTTTCCCTGTGCTGGAGTTGTTCGTCTTCGTCAAGGTCAGCGCAGCCATCGGTTTCTTCCCGGCGTTGCTGTTGATCATCGCAGGTTCCGCTTTGGGTGTGCTGGTAATGCGTGTGGCTGGCCTGGCCACCGCCTTGCGTGCCCGTGAGAGCCTGCAGCGTGGCGAACTGCCCGCCGAGGACATGTTCCAGGGCCTGATGCTGGCGGTGGGTGGTGGCCTGCTGCTGCTCCCGGGCTTCATCAGTGACGTGCTGGGCCTGCTCTGCCTGCTGCCCTTCACCCGCCACCTTGCCGCGCGCAAGATGCGTCAGCGTGCCGAGGCCCAGGCCATGCGCCAGCGGGCGTTTCAGGATGACCCCTTTCAGGCACAGCCGCGCGACAGCGGCCACCGGCCCAATGTGATCGAAGGCGAATACGAGCGTCGCGACAAGTAGACATCCTGGGGCCGCTTTGCGGCCCCAAGCTTTTCTGCTCGTTGAAAAAATTTCTGTAGCAAGCCTTGTAATTGATCATGCCGGCCTCATGTATGTGGTCACCGCAAGGTTTCTGGTGGCAACACCAGACAATACACAGGTGGTTCGCCCGTCGCGGGCCACCCCCGGCAACGCCGGACCGCATCAACCCGCCGGTGTCGACACCGGCCGATGAAAACCACAAATTGGGAGAGATCGACAATGAAGCTTCGTCCTCTGCATGACCGCGTAGTCATCCGTCGCAGCGAAGAAGAATCGAAAACCGCTGGCGGTATCGTCCTGCCGGGTTCGGCCGCTGAAAAACCAAACCGTGGCGAAGTTGTCGCCGTCGGCACCGGTCGCATCCTGGACAACGGCGAAGTACGTGCGCTGGCCGTCAAAGTGGGTGACAAAGTGGTTTTCGGCCCTTACTCGGGCAGCAACACCGTGAAAGTCGATGGCGAAGACCTGCTGGTAATGAGCGAGAACGAAATCCTCGCCGTTGTCGAAGGCTGATTTCCCCGACTTCCCGTTACTCCAAAGAATTTCAAGGATTAAACGATCATGGCTGCTAAAGACGTAAAATTCGGCGATTCCGCCCGTAAAAAAATGCTGGTTGGCGTCAACGTTCTGGCTGACGCGGTAAAAGCGACCCTGGGCCCGAAAGGCCGCAACGTGGTTCTGGCCAAGAGCTTCGGCGCGCCGACCATCACCAAGGACGGCGTTTCCGTCGCCAAAGAAATCGAGCTCAAAGACGCCTTCGAGAACATGGGCGCCCAGTTGGTCAAGGAAGTCGCTTCCAAGGCCAACGATGCTGCCGGTGACGGCACCACCACCGCGACCGTTCTGGCTCAGGCCATCGTCAACGAAGGCCTGAAGGCCGTCGCTGCCGGCATGAACCCGATGGACCTCAAGCGCGGCATCGACAAGGCCACCGCTGCCGTCGTCGCCGAGCTGAAAAACCTGTCCAAGCCATGCGCCGACTCCAAGGCAATCGCTCAGGTTGGCACCATCTCCGCCAACTCCGACAACTCCATCGGCGAAATCATCGCTGAAGCCATGGAAAAAGTCGGCAAAGAAGGCGTGATCACCGTTGAAGAAGGCTCGGGCCTGGAAAACGAACTGTCCGTCGTAGAAGGCATGCAGTTCGATCGCGGCTACCTGTCGCCTTACTTCGTCAACAAGCCGGACACCATGGTTGCCGAGCTGGAAAGCCCGCTGCTGCTGCTGGTTGACAAGAAAATCTCCAACATTCGTGAGCTGCTGCCAGTTCTGGAAGCCGTTGCCAAGGCCGGCCGCCCACTGCTGATCGTTGCTGAAGACGTCGAAGGCGAAGCTCTGGCTACCCTGGTCGTCAACAACATGCGCGGTATCGTCAAGGTTGCTGCAGTCAAGGCACCAGGTTTTGGCGACCGTCGCAAGGCCATGCTGCAGGACATCGCCGTCCTGACCGGCGGCCAGGTGATCTCCGAAGAAATCGGCCTGACCCTGGAAACCACTACCCTGGAGCACCTGGGTAACGCCAAGCGCGTTATCCTGTCCAAGGAAAACACCACCATCATCGACGGTGCTGGCGTTGACGCCGACATCGAAGCACGCGTCAAGCAGATCCGTGCTCAGATCGAAGAAACCTCTTCGGACTACGACCGTGAGAAGCTGCAAGAGCGCCTGGCTAAGCTGGCTGGCGGTGTTGCCGTGATCAAGGTCGGTGCTGGCACCGAAGTTGAAATGAAAGAGAAGAAAGCCCGCGTTGAAGACGCCCTGCACGCTACCCGTGCAGCCGTCGAAGAAGGCGTGGTGCCTGGCGGTGGTGTTGCCCTGGTTCGCGCTCTGGCCGCCATTGTCGACCTCAAAGGCGACAACGAAGACCAGAACGTCGGTATCGCCCTGCTGCGTCGCGCTGTTGAAGCGCCGCTGCGCCAGATCACTGCCAACGCCGGCGATGAGCCAAGCGTTGTGGCCGACAAGGTCAAGCAAGGTTCGGGTAACTACGGCTACAACGCTGCTACCGGCGAATACGGCGACATGATCGAGATGGGTATCCTTGACCCAGCCAAGGTCACCCGTTCGGCCCTGCAAGCAGCTGCTTCGATCGGCGGTCTGATGATCACCACCGAAGCCATGGTTGCAGATCTGCCGGAAGACAAGCCAGCTGGCGGCATGCCAGACATGGGCGGCATGGGCGGTATGGGCGGCATGATGTAAGCCAGCCTCACCCCCCTGTAACAGGAAAAAGCCCCGATTCGTGAGAATCGGGGCTTTTTCGTTTGCGTCAACTTCGCTGAATTTCTACCAGCACTGGCACTGTCCGGGCGATGGCCTTAAGCTGCGCCTGCCGCGCACCACAGCGAAGCGCCGCACAGGAGAACCCGATGCGCATTCTTTTGGTTGAAGACAACCGCGATATCCTTGCCAACCTGGCTGATTATCTGGGCATGAAGGGCTACACCGTCGACTGCGCCCAGGACGGCCTGTCAGGTTTGCACCTGGCTGCCACCGAGCATTACGACCTTATCGTGCTCGATATCATGCTGCCTGGAATCGACGGTTACACCCTGTGCAAGCGCCTGCGCGAGGATGCCCGTCGCGATACGCCAGTGATCATGCTGACCGCCCGCGACCAACTCGACGACCGCCTGCAGGGCTTCCGCTCCGGCGCCGACGATTACCTGCTCAAACCGTTCGCCCTGTCCGAACTCGCCGCGCGCATCGAAGCCGTGCTGCGTCGCGCCCAGGGTGGCGGGCGGCGCACCCTGCAGGTTGCCGACCTGAGCTACGACCTTGATACCCTCGAAGTCACCCGCCAGGGGCGCTTGCTCAAGCTCAACCCTGTCGGCCTCAAGCTGCTCGCCGTGCTGATGCAGAAAAGCCCCCACGTGTTGCGCCGCGAGGTACTGGAAGAGGCGTTGTGGGGTGATGATTGCCCCGACAGCGACAGCTTGCGCAGCCATGTACACCAGCTGCGCCAAGTAATCGACAAACCGTTCGAAAAGCCGTTGCTGCATACCGTCCATGGCGTCGGCTATCGCCTCGCCGAGGGTCGCGATGGAGTTTAAGCAAAGCCTGGCGCAGCGCATCATCATCGCGTTTGCGCTGATGAGCGCGCTGGTGGCTGGGGCGTTCGCCTTCGGTATCGTCGCCACTGTCCATCTGGTTGAAGAGCGCTTGATCTCCTCGGTGCTGGGCGGCGACCTGCAGCGTCTGTTGCGTATGGACAGCATCAGTGACTGGAGCCATCGGCCGCGCCCTGACCAGTTGTTCTACTTCAGCGGTGGGCGCGATGACTTCGAGCTGCCAAAAGACTTGCGCCACCTCGATGCAGGCTTTCATGAGGTATTCCGTGACCAGCTTTCCTACCACGCAATGGTGGAAATCGTAGACGGCCGACATTACGTATTGCTGCAGGACCAGAGCGATTTCGAAGAGCGCGAACGGGTACTGTTCGCCGTCGTCGTGGTGGGTTTTGTGCTCAGCCTGGTCCTGGCAGTGTTTCTCGGCTGGCTGCTGGCGCGACGAGTGATGGCACCGGTGATCCGCCTGGCGCGGCAAGTACGCCATCGTGATCAGCTGCTTGGCCTGGCACCGCCCTTGGCACCCGATTACGCAGCCGATGAAGTCGGCCAGCTAGCAGTGGCCTTCGACGATACGCTTGGCCGTTTGCGCGATGCACTGACCCGCGAGCGTCTGTTCACCAGTGATGTCAGCCACGAATTGCGCACGCCGCTGATGGTTCTGGCCACCTCCTGCGAGCTGTTGATCGAAAACCCCAGTCTGGATAGCCGCTCACGTAGCCAGGTTGAGCGCATCGCCCGGGCTACCGAAGAAATGCGTGAGTTGGTCAAAACCTTCCTGATGCTCGCCCGTGCCCAGCGTGACCAGGGTGCCGTGGCCTCCCAAGCGACGCTGCGCGAGGTGGCCGACGATCTGATTGGCGTATGGCGCGATACCATCGAGCAGAAAGGGCTGACGCTGTACTTCGATGGCCGCGTCAGTGCAGGACCGCTGCTGTATAACGCGACGTTCCTGCAATCGGTGATGGGCAACCTTTTGCGCAACGCTGCGCACTACACCGACAGTGGTTACATCCGCCTGAGTCTTGAAGCCAATGGGTTCAGCGTCGAAGACAGCGGGGTCGGCATTCCGGAGGAGCAGCGCGAAGCGATGTTCAAACCCTTCGTGCGTGGTGATGAGCGACGTGGCGAAGGTCTGGGCCTTGGCTTATCGCTGGTACAACGGATCTGTGACGATCAGGGATGGCGCGTTACGCTGACCTCTACAGCCCCCCATGGTTGCCGCTTTCAGGTGGACTTGAGCCAAAGCGCTGAAAAGTCCGATCCGTCAAAGCTGTGCGAGTAAATTGCTGGGCTATATTCCTTTAGGGATAACACTTTTTTCACATTGGTATGACCTGTTTCCTACGCCGTGTTCCTTAAGGTGCTTGCAATGGAGCCAGGAGATGCCCAATGCGTAGCCCTATCAAACTCGAATTTTCCAAGAAGTACGACCAGCAGCATGCTCGGGAGTATTTTCTCAAGCACCAAGATGGTCTGGCACGTCGCCTTTCCCATAAGCGCGATGAGCAATTGGCCCGTCGCGCCTTGGCGCTGGCCGGAGAACCGGGGTTGGTGCTGGACCTGCCTTGCGGCGCGGGCCGTTTCTGGCCGCTGCTGGCAGAAAAACCCAACAGGGTGATCATCGGTGCCGACAATTCCGAGGCAATGATCGAGACAGCCTGTGCGGCACAACCGCCAGAGGTGGTAGCGCGGGTACGCCCTTTGCAAACGTCAGCGTTCGCCATCGACTTGCCGGACAACTCGGTCGACAGCATTTTCTGCATGCGCTTGTTTCACCACATCGGCGAGGCGGCCCACAGGAAAACGATTCTTTCGGAGTTTCAAAGGGTTAGCCGGGACAGCGTAATCCTGTCATTGTGGGTGGATGGAAACTTCAAGGCCTGGCGGCGTCAAAAGCTCGAGCTACGGCGCAGTGCCAAAGCGGAGCCGGGCAGCTACCAGAATCGTTTCGTGTTACCGGCAGAGACAGTCGAAGAAGAATTCAAGGCCGCCGGCTTCAGAATCCAGGAACGCCTCGATTTCCTGCCGTTCTATGCCATGTGGCGGGTCTATGTATTGCGTAAGGGGTAGTGTTTGATGGCTGTAGCCCAAAGCGGGGAGTCACGCTTCGATTATTACTGGCGTCAGCAGGGCGAATGGGTCGAGGAACCGAATCAGCGCCGTGGTGGTGAAAGTGGCGTGCAACGCCTTAACGATGCCGATGGCAAGTTGCTGTATGCCAAGCGCCAGGTCGGGCACATCTACCGCAGCCTGTTGCACCCATTCGGCAGGCCGACGGTGCTGCGTGAGCTCGACGCGCTGAACAGCTTCGAGCAATTGGGCGTGCGTGTCCCGCGCATTGTATTTTGCGGGGCCGAGCGCGATGCCGACCGCCAATGGCGTGCACTGCTGGTCAGCGAAGCGCTCGATGGTTTCATCGAACTCGATGCCTGGCATGCCCAAGGGGCGCGCGAGCATTACCCGCAAGTGGTGCATGAACGCATGCTCAAGGAGTTGGCTGACAACCTGGCACGCATGCACCTGGGCCATTGGCAGCATGGTTGCCTGTATGGCAAGCACGTCTTCGTCAAGGTGATCGGCGAGGGCGAACAGGCTAGTGTTGAAGTGGCATTGCTCGATCTGGAGAAGTGCCGCCGCCGTATCAGCTGCCAGCGCGCGGCGGGTAATGACCTGCGTCAGTTGCGCCGCCATTCGTCGCTAAATGACGCGGAATGGCAATCATTGCTCTACTTTTACCAGATGGCGTTTGGCAGCGCTGTCAAAGGGTTAGGGTAATGAAACTAGAAATCGCTCGAGCTTTGTTTCTGATAGCCGGCTTGGCTGTGACCACCGTGGCGGTCGCTGCCTGGGAAGAGCCGCGGCCCGTGGTGTTCAGCAAGGCTGAACAGGCAGAACAATGCGCGTTGCCCAGGGACGTGAAGCAGCAGATTCAGGCCCAGCCGGACCAAGATTTGCTGTTGCTTCTGTTCGGGCTGCGGCAAGGCTTGCGGCCTGTAGGCTAAGCCTGCTTTTAGACCAAGAGGCCCCGCTATTGCGGGGCCTTTGCTTTCTCGAGTTGGCCAGCTCATGCAACAACAGGTTCCGTCGGCGCTGTCTTGTGCGCCAACAGGGTGTAAATACACGGCAGCACAAACAAGGTAAACAAGGTCCCGATCGACATCCCCGTCGCAATCACCGTACCGATGTCAAAACGGCTCACCGCCCCGGCCCCGGTCGCCAGAATCAGCGGCACCATGCCAAATACCATTGCGGCGGTGGTCATCAGCACCGGGCGTAGGCGAATGGCCGCAGCTTCCTCGATAGCGTCCCTTGCGCTCAGCCCTTTTTCCTCACGCAACTGGTTGGCGAACTCGACGATCAGGATACCGTGCTTGCTGATCAGCCCGATCAGCGTCACCAACCCGACCTGGGTGTAGATGTTCATGCTGGAGACACCTAGGAACAGCGGCAACAGCGCCCCGCAGATCGACAGCGGTACCGTCACCAGAATCACCAGCGGGTCGCGGAAGCTTTCAAACTGTGCCGCCAGTACCAGGAAGATGATCGCCAGCGCCAGGCCGAAGGTCACCCACAGCGCGCTGCCTTCCTGTATGTACTGCCGTGCCGCGCCGGCGTAGTCGAAGGAGAACCCGTCCGGCGCCTGCTCGGCAGCAATATCCCGTACCGTCTGCAAGGCTTCTCCGATGCTGACCAAAGGCACACCCTGGATGATCGCCGAATTCAGTTGCTGGAACTGGTTGAGCTGGCGCGGGCGTGCTCGGTCGCTAAGGGTGATCAGGGTCGACAGTGGCAGCAGTTGGCCCTGGTCGTTCTTGACGTAATAGCTGTTGAGCCAGCCGGCGTTGTCGCGGTAGGGCCGTTCGACCTGGGCGATGACTTTGTAGCTGCGGCCTTCGAGGGTGAAGCGGTTGATTTCCCCCTCGCCCAGCAAGGTCGCCAGGGTGCCGCCAAGGACGTCCATGGATACACCCATCTGCGCAGCCTTGGCGCGGTCGATGTCGACTACCACCTCGGGCTTGTCGAACGCCAGGTCGATGTCGAGGAAGGCAAATTTGCCCGATGCCTGGGCGCGTTCCTTGACCCGTTGGGCAACCTCCAGCAGCGCCGGGTAATCACCTGCGGTATTGATGACGAACTGGAACGGCAGGCCTTCGCCGGTCCCCGGCAGTGACGGCAGGTTGAAGCCGAAGATCTGCAGGCCGCTGATATTGTCGAGTTTGGCCTGTACCAGGGGCAGCAACTCCATTTGCGTGCGGTCGCGCTCGTTCCAAGGCTTGAGCAGGAAACCTCCGATGCCGCTCTGCACGCCGTTGAATCCGTTGATCTGGAACGACGAGTAGTATTCGGGAAAGGCCTTGAACAATGGGGTGAACTGGTCGGTGTAGGCATTGAGGTAGTCGAGGTTCGCTGGTTGTGGCGAGCTGCTGATCATGAAAATGACCCCCTGATCCTCGTTCGGTGCCAGCTCGTTCTGGGTGAACTTGAGCAGCACCGGGATCAGGCACAGGATGATCACAGCGAAAACCAGCACCACCGGGCGGCTGTTCAGGGTGCTGTGCAGCAGGCGCTGGTAGCGGCCCTTGATCCGCTCGAACAGCACGTCAAGGCGATGGGCCAGCCCGCTGGCATTGTGCTCCCGACGCAACAGCAGGGCACACATCATCGGCGACAGGGTAAGGGCGACGACGCCAGAGATGATCACCGCCCCTGCCAGGGTCAGGGCGAACTCCTTGAACAAGGCGCCGGTGAGCCCGGTCAGGAAGCCGATAGGTGCGTAAACCGCGGCCAGGGTGATGGTCATCGACACCACTGGCATGGCGATTTCTCGCGCACCTTCCAGCGCGGCGTCCAACGGCGATTTGCCTTCTTCCATGTGCCGGTGGATGTTTTCCACCACGACGATGGCATCGTCCACTACCAGGCCGATGGCCAGTACCATTGCCAGCAGGGTTAGCAGGTTGAGCGAATAGCCCATCATCTGCATGAAGAACAGCACCCCGATCATCGACAGTGGGATGGTCACCACCGGGATCAGTATCGAGCGCAGTGCGCCGAGGAATAAAAATACCACCACGATGACGATCAGCACCGCTTCGCCAAGGGTCTTGACCACTTCGTCGATCGAGGCCTGGATGAACAGCGTGGCGTCATAGGCAATCGACCCCTTGAGCGCGGACGGCAACTGGCTTTCCAGCTCCGGCATGATGCGGCGTACTTCCTTGATCACCTCCAGCGGGTTGGCGGCCGGGGTGGCCTTGATGCCGATGTAGACCGAAGGCGTGCCATCGAACGAGCTGACGGTGTCGTAATTTTCCGCTCCCATCTCGACCCGTGCCACATCACCGAGCAAGACCCGGCTGTCGCCGGAGGTCTTGAGGGGCAATGCGGCAAAAGCCTCGGCCGACTTCAGTTCGGTGTTGGCGTTGATGCTGGTGACCACGTATTCGCCCTTCACCTCACCAGCGGCGGCGAGAAAGTTGTAGCGGCGTACGGCGCTGGTCACGTCAGTGGCGGCAAGGCCGAATGCTGCCAGTTTGACCGGGTCGATCCAGATGCGCATGGCGAACACCTGGTTGCCGAGGATCTCGGCCTCGGCCATGCCCGGCAAGGTTGCAAGTTTCGGCTGGATGACCCGTGACAGGTAGTCGGTGATCTGCGGGTTGCTCATTTCCTTGCTGTAAAAGCTGATGTACATCAGCGCCGAGGCATCTGCGGCTTCTTTGCTCAATACCGGGTCTTCTGCGTCTTGCGGCAGCTGGTTGCGTACTTCGTTGGCCTTGGCCAGCAATTCGGTGAACAGGCGGTCGCTGTCGGCGCCGATACGCGCATAGATGGAGATGATCGAGAAGTTCTGCCGGCTCACCGAGGTCATGTAGTCGATGCCTTCGGCGCTGGCAAGGCTCTGCTGCAGCGGTTGGGTGATGTAGCCCTGGATGGTTTCGGCATTGGCTCCCGGGTAGGCGGTGGTCACCGTGATCAGGGCGTTTTCCATCTGCGGGTACTGGCGGATCTGCAGCTTGTTCCAGGCCTGAAAACCCAGCAGGAGGATCAGCAGGCTGACCACGCTGGCCAGCACCGGGCGGCGGATGAACGGGTCGGTGAACGCCATGCCTGCCTCCTGGTCAGTCCGCGCGCGGGGCGCCTTGTTCGGGTTCGAGCGCTGCGTCCTGGCCGATGCGGATAACCGCGCCAGGGCTCAGCTTTAATTGGCCGGCGGTGACCACCTGTTCGCCCGCTGCGAGCCCTTTGCTGATCACCACCACACCATCGCGTCGCTCGCCAGTCTGCACGCTGCGCTGTTCGGCGCTGAGCTGCGGCTGGCCACTGTCGTCCCGCTCGGGGTTACCGTCCTTGTCTTTCTTCGGCGTGGCGACATACACGGAATTGCCATACAGCGTGTAGGTGATGGCGCTTTCGGGGACCACCACCTGTGGGCGCGGGTCAGGCAGGAGGACCAGCAGGTTGGCGAACATGCCCGGCAGCAGCTTGCCATCGGGATTGGCCATGGTCGCGCGCACCAGCAGGTTGCGCGTGCTCTCTTCAACCTTGGGGTTGATGGCGCTGAGGCTGGCAGGGAAGGTCTGGCCAGGGTAGGCCGCCACCTGCACCTGTACCTGCTGGCCGAGGCTCAGCTGGGGCAGTGCCTGCTCCGGTACGTTGAAATCGACGTAAAGGCTGGAAAGGTCCTGCAGGGTAGCGATCACCGAGCCGGCCGCCAGGTAATCACCCACATCCACCTGGCGGATGCCGATCGTGCCGCTGAACGGGGCACTGATGCTCTTCTTGGTTTTCGAGGCCTTGAGCTGGTCGACCACTGCCTGGTTGCGCCGGTATTGCGCGGTAAGGCGGTCATATTCACCACGAGAGATGGCCGAATCCCCCACCAGCTGACTGCCGCGGCCGAAGTCCACTTTGGCCAACCCCAGGTCGGCCTGGGCGGTCCCCAGCAGGGCTGTTTCCTGATCGTCATTGAGCTTGAGCAGCAGTTGCCCGGCTTTGACCTTCTGACCCGAGTCGAAGTGCAGGGATTGGACGATGCCTTCCACCTCGAGGCTCAGCTCGACACCCTGCAGGGCCTTGAGGCTGCCGACCGCGGGCAGGCGCTGCTGCCACTGGCGTTGCTCGGCCATGGCCGCCGCCACGGTGATGGGGGGCTTGGGGGCAGTGAACATCTGGATCTGCTGGTAGATCGAGAAGGCCTTGTAGCCCCCCAGGGCCAACACGATCAGCAGAACGACGGCCAACATGATGAGCATGCGGCGGCGCAGCATAAGTCCGGTTCCTTGGATGCGAGGTTGTTATTGGTTTTGACACGACAACGGGCAGTCCTGCCCACGTGCGGATGGGGGAAGTATTGACTGTTTTTCGATTGAGGGGAAATGGATTGCGCCCCCGTAGGAGCGCGCAGTCTTGATCAGACCAGGTGCAGGTGGTTGTCCCAGAAACCGGAAGGCAAATCCATCGGCTGGCCGATCAGTTCCTGCTTGCGAAAATCATAGAAACGGCAACGTCCCTGCCCGGACGTCACGACAAAACCATCCTTCACCGCCCCGACCCCGGCACAGTCCGGCATCGGCGCATCCAGCCTGACTGCGCCACTGTCCAGGTCCCAGACGAACAGGCGGTTGGCCCGCGGCGCCGTCAGTGCCACCAGGCGCAGGTCGCTGTGGATGGCGACGCTGGCAGTGTACTGGGCCATGGCTTGCAACTGGCGCTCTGGCACCGGGAAAGCCTTGAACGGCTCGCCTGGGCGCTTGATTGCCAGCAGCTCGGCAGTTTCATCGGCATCGCCCATGAACTGCTGGCATGCGGCGATGGTGCCATCGCTACCCACTGCCAGGTGGCGCACGCTGTTCATCTGCTGGGCCAGGGTTTCCTTGCTGATCAAGGTGCCGTCGCGACGCATCAACACCAGGCTCGGCTCCATGGCGTTGAGGTTCATCTCGACCCGGCTTTCGGCCTCGGTCCGGATACCGCCATTGGCCACGATCAGGGTCTCGCCATCGGGCAGCCATGCCACTTCATGAGGGCCGACGCCGTGGGTGGGGATCTCGCCGGTATGTACCAGGCGTTCACCTTCGAAGCGGTACACGCCTAGTACGCCACGCCCGGGATCTGTAGTGTCATTCTCGGTGGCGTACAGCCATTCGCCGCCTTTATGAATCACGGCGTGGCCGTAAAAATGCCGGTCAGGCTGCGACGAGACGGTCTGCAACAAGCGCCCGTCGCGCAGGTTGATCAGGTAGCTTTCGGTACCGGGACGGCGGGCGACGAACAGGGCGATCGGCAGTTCTGGATGGTTGATGATGGCATGGCAACGCTGGGCCACCTGGGTGCTGAACACCTGGGTGCCGTCCAGACGGAAGCCGACGGCATAGTGCTTGCCGTCGCCATCGTCACGCGCCGACAGCAGCAAAGGATCGCTGCCTTTGTTGCGCATCAGGCTCCAGCCTCCCAAGGTCAGGGCGCTGAGCAGAACGCTACCGATTTTGAGTGCCTGGCGTCGCAGCATGATCAGTCACCGTCGTTGGCATTGAAGCCCAGCTGGATGTTCAACGCCTTGGCCAGTTCGCCTTCGTGCAGGCGGTGAACGACGTTGAGGCTGTCGTAGATCTGGTTGAGGCGCTGCATGCCATCTTCGTCAGCCAGCAACTCGCCCAGGGTCTTCTGGTTATCGGTCAGCAGTTTCAGCGAGGTAGCGTAGGCGTCGTCGATCTTTTGCGCCAGGGCTTTCTGGTCGCTGCCCAGCAAGCCGCGCAGGCCCTGGTTGTCGACCCCGACCCAGACCGCCTGGGCGGCCTTGAGGCTGGCTTCCAGGCTTCTCAGCGAGGCGTGGCTGCGCCAGGCTTCGGCCTGCAGTGGCTGCGCAATGCCTTTGCTCTGGCGGCCCATCGGTGCGCCGAGCTTCTTCTTGAGGGTATCCAGCGCAGTCACCTGTGCACGTAGCAGGTCGGCGATCGCCTCGTGCGAGTCGGCATAGCGCTGGTTGGGGAACTTGGTCATTTGCGAGAGCATGCCGTCGGTGCTGTTCCAGCCTTTCAGGATCTCTTCAGCCAAGGCCTTCTGGTGCTCACCAATGGCAACCAGCAGCGGGCAGTAGCGGGCTTTCTGTTCGGCGGTGGCGACATCCGGCTTGCTGTCGAACAGGATGTATTCGTAGGCCGACAGGCCGCGGACCACGACGCTGGACTTGCCCAGGGTTTGGGCGTCGATCGGCTTGTCGCCATTGACCAACTGCTCGACCTGGCGACCGACCAGGTTCTTCTTGTCGGGCCAGAACTGCACCTGCCAGGCGCGGTTGCCCTCGGCCAGCGGACCGACCAGCAGCGGCTGCAGCTCGGCCCAGGCTTTTTGCGCGTTGAGGAAATCAGCGCGCGCGGTGTCCAGGCTCTCTTTGCCCTCGCAGTAGGCCAGGGCGCTGGCGGCGAGTTGCCGGTCGGCTTCGACCCAGCGGCTGTAGGTCGGCAGGATCACCTGCTTGGCGATGGCGGCGGACGTCACCGCCTGCGGGTCCTGCGGCGAGCAGGCACCGAGAGCGAGTGCGGCGAGGCTGGTGAACAACAGTTTGGGTCGGAACATGCCCGGCTCCTTGCGCTTTAAAGTGAGTTCAGGAAGGCCAGCAACGCAGCGCGCTGCTCGGCATTGAAGGTCAAAACATGATCGCGCGCTGCCTGCGCTTCGCCGCCGTGCCAGAGCACAGCCTCGAGCAGGTTGCGGGCGCGGCCATCATGCAAGTACTGGGTGTGGCCACTGACCGCTGGACTCAGGCCGATGCCCCACAGCGGTGGGGTTCGCCAGTCCTGGCCGTTGGCGGCAAATTCGGTGCGATCGTCGGCAAGGCCCGGGCCCATGTCGTGCAGCAGTAGGTCGCTGTAGGGGCGGATCACTTGCCCGGCCAGCTCTGGCTCGGTGGCGTCGGCGGCAGTGGTGAACTTCGGGGTGTGGCAACCCTGGCAGCCGGCCTGGTAGAACAGGCTCTTGCCGGCCAGCACTTGCGGGGCGCCGACATCGCGCCGGGCTGGCACGCCCAGGTTGCGGGTGTAAAAAGTGACCAGGCGCAGGATGTTGTCGCTGACTTCCTTTTCGCCCTCGGCGCCGTCGCCATTGGGGGCTGCAAGGCAATCGAGCTGCGCCGGGGTGCAGTCGTCCCGGGGTTGCAGGGTGCTGGTCAAACCCATGTCACCGGCAAAGGCGTGCACGTTCTGCTGTTTGACGTTCGGTTGCCCGGCCTTCCAGCCGAAGCGACCGACCACTGTCTTGCCCTGGGCGTCGTCCCAAACCCGGTTGGCCCGGCCGCGAATACCGTCGCGGTTGCGATCGTCGGGGTCTTCGTTGGCCAGAATCTGAGCTTCGGGAATGGCTTCGAGCAGGCCCAGGCCGATCATGGGCGGTGCCACGCGTGCAGAGAACCGGGTGTCAGGGTGCATCGGCCCATAGCTGAGCTGGGTGATTTGCAGGGTAGGGCGACGCAGTTCGACCTGATGGCCGTCCCTGAAGGTGACGGTCTGATTATCGTAAGTCACGCGCACCTTGCCCTCCGGGGCCACGCCAGGGTTGGCCATGTCCTGTAACTGGGTGCCATAGACAGGCTCCGGAACCACGCCCAGGCGCTCGATTTCTTTTGCCAGATAAGGCTGGTCAGGGATCGACAGCCGCACCAGCATCGACACCGCATTGCTGTCGCCAGGCTCTGGCGGATGGCCGCGGCCATCGCGTACGTGGCAGTTCTGGCAGGCGTTGGTATTGAACAGTGGGCCCAGGCCATCGCGTGCAGTGGTGGTGGACGGAGCGATCACCCAGGGGTTGCGGAAAAAGCTGTTGCCTACGGCAAAGTCTAGGCGGCGCTCGGGCGACAGGTTGGCCGAGGGCAGGGAAAAGGCATTGCGGTCACTGCGCTGGACAGTCGCCTGGCCACCGGACAGCGCTTCGCCAGGCTCTGCCTGAGTGAAACGCGGGGCGTCGTCACAGGCGGCAAGGGCAAGGGCCAGCAGCAGAGGGGAGAGTCGGGACAGCGACAAGGACATGAAAAATCCTGGGCTTGGGCGAAAAACCGGCGTGCAAGCTTAGCAGGCTGAGAATGTTTGAATAAGAGGAATTTGCAATTGCTGGATGAAACTGGTGTCAGTTTCGGCCCTGCCGCAGGCAAGCCAGCTCCCACAGGTACAGCGCAGAACTCAAGAACTGCGCGGTCCCGGTAGGAGCTGGCTCGCCGGCGATGGGCTGCGTAGCAGCCCTACTAACGCTAACTGACTGGCGTTAGCCTTTTGCCTGCCAATGCCGAATCAGAACTCGTGATCGGCAGTGTCCGGGTTCAGGTTGGCAATGCCCAGCTTGCCCGCAGCCTGCTCGATCGCGCCGGTCTGCTTGACCAGGGAGGCAATGGCATCACGCACGACCTGGTTGCCGGCCGCGTTGTCGGCAGCGATCAGTTGGTCGTAGTGCTCGCCTTTGAGCGCGTGGTCGACAATTACCTGAAGCTTCGCCTCGGTCGCTTCCAGGTCGGCCTTGAGGGTAGCGTCGGCAGCCGGGTCGGCCTTGGCCACCAGCGACGACAGGCTCGGGCCGGTCAGCTTGGTACCGTCGGCGCGGGTGTACTCGCCCAGGTAGACATTGCGGATGCCTTTGGCGTCGTAGAAGTGCGAGTAGTGGGTGTTGTCGCTGAAACAGTCCTGCTCGTCTTCCGGCGAGTTGGCTTCCAGCGAGACCTTCATGCGCTCGCCAGCCAGTTCGCCCAGCGACAGGCTGCCCATACCGAACAGCATCTTGCGCAGGCCGTCGGTGGCGGGCTCGGCTTCCAGCGTGGCGCGGTAGTTGTCGGCTACGTTCGGGGCCCAGTTGCCGACCATTTCTTCAAGGTCTTTGACCAGCAGCTCGGTGACCGACTTCAGGTAGGCGCGGCGACGCTCGTTGTGGCCGCCGGTGGCGCCTTTACCCTCGAGGTAGTCGGAAGCAGGACGGTTGCCTGCGCCCGGGCCGGTACCGTTGAGGTCCTGGCCCCAGAGCAGGAATTCGATGGCGTGGTAGCCAGTGGCGACGTTGGCTTCGGAGCCGCCCAGTTCATTCAGGCTGGCCAGCTTCTCAGGGGTGATGTCCTTGACGTCGACCTTCTCCTCACCGACCTGGATCTCGGTGTTGGCGATGATGTTGGAGCTTGCAGCCGGGTTGCCCAGAGCATGTTCGTAACTCTTGTCGACGTAGTCGATCAGGCCTTCGTCAAGCGGCCAGGCGTTCACCTGGCCTTCCCAGTCGTCGATGATGGTGTTGCCGAAGCGGAAGGCTTCGCTCTGCAGGTACGGTACGCGTGCTGCAGCCCAGGCTTCTTTGGCAGCTTTGAGGGTGTCGTCGTTGGGCTTGGCGAGGAATGCATCGATGGCGCTTTGCAGGGACTTGGCGGTGTTCAGCGAGTCGCTGTAAACGGCGTAGACCATCTCGGTGTAATGCTTGACCACGGCCTTGCCGGCCGCTTCGTCGACAGCAGCCGGTGCTGCGGCCGCGGTGCTC
Source organism: Lelliottia jeotgali (assembly GCF_977070485.1). Taxonomy (NCBI): domain Bacteria; kingdom Pseudomonadati; phylum Pseudomonadota; class Gammaproteobacteria; order Enterobacterales; family Enterobacteriaceae; genus Lelliottia; species Lelliottia jeotgali. Next base: position 21,607 of record NZ_CDRVFO010000008.1, read on the forward strand.
GCAGCAGCAGGTGCCGCAGCTTGCGGTGCGGCGGCCTTGTCGTCCTTGCTTTCACCGCAACCGGCGAGAGCGATGGCGATGGCCAGCAGACTGGCGGAGGCCAGAGGCATACGAATCATTATTGGTTTCCCTGCGTCGTGTGGTTGGACAGTGCGCCGTGGCACGTAAAACTACAACATCATGCGAAAGATTTGCATTTGCTGTAAAGGGGTGGGGGCGCAATTATGTAATTGCCGGCAACGGCCTGGAACCAGCAGGGGCAGGGGTTATAACGCAGAAACCTGATTGCGCTGGGCCTGACGCAGGAAACTGGTCAGCTCGCGTGCCGACAGTGGCTTGCTGTAGTGATAGCCCTGACCTTCGTGGCAGCCTTGGGCGATGATGTAGGCTTCCTGCTCGGACGTCTCTACGCCCTCGGCGATCACCTGCATGCCCAGGCTCTTGCCCAACTGGATAATTGCCCGAACGATGGTGGCATCGTCATCGTCATCCAACAGGTCCTGGACGAAGCTCTTGTCGATCTTGATCTTGTCCAGTGGCAACGACTTGAGGTAACTGAGCGACGAGTAACCGGTGCCAAAGTCGTCAATGGCGATCATCGCCCCGGAGCGGCGCAGGCTGAGCAGATGCTGGGCGGCGGTGCTGATATCTTCCATCAGGCCGGTTTCGGTCACCTCCAGTTCCAGGCTGCGCGGTGGCAGACGGTAAGCCTGCAGCAGATTGTTGACCACACGCGGAAGCTCGTTGTGATGCAGTTGCACGGTGGACAGGTTGACTGCCATGCGCAGTTCGCTGAAGCCAAGATCGTGCCATTCGCGCAGTTGCCTGCAGGCCTGGTCGAGTACCCACTCGCCGATGGGGATGATGTTGCCGTTCTGTTCGGCCAGCGGGATGAACTGGTCCGGCGGGACCATGCCAAGTTCAGGATGCTGCCAGCGCAGCAAGGCTTCGACGCCGACCACGCGGTGATCGCGGTAGCTGATCTGCGGCTGGTAGACAAGGAATAGCTGGTTGCGCGACAGCGCCTCGCGCAGGTCCTTTTCCAGTTCACGGCGCCGACGCATCTCGCTGTCGACGCTGGCGATGTAGAACTGATAGCGGTTGCGCGAGCGGGCCTTGGCCAAGGTCATGGTCTGCTCAGCCTTTTGCAGCAGCTTCTCGGTGCTGTCGCCGTCTTCGGGGAATAGTGTGATGCCGATGGTGGCGCGCAGGCGAATCTGCTGGTGATCCAGGTCGAACGGCGCCTCCAGGTCATCGAGGATGCTCTGCGCCAGTTCTGCGGCCTCGTAGGGCTGTTCGATATTGGCCTGCACCAGGGCGAACTGGTCGCCTCCCAGGCGCGCTAGCGCCCCCAGGCGGCCACTGTGGGCGCGCAGGCGGTCAGCCAGGGCGAGCAGCAATTGGTCGCCGACCTGATAGCTGAACTGCTCGTTTATGCCTTTGAAGTCATCCAGGCCCACGCACAGTACGGCGACGCGATGCTGCAGGCGGCAGCCGTCTGTAAGGATCTTGTCGAGCTGTGCCTGTAGCTGCTGGCGGTTCGGCAGGCCGGTCAGGAAGTCGTATTGGGCCATGCGTTGCAGGCTGTTTTCGGCTTCGTGGCGCAGATGGGTATTGCGCTCGATCGAGGCCAGCAACTGGTTGGCTGTATTGACCCAGATGCCCAGTTCGTTTTTTTCATGGCCTTTGAGTAGCGGGATCTGGTGCTGGCTGGGGCGGTCAGGGTTGATCTGGGTGAGGTGCTCGATGATTTTCGACAGCGGTTTGGTCAGCAGCCAGTGGTAGACCAGGTACAGCACCAGGCCCATGGCCAAGGCGCGCAGCACGCCGGAAATGAAGATGATGATGGCGTTGAGCAGGAATCCTTCACCGTAGGCGGCAGTGTCCAGGGTGATGCTCAGGTCACCGTAGTACTCGCTGTAGGGGCCGCGGCCGACCAGTTGAGTGGTGTAGGTGCGTTCCTGGCCAAGGAGCAGGTCGGTTAGCCAGCGTACGGGAGAGTCCTGCAGCGGGCGGGACTTCTCGGCGAGCATGGTTTCATTGGGGTGGCCGATGGAAGCCTGGCGAACAGACTCGTCCTGGAACAGGCCTTCCATGACCTGCATGCCCATTTCCCGGTCAAGGCTGTAGACCGCCTGGGTCGAGGGGTCGCGGAACATATCGAGGATGCGCTGGGCGTCGCTGTCGACAGTCTGGCGGGTCTTGTAGGTGTCATAAACGATCTGCGCGCAGCTAAGAACGACACCGACCGCCAGCGCCGAAAGGAGCACGACCCTGAGCAACTTGACCGATAAGCTGTTCCGCAATTCCAGCTTCAATGGGGGGTTCCTTAATCCATGCGCATGACATCATTTTGCCATTAACCTTGGCGATACACTATCGGCCGATGGGGCTGCCCTGAGCAATGTATCGGTTGCCTGACCCTGCAACTTGAGTGCGCTGTAGCGAACTTTCAGACGTTTGATGTTAGCGCGCTATGCGGGGGGAGCAAGAGCCGCCGGGAAAACTGTTCATTGGGAGTCTGTGATGTCGTCACTGGCCATAAAAAAACCCGGCGCATGGCCGGGTTTCTTGTTCAAGGCGCCAGCAATCAGGCCTTGAAGGTCTTGCCTTCGAACTGCTCGGCAACGAAGGCCCAGTTGACCAGGTTCCAGAATGCTTCGACGTACTTCGGACGCAGGTTGCGGTAGTCGATGTAGTAAGCATGTTCCCAGACGTCGCAGGTCAGCAGCGGGGTGTCGCCGCTGGTCAGCGGGCAGCCGGCACCGATGGTGCTGGCCAGGGCCAGGGAGCCGTCGGCTTTCTTGACCAGCCAGCCCCAGCCGGAACCGAAGGTGCCAACCGAAGTCTTGGTGAACTCTTCCTTGAACTTGTCGAAGGAACCGAACGCGGCGTTGATGGCTTCAGCCAGTGCACCGGTAGGCTGGCCACCGCCGTTTGGCGACAGGCAGTTCCAGTAGAAGGTGTGGTTCCAGACTTGAGCGGCGTTGTTGAAGATGCCGCCCGAAGAGCTCTTGACGATCTCTTCCAGGGTCTTGCCTTCGAATTCGGTGCCTGGGACCAGGTTGTTCAGGTTCACGACGTAGGTGTTGTGGTGCTTGTCGTGGTGATACTCCAGGGTTTCCTTGGAGATGTGCGGCTGCAGGGCATCGTGGGCGTACGGCAGCGGCGGCAATTCAAAAGCCATGGTGGATCTCCTGATTCAGGTCTAGTTCGCGGTTTGCGCAAGGCCGATCACGGGCGGCCCTATGTGCGTCAGCGAGTTTGTACTCTTTGCGACGCAAGGGCTGGATCATAGCACCAGCCCCGACGCATAACCACGCAACAAAGATAGGGAATAGAGGTTCCAGAGCGGTTGCCTGCCGCCGACGGGTGGCGCTCCGATGCAAGCTTCAAGCTTGCAGCTCAAGTAAAGATCAACTGCGCCGCCACGGCGAACATCATCACTGCCACCATCAGGTCGAGCATCCGCCAAGTGGCCGGGCGGGCCAGCCAGGGCGCCAGCCATGCAGCACCGATCGCCAAAGTCGAGAACCATAGCAGCGAAGCGCTGGCGGCCCCTGCCACATAGGCGCCCGGCACTGTCTGCTGGGCGCCTAGGGAGCCGATCAGCAACACAGTGTCCAGGTAGACATGCGGGTTCAGGAGGGTAACGGCCAGTGCACTGAGCAGCACCGCACGCCGCGAGCGCATGCCTTGGCCTTGCTGATGCTGCAGGCTCTGTTTGGAGCATGCACTGCGCAGCGCCTTGGCGCCATACCAGAGCAGAAACACCGCGCCACCCCAGCGAGCAATCGCCAGCAGCGTCGGATTATGCGCCAGCACCGTGGCCAGGCCGAACACCCCGGCGGCTACCAGCAATGCGTCGCAGACGATGCACAGTGCTGCCACCGGGAGGTGGTGTTCACGACGCAGGCTCTGCGCCAGGACGAAGGCGTTCTGTGCGCCAATGGCCATGATCAGGCCGAAGGCCACCAGCATGCCGTTCAGATAGCTTTGCCACATGGCAGATACTCCAGAGAAGATGCTGGCTATTGTGGGGAGCGACCCTGTATAAGAAAAACAAATAATGCTGATCCGTCATTAGGAAAATCGATGTTCGACTATAAGCTGCTGGCCGCGCTCGCTGCAGTGATCGAGCAAGGTGGTTTCGAACGTGCAGCGCAGGTGCTGGGGCTGTCGCAATCGGCTATTTCACAGCGCATCAAGCTGCTCGAAGCGCGGGTCGGCCAGCCGGTGCTGGTGCGCGCCGCGCCACCGAACCCGACCGAGGTAGGGCGCCAGTTGCTCAACCATGTGCAGCAGGTGCGGCTGCTCGAACGTGACCTGCAGCGCCAGGTACCGGCACTGGATGAGGAAGGCATGCCAGAGCGTCTGCGCATTGCGCTCAACGCTGATAGCCTCGCGACCTGGTGGGCAGGCGCGGTGGGTTCGTTCTGCGCCGAGCAGCAGGTACTCACGGACCTTGTGGTGGAAGACCAGGAAGTCGGCCTGAAGCGCATGCGTGCCGGGGAGGTGGCGGCCTGCCTGTGCGGCAGTGAGCGGCCGGTGGCCGGCGCCCGCAGCATGCCGCTGGGCGCCATGCGCTACCGGGCGCTGGCCAGCCCTGCATTCATGGCACGTTATTTCCCACTGGGCTTCGAGGCCCGGCGCTTGGCCCGCACGCCGGCTATCGTCTACGGCCCGGACGATTTTCTGCAGCACCGATACCTTGCTTCTCTAGGGATCGAGGATGGCTTCCTGCACCACCTTTGCCCGTCGTCCGAAGGCTTCCTGCGCATGACCGAAGCCGGCCTGGGCTGGGGCCTGGTGCCTGAGTTGCAGGCCCGTGAGCAGTTGAGTGGTGGGCGACTGGTGGAAATTTGTGCCGATACCCCCATCGACGTGCCGCTGTACTGGCATCATTGGCGCAACGGCGGGCAACTGCTCGCGCAACTGACCGAACACCTGCGGCACACGGCACAGCGTTGGCTGGTGCCCTTGTAGTGACGGCCGGCGTCTGTTGCATCTGAAATCTGAGGCGGAGTGTTACATGCGAATTCTGGTCACTGGCGCGAGCGGCTTCATCGGCGGGCGCTTTGCGCGCTTTGCCCTGGAGCAAGGCCTGGATGTGCGGGTCAGCGGCCGACGCGCCGAGGGCGTCGAGCACCTGGTCAAGCGCGGTGCGCAGTTCATCCCCGGCGACCTCGGTGACGCCGAACTGGCCCGGCGCCTGTGCCAGGGCGTGGAGGCGGTGGTGCATTGCGCGGGGGCGGTGGGCACCTGGGGGCGCTATCAGGATTTTTACCAGGGCAATGTGGTGGTCACCGAGAACGTGGTCGAGGGCTGCCTGAAGGAGCATGTTCGTCGCCTGGTGCACCTTTCGTCGCCCTCGATCTACTTCAATGGCCGTTCGCGCCTGGATATCCGCGAAGACCAGGTGCCGCGCCGCTTTCACCATCATTACGCGCAGACCAAACACCTTGCTGAACAAAAGGTCTTCGGCGCCCAGGAGTTCGGGCTTGAAGTTCTGGCGCTGCGCCCGCGCTTTGTAACAGGAGCCGGTGATGCCAGTATTTTCCCGCGGCTGATGCAGATGCAGCGCAAGGGCCGTGTGGCGATCATCGGCAACGGCCTGAACAAAGTCGATTTCACCAGCGTGCACAATCTCAATGAGGCACTGCTTGGCGCGCTGTTCGCCGATGATCGCGCGTTAGGGCAGGCTTACAACATCAGTAATGGCCAACCGTTGCCATTGTGGGATGTGGTCAATTACGTAATGCGCCAGATGCAGTTGCCGCAGGTAACCCGTTATCGCGCCTACGGCCTGGCCTACAGCATGGCGGCGCTGAACGAGGCCGCTTGCATGCTCTGGCCCGGGCGACCCCAGCCCACCCTCACGCGCTTGGGGATGCAAGTGATGAACCGCGATTTCACCCTGGATATCAGCCGCGCCCGGCAGTATCTGGACTATCAGCCCAAGGTCAGCCTGTGGACGGCGCTGGATGAATTTTGCGCGTGGTGGAAGCACCAGCCCATTGGCCAGTGAACCAGGCGCCAGGATGATGGTCATCAGTGCGCCGCTTGAGCGGTTTATACTCATGCCTCTTTGCTACTACCGCGGTTGAAACTATCCATGCGTAACGATGCCCACGACGATTTTGATGATGTGCCAACCCTGCGTGCCGGCACTCCGGATGATGACGAACTGTTGCCGGCGCGTGTGTCGCGCAACCGCCAGAAGGCCGTCAGGCCCGCCAGTACGGGCCCTCTGTGGGCATTGCTGGGTGCTGCGTTCATAGCGCTGGCCGGGCTCGGCTGGTGGAGCTTTCAGCAAATCTCGCTGATGGAGCAGCAACTGGTGGCCACTCAGGAAAGCTTTGCGCGCATCAGCGAGGAAGCAGCGGGACGCTTGCAGGCGATCAGTGGCAAGGTCGCTGCCACTGAGAGCTCTACCAGCACCGGCAGCGAGGCGCTCAAGCTGCAGATCCGCCAACTGCAGGCCAGCCTGGCCGAGCAGAGCAAGCAGCAGCAGGGAGTAGCCGGGCAGGCGGGTGATCTGGGCAAACGTCTGGAGCAGGTGCTGGCCGATACCCGCGAGCAGCAAAAGGCGGTAACTGAACTGCAAACCCAGTTACAGGCGCAGTTGAAGGCGGTGAATGCGGAGCTGGCGGCGTTGAAGTCGGGCCAGGTGGATGGCGGCAAGCTTGATGGGCAGCTCAAGAGCCTTAGTGAGGAGGTGGCCGCTCTGAAGAAGCAGGGCAACCCGAAAGCGGCGATCGAGAGCCTGGAGCAGGACGTGCTGGTGTTGAAGAGCCAGGTAGACAATCGCCCGGCTACGGCGGCAGCAAGTGGCGCTTCGGTGCAGGAGTTCGATGCGTTTCGTGGGCAGACCACGCGTAATTTCAATACTCTGCAGAGCCAGATTCAGAATTTGCAGCAGCAGATCAATGCTCGGCCTTGAGGCCTTAGGGCCTTTGGGGAGGGCTTCGCCCTCCTTTCGCGACACAAGGCCGCTCCTACACGAAATTGAGCGGTCGACTGTCGGGGCGGCCTTGTGTCGCGAAGGGCCGCAAAGCGGCCCCGGCGATCTTACTTACAACCGCGGGTAATCGATGTACCCCACCGGCCCTTTTGCATAGAAGGTTTCCGGGTGCGCCTGGTTCAGCGGCGCATCGGCCGCCAGCCGTGCCGGCAGGTCCGGGTTGGCAATGAACGGCACACCGAACGCCACCGCATCCGCCTTGCCACTGGCCAGCGCGGCATTGGCACTGGCCTTGTCGAACCGCTCGTTGACGATGTAAGGGCCACCAAACGCTGCTTTGATCAGCGGGCCGATACTGTCATCGGCTTCCTTCTCCCGAGAGCAGATGAAGGCGATACCCCGCTTGCCCAGTTCCCGCGCTACATAGGAGAAGGTCTCGGCGCGGTCGGCATCACCCATGTCATGGGAGTCTGCGCGCGGCGCAAGGTGAACGCCGACACGGCCTGCGCCCCACACGCCGATGGCTGCGTCTGTCACTTCCAGCAGCAGGCGGGCACGGTTTTCCAGTGAACCACCGTAGCGGTCGGTGCGCTTGTTGGTGCTGCTCTGCAGGAACTGGTCGAGCAGATAGCCGTTGGCACCGTGGATTTCCACGCCATCGAAACCGGCAGCCTTGGCGTTCTCTGCGCCACTGCGGTAAGCCTCGACGATGTCGGCGATCTCTTCGCTTTCCAAGGCCCGTGGAGTCGGGTATTCGGTGATCGGGCGCACCAGGCTGACATGGCCCTTGGGCTGGATGGCGCTGGGAGCCACCGGCAGTTCACCGTTCAAATAGCTGGGGTGGGAAATGCGGCCGACATGCCAGAGTTGCAAGAATATACGACCGCCCGCGCCATGCACGGCCTTGGTCACGTTGTTCCAGCCGCGTACCTGCTGGTCGTTCCAGATGCCTGGCGTATCAGGGTAGCCCACGCCCATGGGAGTGACCGAGGTCGCTTCACTGAGGATCAGCCCGGCGCTGGCGCGCTGCACGTAGTACTCGGCCATCAGCGCGTTGGGCACCCGGCCTTCGTCGGCGCGGCAGCGGGTCAGCGGCGCCATGATGATGCGGTTGGGCAGTTGCACATCGCCCAGTGTGATCGGATCGAAAAGCGTGGTCATAACGGGTTACCTGCCTTGTCAAAGCGCTTGGCGCAGTTGTTCGAGGAACGCCTGGATGGTGGCTTCGTTGCGTTTGAAAAAATGCCACTGGCCGACCTTCTGGCTGCTGATCAGGCCTGCGCGCTGCAACGTCGCCAGGTGGGCAGAAACGGTCGACTGCGACAGGCCGCAGCGTTGATCGATCTGCCCGGCACAGACACCGTGTTCGGTGCTGTGGTGCTGGGCGGGAAAGTGCGCTGCCGGGTCTTTGAGCCAGTTGAGGATTTCTCGCCGGACCGGGTGGGCCAGGGCTTTTATTATGTCGTCGAGATCGAGAGGCATGGTGTGGGGCTCGTGGTGTAGCGGTATATCGCGATATGGCGAAATATAAATCGGTATTTCGCGATATAGAAATATGAAGTGGTTCTGAGCTGAGCGCGAATCGTTATATCGCGTTATAACGATATACGTATGAGCAGTGCTAAACTGCGCCCATGAACTACCTCGCACACCTGCACCTGGGCGGCCCGGCGCCGCAACAACTGCTTGGCAGCCTGTATGGCGATTTTGTCAAAGGCTCGCTGGAGGGGCGCTTTGCGCCGACGCTGGAGGCCGCCATTCGGCTGCATCGGCACATCGACAGCTATACCGATCAGCACCCGTTGGTGTTGGCGGCGCTGGCGCGGTTCCCCCGGGAGCGGCGCCGCTATGCCGGGATCATTGTGGATGTGTTCTTCGACCATTGCCTGGCGCAGCACTGGGGCGACTATGCCGAACAGTCGCTGGAGCAGTTTACCGGTGCGTTCTATCGCGTGTTGCTGGCCGAGCCCGAGTTGCCAGGGCGGCTGGCACGCATTGCGCCCTTGATGGCCGCAGATGACTGGCTGGGGGCGTATGGCAATTTTTCCACCCTGGAGCAGGTCTTCAACGGCATTGGGCGACGCTTGTCCCGACCTGAGGGCATGATGGGAGTGATGGCGGAGCTTGAGCACTTGTACGAGCCGTTGCTGGCTGATTTCCGTGAGTTCTATCCGCAGTTGCAGACGTTTGCCGCGGCACAGAGGTCTGGCAGATAGCGGTGTGCTGCCAATCAAGCATCAAGCAGCCCGGGCCTGCCGGCGCGCCGCTACCTCGACTTCGCCAACCCCGAACAACGCCATGTGGATAGCCTGCTGCGCCTGAAATGCCAACGCTGCGCGTTCTTTTTCCACGCTGCTGATCGGCTGCAACAGGTGGATGCACACCTCAGCCCGCGGCTCGGCGAATAGCCGCATCAGGTGTGACACGAGGTCATCATCACCAATGAACGGCGCAACCAGGTCAGCCTCGCCGTTGCGCAGGTACTCAATGGCAACAGGCTGCACCGCCACACCTTGATCGATGGCGCCTGCCAGCAAACGCCCATGGAAGGTCCGCAACTGGCGCCCGTCGGTAGTGGTGCCCTCGGGGAAGATCAACAGCGGCCTGGCGTCGCCCAGTTGTGCGCTGATCTGTTCACGCAAGCGCTGGCTGTCGCCGCCGCCGCGACGGATGAACAATGTGCCGGCTTTCTCTGCCAGCCAGCCAGCCACGGGCCAGTGGCGGACTTCGGCCTTGGACAGAAACGACAGCGGCAGCAGCATGCCGAGCAGCGGGATATCGGTCCAGGACACGTGGTTGCTGACCCACAACATCGGCCGTTTGGGCAGTTCACCGATTACCCGCACGTCGAAGGGCAGGGCAGCGACCAGGCGTTTCATGAACAGGCAGGTCCAGCGCTGGCGACGCTCGCTGGAGGCCTTCATGCCCATGCGTTCACCGATGGCGATCACGCTGGCCATGAGCATGCCGAAGAGCAGCACCAGCAACAGCCTTGCGAGGCGGGCGAACACCCGCAGTTTACGCATCAGACCGCTGCCTTGAAGTGGCGGGCGTAACGTGGGCAGAGGTCATCACGCTTGAGCAGGATGAACACGTCGGCAACCTGGAAGTCCTCATCCCAACAGGGTTCACCGCAGATCTTCGCACCCAGGCGCATGTAGGCCTTCAGCAGCGGCGGCATTTCGGCGATGACATTGTTCGGGAGGGCCAGAGTGGGCAGCGGGTTCTTCGGCTCCGCACGCAGGTGTTCGTTGCACAGGTAGCGCTCACGCAGGCGTTGCATGATGGCATGAGCCTGGACCCCGCCATCCTGCATGGGGATGCTCGCGCAGCCCATCAGGTAGCTGTAGCGGCCCTCGTTGAGTACTTCGGCCAGCTCGCCCCAGAGCACGGCGATGGTGCCGCCGTTGCGGTAGTCGGGGTCGACGCAGGTGCGGCCCAGTTCGAGGATTGGGCCCTGCAGTTGCAGCAGGCCATGCAGGCTGAATTCTTCTTCGCTGTAGAAGCGCCCCAGGCTGCTGGCGGCCTCATGATCGAGTAGACGGGTGGTGGCGACCAGTTCGCCGGTGCTCAGGTCGCGTACACCGATGTGCTGGCAATGTACGTCGTAGTCATCCATGTCCAGGCCCAGTTCAGCGCCCTTGAGCCTGGCCTTGAATTCTGCGCTGAACACTTTGTAGCGCAGGGCCTGTGCTTCCTGCAGGGCCGCGGCGCCGACCAGGCGTTCGGCTTGCAGACGGCGTTCAGTGCTGTTGTCGCCAGAGCGAGCTGTCCGAGTCATTGCGAGTCTCCCTAAGCCAGCCATGAAGGGTTGCGGCCGGTCGGCTTTGTTGTGCAAAGTCAGCCTAGGTAGCCGCGGTGTCACCCCTGTGAACCTTTGGTGATGCTTGCGTGACACGCCCTGAAAAGCGCTTATGAGAGGAGCGTCCGATGGCCTGGTTGCAACGACTCAACGATCCTTTTCGCCAGCCTCTGGCCGGTACTTTGGGTGAGACATATGCCGCGCAGCTCGAGCGCCTCGGTGGGTGCGCCCCGTTCGAGCTGGCGGTGCTGGCTGGGCGCGCCATGGCCACACCCGGCCTGGCGTTTCTCATTGGCTACCAGGCCGCCTTGCGCATGCTGTGGCCTAGCGCCCCTGCCAGTCTCGGCGCGTTATGCGCCACCGAGCGGCGTAGCGTGCGCCCTGCGGACATGCAGACGCGCCTGGAGGGTTTGCGCCTGACCGGCAGCAAGGACTTCGTGACCGCCGGGCTTGACGCCGAATGGCTGCTGGTGGCGGCGCGCAGCGAAGGGCAGGGTGAAGCACCGCGCCTGAGCCTGGGGGTGGTTTATCCGGGTGAGCCAGGGGTGACTCTGGAGGCGTTGCCGACCCTGCCATTGATGCCTGAGGTCGGCCACGGGCGCCTGCAGCTGCGCCAGGCTGCCTGCGAGTTGTTGGCCGGTGATGGTTGGGATGCGTACGTTAAACCGTTTCGCTCACTGGAAGATTTGTACGTGCTGGCGGCGATGGTTGCCTGGTTGTATGGCGTAGCGCAGGAATGCACCTGGCAACAGGAACTGCGGTTGCGCCTGATTGCCTTGTTGGCCGGCTGCGCCGAGGCCAGCCGCCAGTGCGCCGACAGTGCCGGCTGCCATTTGTTGCTGGGGGGCTTGTTTGCGCAGTTTCAGGCACTGAAGGGGGCCATCGACAAAGCGCTGTCGGCCGGACCGGCGCAATGGGCGCAGCTATGGCAGCGGGATCAAGGGGTGATGGCGCTGGCGACGGCTGCTCGGGAAAAGCGCTTGGCCAAGGCTTGGGAGGCTGCCGGATTGTCATGAACGCCTGCCAGGATCGCCTGATCCGTTGAAAACCCGGGTCGCCTTGCGACCCCAAGAGGCGTTTATGTTGAAGACAGGGTTGATGATCCTGGCGGTGGCCGTCGGTTCGGCCAGGGCTGAGGATTGGCCCCTACCGGATTGGCAGGCCGACATCACGGCCATCGACTGGCAGGCTGTCGACAGCTATGCCTTCCCTGAACGCAACGCCACCAAGCGCAGCGGCATTCGCAGCGACGCCCTGCTGATCATTCGCGACGGCCGTATCCTGCACGAACGGTATGCCGCGCCTACCACCGCGAAAACCGCCCACCTGACTTGGTCGGTGAGCAAAAGCGTGCTGGCGACAGTGCTGGGCGTGGCCCAAGGTGAGGGCCGTTTTCAGCTGCAGGACCCTGCGGCCCGCTTTTACCCACCCATGCAAGCACACCCCGACGTGCGTCTGGCCGATCTGTTGCATTGGGCCAGTGGCCTGGCCTGGCAGGAGGACTACGAATACGCACCGCTGAAATCCTCGGTGGTGGCCATGCTCTATACCCGCGGGCGCCATGACATGGCGGCTTATACTGCTGCAAGGCCCGTTGCCGAAAAGCCCGGGCAGCGATTCATTTATTCGAGTGGCGACAGCAATGTCCTGGCCGCCGCATTGCGCGGCATGCTCAAGGGCAGTTCTTACCCTGACTACCCCTGGCAGGCGCTGTTCACCCCGCTGGGCATTCACAGCGCCGTTTGGGAGCGCGATGGCAGTGGCACCTTCGTTGGCTCCTCCTACCTCTACCTCAGTGCCCGCGACCTGGCGCGCATCGGCCTGTTGATGCAGCGTGAAGGGCGCTGGGGTGCCCGTCAGTTGCTGCCGGCAAGCTGGGTTGCCTTCAATCGTACCCTGTTCAGGCAGGCCACACCGCTGCCCGGCGAAGCCAACCCGGGTGGCCACTGGTGGCTCAACCAGCCACTGCCGGGCAGTACTTTGCCTTGGCCTGACGCGCCGGCAGACACCTATGCCGCCCTCGGCCACTGGGGCCAGGCCCTTTACATACTGCCGACCCGCAAGCTGGTCATCGTCCGCTACGCCGATGACCGTGATGGCAGTTACAGCCATAACGAACTGCTAAAGCGTGTGCTGACAGCGCTGGCCAAGGAGGGTGCATGAAGCGCCTGCTGGGGCTGGTGATGGTTGCCTTACTGGGCTGGGCCTGGCTGGAACGCCAGGCATTGGCGGATTTCCCGGGTATTCTTTCGGCTTATTCGGCCAAGGAGTATTGCTCCTGCCGTTTTGTCATGGGCTTGGACCGCGCCTATTGTCGGGGTTATGTAGCGCAGTGGTTGCCGTTGAGCATGCTGGAGGAGGATAGCCAGCAGCGTCTGGTCAGTGCTGCAGGGCTGGGCCAGCGCAATCAGGCGGCATGGCAGGGCGCGCAGGTTGGCTGCCGCTTGCTGCCATGAAGACGGCCGGGTAAGGTTGGCGGTCTGGTTTCACGAGATCTCTCATGTTCAAGCTGCCCCGTCTTTTACCCGTCCTATTGCTGGCTCTGTGCCTGCCCGCCCACGCCAATTGGCACCTCGATGGTGAATCCTCACGCCTTTCATTCGTCACCGGCAAGAACGGCGATACGGCCGAGGTCCATCGTTTTCTGGTGCTGCATGGCACCGTCGACCGCAAAGGCGCAGCCGGGCTGCGTATCGAGATGGATTCGGTGAGCAGTGGTATCCCGCTACGGGACGAGCGCATGCGTGAGGACCTGTTCGAGGTCGGTCGCTTTGCCGAAGCGACGGTCAAGGCCCAGCTCGACCTGCGGCCGATAAACGACCTGGCCGACGGCGCGCAGATCGAATTGCGCCTGCCGCTGACCGTTACGTTGCATGGCCAGTCGCACAGCTACAACGCCTTGTTGCTGGCAACCCGCCTCGATGCGCGGCGCTTCCAGGTGGTGACCCTTGAGCCGTTGATACTGCACGCCCACGATTTCGGCCTGCTGCCCGGCTTGGAAACCTTGCGCAAGTTCGCCAAGCTCAAATCCATCAACCCGACGGTACCGGTCAATGCGGTGCTGATTTTCAACGCCCGCTGACATGCCGGGGCCGGTCTTTCCCTGGCGCGATGGCAACCAGTTCGAACTGCTGATCGACGGCCCCGCATTCTTTCCACGCATGCTCCAGGCGATCGTGGGTGCTCAAGCCCAGGTCGATCTTGAGTTGTACCTGGTCGAGGCCGGTGCCTGCGCCGAGGCTGTGGTCGAGGCACTGGAGCAGGCGGCCCGGCGCGGTGTACGCGTGCGGTGCCTGTTCGATGACTACGGCTCGCTCGCTTTCAATTCGGTTTTGCGCCAACGCCTGCTGGATGCCGGTGTGTACCTGCGCTGGTACAACCGCCTGCGCTGGCGCCGCGGCCTGCGTAATCTGTATCGCGACCATCGCAAGCTGCTGCTGGTTGACGAACGCTTGGCGGTGGTAGGTGGTACCGGTGTCACCGATGAGTTCTGGACGCCGGGTGAAGCGACCAGCGAGTGGCATGAGGTGATGGTGCAGATGCAAGGCCCGGTGGTCAGCGATTGGCAGCTGCTGTTCAACCGCCAGTGGCAGGCCAACAACCGCCGTACTGCCTGGCGCCCCGCTGAAGGCTTCGGCCTGCCGCGCCTGCCCAAGGTGCCGGTGCAAGGCCAGGGCATGGGCCGCGTGGCCTATGCCGACGCCCGCCAGCACCGTGACATCTTGCATTCGCTGGTGCGCGCGCTCAACAGCGGTAAACAGCGGGTCTGGCTGGCCACACCTTACTTTCTGCCAACCTGGAGCGTGCGCCGTTCGCTGCGCCGGGCGGCAGGCAAGGGTGTCGATGTACGCCTGCTGCTCACCGGTCCGCGAACCGATCATCCGTCTGTGCGTTACGCTGGCCATCGCTACTACCCTCGATTGTTGCGCGCCGGCGTACGGATCTACGAATACCAACCCTGCTTCCTGCATCTGAAGATGGCGCTGGTGGATGATTGGGTCAGCGTCGGCTCCTGCAACTTCGATCACTGGAACCTGCGCTTCAACCTAGAGGCCAATGTCGAGGCATTAGACCCGCCGCTGACCGCGGCCGTGATCGCCAGCTTCGAGCGCGATTTCGCCCTCAGTGAAGAAGTCGATCTTGACCACTGGCACGCACGGCCACTGTGGCGTCGTTTGAAGCAGCGGATGTGGGGCTGGATGGACCGCCTGGTGGTCAACCTGCTCGACCGTCGTGACTGAAGCAGACTATCGTGCAGTGGTTGTTCCCCAAACTACCGAAGGAGTGGATGCGATGACCGCGAAAAAGATTCTCATGCTGGTGGGCGACTACGTCGAGGACTACGAGGCGATGGTGCCTTTCCAGGCCTTGAGCATGGTGGGCCACACGGTGCATGCGGTGTGCCCGGAGAAAATCGCGGGCCAGACGGTGCGCACGGCGATCCACGATTTTGAAGGCGAGCAGACCTACAGCGAGAAGCCTGGACACAACTTTGCCCTGAACCATGATTTCGTCCAGGTCCGTGCCGAAAGCTACGACGCCTTGCTGATCCCTGGTGGCCGAGCTCCGGAGTACTTGCGCCTGGATGAGCGTGTGCTGGCGCTGGTCAAAGCTTTCGACCAGGCCGGCAAGCCGATTGCGGCGGTTTGCCATGGTGCGCAGTTGCTGGCGGCGGCTGGCGTGCTGGAAGGGCGTGAGTGCAGTGCGTATCCGGCGTGTGCGCCGGAGGTACGTCTGGCAGGGGGGAAGTTCATCGACATCGCCGTGGACCAGGCTCACGTGGATGGCAACCTGGTGACAGCTCCAGCGTGGCCGGCACACCCGGCATGGCTTGCGGCCTTCCTCAAGGTACTGGGGACGCGTATCAGCTGAGCTGGCCTCGTCGCCGGCTTGCCGGCGCTAGGGCCAGTGGGTTCAACCCACCTGCTCAACCCAGTCATTGAGGTTGTAGTAGTTGCTTACCCGGGCAATTTTCCCGCAGTGAATGTAGAAGAAGGCGCCTGCCGGTAGCACGTAGGTCTGCCCGTTGGCCGCTGGCAACCCCTCATCATCGGCCAGGTACTCGCCATGTACGGTGAACTCGGCCGCCGCCCGGCTGCCGTCGGTATTCTGCATCACCACAATATCGGCCAGGCGCTCGCGGTAGCAGCGGTTCATCTTGTGCATGAACGCGGCAAACCTGGCCTTGCCCATTTGCCGCTCGCCCTGGTTGATGTCGTGAATCACGTCTTCGCTGAGCAATGAAAGGAAGGCAGGCATGTCCCCGGCATTGAAGGCTGCGTAGTAAGCATTTACCAGTTCGGTAGCGGTCATGGAACAGTTCCTGTCGTGTAGGGAAAAGGTGGAGCATTGGTTCGGATGATAGGGTTTCCCCTCAAGCCCGGCTTAGCCGAGCGCGTCATCCACATCGACAAAACGACCGCCAAGCATGGAAATACGCCTGTTGCACGGCGCCGCTATCGCGCCTTACATCGATGACCTCGCTCGCCTGCGCCTGACCGTTTTCCGCGAGTTCCCCTATCTCTATGACGGCACGCTGGAGTATGAATCCGAGTACCTGGCAGCCTATGCTCGCTCGGGCCGCAGCCTGGTAGTGCTGGCCTTGGACAAGGGCCAGGTGGTTGGCGCCTCGACCGGCGTGCCGCTGGTGGATGTTGCCTCCCAGTTCCAGCAGCCGTTCCTGGCGCAGGGGCGCGACCCCGCCAGTGTGTACTACTTTGGCGAATCGCTGGTACTGCCCGAATACCGTGGCCAAGGCCTGGGTGTACGCTTCTTCATTGAGCGCGAGTCCTATGCGCACAAGCTGGCCGAATTCGATTATTGCGCGTTCTGCACCGTCGAGCGCCCTGGCGTGCATCCCAGGCGGCCTGCCAACTACAAGCCATTGCACGGGTTTTGGCGAAACCGGGGCTTCCTGCATGACCCGTCCCTGCGCACTCATTACGCCTGGCGCGACCTGGACGAGCCGGAAAGCAGCAACAAGATCATGTCGTTCTGGCTCAAGGAACTGCCGATATGATCCGTGTGGCGGCCTGCCAGTACGCCATCGAGTTGCATGAAACCTGGGATGCTTATGCCGGGCACCTGCAACGCGTATGCGCCGAGGCGGCGGAGGCGGGCGCTCAACTGTTGTTGTTGCCCGAATACGCCGGCCTGGTGCTCAGTGGCCAGTTGCCTGCCGACCAGCGCGGCGACCTCAAAGCCTCCATTGCCGGTGTCCAGCCGTTGATCGAGCCCTGGTTGGAGCTGTGCGAAGATATCGCCCGGCGCTTGGGTGTCTACCTGCAGCCGGGTAGCCTACCGGTACTGGACAATGATGGGCACTACCGCAACCGAGCCTGGCTATTCGGCCCTGAGGGTGTGCTGGGGCATCAGGACAAACTCATGATGACCCGTTTCGAGCGTGAACAATGGGGCATTACCGCGGGCCAGGGGCTGAGGGTGTTCGATACGGGCCTCGGTCGCCTGGGCATCCTGATCTGCTATGACAATGAGTTCCCGATGCTGGCGCGGCACTTGGCCGAAGCGGGTGCCGACCTGATTCTGGCACCCAGTTGTACCGATACCGAGGCCGGCTACCACCGCGTGCGCATCGGAATTCAGGCGCGTGCGCTGGAAAACCAGATTGCGGTGTTACAGAGCCCGACCGTGGGGTTGGCACAGTGGTCACCGGCGCTGGATGAGAACATTGGGCGTGCGGGATTGTTCGTGCCGCCGGATCATGGCATGCCGGGCAATGGGGTGGTTTGTGAAAGTGAAACGTTGAGCCTTGCGGGCAGCCAGTGGCTGGTATGCGATGTGGATCTGGGAGCGGTCCGGCGGGTGAGGGAGCAGGGGCAGGTATTTACCAGGCGCGATTGGCCTGAGCAGTTCGAGCGGATTGCGTGAATGGGGCCGCAAAGCGGCCCCAATACCGATTACTTGACTTCTACCGCCAGGCTTTCGGCGATCTTGCTCTGCCACAGCGCAGGGCCGGTGATGTGCACCGACTCACCGTTGCTGTCCACCGCGACGGTGACTGGCATGTCTTTGACTTCGAACTCGTAGATCGCTTCCATGCCCAGTTCGGCGAAGGCCAGAACCTTGGACTTGCGGATCGCCTGGGCCACCAGGTAGGCAGCGCCACCGACGGCCATCAGGTACACGGCCTTGTTGTCCTTGATCGCTTCAATGGCGGTCGGGCCACGTTCGGACTTGCCGATCATGCCCAGCAGGCCGGTTTGTTCAAGGATCTGGCGGGTGAACTTGTCCATCCGGGTGGCGGTGGTCGGGCCAGCCGGGCCTACCACTTCGTCACCGACCGGGTCGACCGGGCCGACGTAGTAGATGAAGCGGCCTTTCAGGTCAACCGGCAGTGTTTCACCACGGTTGAGCATCTCGACCATGCGCTTGTGCGCGGCATCGCGGCCGGTGAGCATCTTGCCGTTGAGCAGGATGGTCTCGCCCGGCTTCCAGCTGGCCACTTCTTCCGGGGTGATGTCGTCGAGGTTGACGCGGCGGGCACTCGGGCCGGCTTCCCAGACGATTTCCGGGTAGGCGTCCAGCGACGGGGCTTCCAGCTCGGCCGGGCCGGAACCGTCGAGCACGAAGTGCGCGTGACGGGTGGCGGCGCAGTTGGGGATCATGCACACCGGCAGGGATGCGGCGTGGGTCGGGTAGTCCATGATCTTGACGTCGAGCACGGTGGTCAGGCCACCAAGACCCTGGGCGCCGATACCCAGCTGGTTGACCTTCTCGAACAGCTCCAGGCGGATCTCTTCGAGGCGGTTCTGCGGGCCACGGGCTTTGAGTTCATGGATGTCGATGGACTCCATCAACACTTCCTTGGCCATGACCGCGGCTTTTTCGGCGGTACCGCCGATGCCGATGCCGAGCATGCCAGGCGGGCACCAGCCGGCACCCATGGTCGGGACGGTCTTCAGGACCCAGTCGACGATCGAGTCGGACGGGTTGAGCATGGCCATCTTCGACTTGTTTTCCGAGCCGCCGCCTTTGGCTGCCACATCGACTTCGACCTTGTCGCCTGGGACGATCGAGTAGTGGATGACGGCTGGAGTGTTGTCCTTGGTGTTCTTGCGGGCACCGGCCGGGTCGGCCAGGATCGAGGCACGCAGAACGTTTTCAGGCAGGTTGTAGGCGCGACGCACACCTTCGTTGATCATGTCGTCGACGCTCAGGGTGGCGCCGTCCCAGCGCACGTCCATGCCGACGCGCACGAATACGGTGACGATACCGGTATCCTGGCAGATCGGGCGGTGGCCGGTGGCGCACATGCGCGAGTTGATCAGGATCTGGGCGATGGAGTCGCGCGCGGCAGGCGACTCTTCACGCAGGTAGGCCTCGTGCATCGCCTGGATGAAATCGACGGGGTGGTAGTACGAAATGAATTGCAGGGCGTCGGCGACGCTCTGAATCAGGTCGTCTTGCTTGATCACGGTCATGCAGCGCGCTCCTCTTAAAGACGGGAACATTCGTAAAGGCCTTCCGACACTGCACACCTGCGTGTCGAAACGCCTGGCAAGGCGTCGACAGGTCAGGCCGACGCAAAAAGGCGCGGCAGTATAGCGCGCCTGTGCCTGCGAAACACCTGCGTGTGGTCTGGACCATGGTCGGCAGGCGATGGGCATCCTTTTTGCTGCCGATGCCGGCTTGCCTTAGAGTGGCGATGTATAGCCGGAGAAGTGATGACCATGCCTGAACTCTGTGTGGGCGAGCGCCGCTGGACGGTGCCCACCGGCAGCAATCTGCTCGATGCCCTGAACGACGCGGGGCTGAATGTGCCCTACAGCTGCCGTGCAGGTAGCTGTCACGCCTGCCTGGTGCATTGCCTGGACGGGCAACCCGCCGATGCAATGCCCGAGGCCCTGGCGCTGGAAAAACACGCACAGGGCTGGCGGCTGGCATGCCAGTGCCGGGTGATTGACGACCTGCGCGTAGCGGTGTTCGACCCTCTGCAGGACGGCATTCCTGCACAGGTCTGTGCGCTGGACTGGTCGGGTGATGTGCTGCGCTTGCGCCTGCGGCCGGAGCGGGCATTGCGTTATCAGGCCGGTCAGCATGTGGTGCTGTGGAACGGTCCGGTGGCCCGGCCCTATTCCTTGGCAAGCCTGCCGGGCGAAGATGAGTTCCTGGAGTTCCATATCGACTGCCAGCGCCCGGGCGCCTTTTGCGACAAGGCCCGTGGGCTGCAGGTTGGCGATACGTTGCGCTTGGGGGAACTGCGGGGTGGGGCGCTGTATTACGACCTGGACTGGCAGGCGCAAGCGCTGTGGCTGCTGGCGGCAGGTACCGGGCTTGCACCGTTGTGGGGCATCTTGCGCGAGGCGTTGCGGCAGGGGCATCGGGGGGAAATCAGAGTGATGCATGTGGCGCATGATAACGCAGGGCATTACCTGGCTGAGCCGTTGATGCACATCGAAGGCGTGAGTGTCGAGCAGGTACTGGCGGATCAGCTGGATGCAGCGCTGGCGACATTGCGGCCATCATCGCGGCAGACTATCGCGTTGGTGTGTGGCTCGCCGGGAAGTGTAGAGCGTTTCGCGCGGCGGCTTTTCATTGCGGGGGTACCGAGGAATCAGGTATTTGCCGATGTGTTCGTCGAGCATGCCTGAAGACGGTGTGCAGTGATTGAACCGGCGCCGCAGAGCGGCGCCGGTTGAGGCAGATCAGCCGACCAGCGGATCACCGACATGCAGGATCTTCATGCCGTTGGTACCACCGATGGTGTGGTAGCTGTCGCCCTTGGTCAGGATCACCCAGTCGCCTTGCTCCACCAGGCCACGCTTGAGCAGTTCGTCGACTGCCGCCTGGCTGACCTTGTCGGCCGGCAGCGAAGCCGGGTCGAACGCGATCGGGTAGACGCCGCGGAACATCGACGCACGTGCCTGGGTAGCGCGGTGCGGCGACAGTGCGTAGATCGGTACGTGCGAGCGCAGGCGCGACATGATCAGCGGGGTGTAGCCACTTTCGGTGAGGGCGATGATCGCCTTGACGCCGGGGAAGTGGTTGGCAGTGTACATTGCCGCCAGGGCGATGCTCTCGTCGCAGCGCTCGAAGGTGGTGTGCAGACGGTGGCTGGACTTCTGGCTGGTCGGGTGCTTTTCAGCGCCCAAGCAGATGCGCGCCATGGCTTGGACCGCTTCGATCGGGTAGGAACCGGCGGCGCTTTCGGCCGACAGCATCACCGCATCGGTGTTGTCCAGCACGGCGTTGGCCACGTCGGACACTTCGGCGCGGGTCGGCATCGGGTTCTGGATCATCGACTCCATCATCTGGGTCGCCACGATCACCGCCTTGTTGTTGCGGCGAGCGTGCTGAATGATCTTCTTCTGGATAGCGATCAGCTCAGCGTCGCCGATTTCCACGCCCAGGTCGCCACGGGCAACCATCACGGCATCGGAGGCGGCGATCAGCTTGTCGAGGGTTTCGTCGTCGGCAACGGCTTCGGCACGCTCGATCTTGGCCACCAGCCAGGCGCTGCCGCCGGACTCGTCGCGTAGCTTGCGGGCATACTCCATGTCGCTGGCGTCACGCGGGAAGGACACGGCCAGGTAGTCCAGGTCCATTTCCGCGGCCAGCTTGATGTCGGCCTTGTCTTTCTCGGTCAGGGCCGGCGCGGTCAGGCCGCCACCTTTGCGGTTGATGCCTTTGTGGTCTGACAGCGGGCCACCGATGATCACCACGCAGTGCAGCGCATCAGCGGTAGCGGTCTCGACGCGCATGACCACACGGCCGTCGTCGAGCAGCAGTTCGTCGCCAACGCCGCAGTCCTTGACCAGGTCGGGATAGTCGATACCGACGATGTCCTGGTTGCCTTCGGTGAGCGGGTGGGCGGTGGAGAAGGTGAACTTGTCACCGATTTTCAGTTCGATGCGCTTGTTGCTGAACTTGGCGATGCGGATCTTCGGACCCTGCAGGTCGCCCAGCAATGCGACATGGCGGCCGTTCTTGGCAGCGATTTCACGGATCAGGCGGGCGCGCGCCTTGTGCTCGTCCGGGGTGCCGTGGGAAAAGTTCAGGCGTGCCACGTCCAGGCCGGCGAGGATCAGCTGTTCGATCACTTGCGGCGAGTTGCTGGCGGGGCCGAGGGTGGCGACGATTTTGGTACGGCGGATGGTCATGCACAGACTCCTATAGTGAAGCGCAGCGAAAGGCTACTCCTGAATCGCGCTGTAGTCATTGTTCCGTTGCACTACCTGCAGGCGGGTAAGGTAGGGCAGTTGCAAGCTGCAAGTTGCAAGCTGAAGAAATATACCGGCACGCCGATATACTCTTTATTAAAGGAGATCCCCATGCGAGCCCTGATCGTTTTCGCCCTGGCGGCCAGCGCCGTCGGCTGTACCCGCTGGTCCATGGACCACCATCTGAACAACGCCTATCGTGCGTACGACCGTGGCGATTGCCAACGGGTCATGCTCGAGCTGTCACAAGTCGACCGTACCAGCCGCGCGCGGCCGTTCATCCATCCGGAAGTGTCGTTGCTGCGTGGCCAGTGCCTGGAGCGCCAGAAGCTTTTCGTGGACGCTGCGCAGACCTATGAGTACCTGATCCAGCAATATCCGCGCAACGAGTATGCATACCGGGCCAAGGCGCGACTGCAGACCCTGGAGAAGCTGGGCCACTACCGCGCTGGCGAGGCTGCGATGGCCAACCCGGTGAGTACCTCTCCTTGGCGTTAACACGAAGGTATCGTTTATTTCACGGGATTTGCCGCATGCGCTGCGCTAACCTGTAACTCAGTTGTTACAACAACCGCCAGTACCTCGTATTCCTGGCATCGGGTACGGACTGCAATTGTGACCATGTTCAATCAGCGTCATATCGAACGCCATCAGTTACCTTGCGTACTGAGGGTCTTCAACCGCTTTACCGATCAGCCGATCGGGCAGTTGGGCAATGCCTCGGAAGATGGCTTGATGTTGATCAGCCAGCTGCCGGTGCTGGTGGGGCCCGACTTCGAGCTACAGTTACGCCTGCCGCTGCCCGGTGGCGGCGTTCAGTTCATCAACCTGACCGCCAGTTGCCTGTGGTGCCGTGAGGACCAGACGCCAGGCCATTACGATTCGGGCTTCATGCTGCTGCAGGCGCCGCGCGAGTACGATGATTTCGTGCGTTCATTGCGCGTCTATTTCAGTTTCCATCCGGCCAACGCTTCCGTCTGAGGCCGCGTCCGTTAGAATCGGGGCGACCTTTGATCAGGACGTCCCCGTGACCTCAAGCATTTTCTGGCACGACTACGAAACCACCGGTATCAACCCCCGCTGCGACAGGCCGTTGCAGGTTGCCGGTGTGCGCACCGACTTCGAGCTCAATGAGATCGACGAGCCGATCAGTCTTTATTGCCGCCCTAGCGACGATATCCTGCCGCACCCGGCGGCCTGCCTGGTTACAGGCATCACCCCGCAGCAACTGGCCAGCCAAGGCCTGGGCGAAGCCGAGTTCATGACTCGGGTGCATGCGCAACTGGCCCTCCCCGGGACCTGCGGCGCCGGTTACAACACCTTGCGCTTCGACGACGAAGTTACCCGCTACAGCCTGTACCGCAACTTCTTCGACCCGTATGCCCGGGAGTGGCAGGGCGGCAATAGCCGCTGGGACTTGATCGATGTGGTACGCACTGCTTATGCCCTTCGCCCTGAAGGCATCGTCTGGCCGCAACAGGACGGGCGCACCAGCCTGCGTCTTGAACTGCTCAGCAAGGCCAATGGCATCGATCATGGGCATGCACACGAGGCACTTTCCGACGTGCGGGCTACCATCGCTCTGGCACGCTTGATCCGGCACAAGCAACCCAAGTTGTATGAGTGGCTGTTCCAGTTGCGCAGCAAGCACAAAGTGATGGAGCAAATCCGTCTGCTGCAGCCGTTGGTGCATATATCGGGGCGCTTCTCGGCGGCGCGCAGTTATCTGGGGGTGGTCTTGCCTTTGGCCTGGCACCCACGTAATCGCAACGCGCTGATTGTGTGCGACCTGCAACAGGAAACCCTACCCTTATTAAGGGAAAGTGCCGAGGTAATTCGGGAACGCTTGTACACCCGCCGTGAGGAATTGTCTGACGGGCAATTACCCATACCGCTGAAGTTGGTGCAGATCAATCGCTGCCCGGTAGTGGCCCCGCTCTCGGTATTGCGCGCGGCCGATCAGCAACGGCTCGGTATCGATTTGGCGCTCGTACAATCACGCGCTGAAGAGTTGGCCAATCAACAGAACGCTTGGCAACACAAGCTGGAACACATTTACGGCAAGGAAGACTTTGTCCCGAGTGAAGATCCGGAACAGCAATTGTATGAAGGGTTTCTCGGCGACCGCGATCGCCGGCTGTGCGAACAAGTAAGAACGCTGGACCCTGCACAGTTGGGGCAAGGCCACTGGATGTTCGATGACCCGCGCATGCCCGAGTTGTTATTCCGGTATCGGGCGCGCAACTTCCCGGAGACCTTGAATAGCGAAGAGCGGCAACGCTGGTATGGTTTCTGCCAGCAGCGATTGAGCGATCCGCAATGGGGTGCGCCGAACACGCTTGGTGACTTCGAGCAGGCACGCCAAAGCGCCTGGGCCAACGCGGACGAGGCAGGGCGGCAGGTATTGGATGCCTGGCAGGCGCATGCCCGACAACTGGCCGAGCAATTTGCCATCAATTTTTGAGTGGTTTTGTACAGGTAAACAAAAACGCCGGCATCGTGCCGGCGTTCTTGTTTTAAGCAGTACAGCGATCAAGCGGACAATCAGTCCAGCAGGGTCGCCCAGCTTTCAACCACGTCGCCACCCCATTTGGCTTTCCACTCTTTCAGGGTTTTGTGGTTGCCGCCTTTGGTTTCGATCACTTCACCATTGTGCGGGTTCTTGTATTGCTTGACCTTGCGCGCACGTTTGGTGGCGGTGGTCTTGACTGCGCCACGTGGCCCTTTGCTCAGTTTCGATTCTGGGTCGAGCAGGGCAATGACGTCGCGCAGCGATTTGGAGTATTCGCCCATCAGTGTGCGCAGTTTGCCTTCGAACTCCAGTTCTTTTTTCAGCTTGTCATCCTGCGACAGGTTGGCCAGGCGGGCCTGAAGTTCCTTGATGGCTTCTTCGGTGGCGCGGTATTCGTTGATCAGGGACATGGAGTGTTCCTTAATGCGTGTTCGGAATGTGTGGAGCAATAATAGACAGGCGAAACTCTCAAGTAAACCTATTAATCAGTTCGTCAACTGTTTATGTGGCTGTGACAAAATATCTCAAGGTTAAAAAAATATTTACATTAGCCCCCGTAATTCGTCATGTTTCGCCCTCGCTGTTGCTGCGTGCCGCTGCTTGCGTGTAAGCGAGGAGGCGGCGGTGGCGGGGTGCAATGATTACTGCGTTTTTCCGGGCGTGCCGCTAGAATGAGCGCCTTTGCGAAGTTCTGGAGTCTTATTCATGCGCACCTATCGTCTGGTGATCGCTTGCCCCGACCGTGTTGGTATCGTGGCGAAAGTCAGTAATTTCCTGGCTTTGTACAATGGCTGGATCAACGAAGCGAGCCACCACTCCGATGAGCAGAGCGGCTGGTTCTTCATGCGCCATGAAATCCGCGCCGAATCGCTGCCATTCGGTATCGAGGCTTTCCGTGAAGCCTTCTCGCCCATCGCCGAAGAGTTTTCCATGGCCTGGCGCATTACTGACTCGGCTCAGAAAAAGCGTGTGGTGCTGATGGCGAGCCGCGAATCCCACTGCCTGGCTGATCTGTTGCATCGCTGGCACACCGATGAACTGGATTGCGAGATCCCCTGCGTGATTTCCAACCACAACGACCTGCGCAGCATGGTCGAGTGGCACGGCATCCCGTTCTTCCATGTACCGGTCGACCCGAAAGACAAGGCGCCTGCGTTTGCTGAAGTGTCGCGCCTGGTTCAGGAGCATGCGGCTGATGTGGTGGTGCTTGCGCGTTACATGCAAATCCTGCCACCGCAGCTGTGCCAGGATTACGCCGAAAAAGTCATCAACATCCACCACAGTTTCCTGCCGTCGTTCGTCGGCGCCAAGCCTTACCATCAGGCCGCCCTGCGTGGGGTGAAGCTGATTGGTGCGACTTGCCACTACGTGACTGAAGAGCTGGACGCCGGCCCGATCATCGAGCAGGACGTGGTGCGTGTGAGCCATGCCGACAGCATCGAGGACATGGTCCGCTTCGGCCGCGACGTCGAGAAGATGGTGCTTGCCCGTGGCCTGCGCTATCACTTGGAAGACCGCGTGCTGGTGCACGGCAACAAGACTGTCGTGTTCGATTGATACCGGCTTTGGGGCTGCAGCGCAGCCCCGGCTATGCAGGGGATCTCACATGCCCAGCGCACGCAACAAACCCACCGCATCAGTACCGCCCATCCTCGGTGAAGGCTGCCTTTCCCGCTACGACCCCGACGCCCTGAGCGAACAGGACGGCACCGATTTCCCCGGCGCCGCCGAGCTCTGGCGCCAACTCAGCCCGCCTGACGCCGCCAGCGCTCCAGCAGGGGACGCGCTAGCAGGCAGACAAACACCGGCCCACCGGCCAGCAGATAAAAATAGAAAGTGACCGCTCGCCAGATCAGGATCGCTGCGGCAGCTGTGGAGCTGCCCACCAAGGGCGTCAACAGGCTTGCCGATGTCAGCTCGGCGGCCCCGGCTCCGCCCGGCAGCAGGCTGAACTGCCCGGCGCTGAGCGAGAGCATCTGCACCAGAAAGCTCGGAATCCACGACAACTCCACGCCCAAGCCTCGCAATACCAGGTACAGCACGCTGTAGCGCAGGCTCCAGTGCGCGCAGGTGAGGGTAAACACAAACGCTAGTGTGCTTTTGGGGAGCCGCCAGGTCTGTGCCAAGGCATCGATGAAATGCAACACCTTGCGTGCCCAGCGCCGTTTGCGCGCCGGCGCTATCCTCATGCGCTGCAAAAGCCGCCCATTGAAGCGCATCACCGTCCGTCGATAACGTAGCAGCGCCAAAATTGCCACCAGTGCCGAGCACAGCAGCAGGGCGCTGCCCAGCAGCATGTCCTGCTGGCTGCGGCCAAGGGTGTGGAACAGTGCATAACCGGCTATTGCCAGCATGGCACAGAAGAAGAACAGCAGGTCGTTCAACTGATCCATGGCAAACACCGCGCCGCTGCGTGCCGGGCCGATACGGTCACGCGCCAGCAACGCCATGAGTGTCAGCGGCCCACCGCTGCCGCCTGGGGTGGTGCAAATGGCGAATTCGGTGGCCATCACTACGCCGAGGCTGCGTAGATGTCCAAGCTTTGTTCCCTGCTGGCCAAGCAGCAGACGCAGGCGCACGGCATTGATTACCCAGCACAGCAGGATCATGCCCAGCAGAGTCAGCATCAGGCCGAGGTCGAAGGCCTTGATCCTGGGCAGCATTTCGCTC
Organism: Lelliottia jeotgali; assembly: GCF_977070485.1. Classification (NCBI taxonomy): domain Bacteria; kingdom Pseudomonadati; phylum Pseudomonadota; class Gammaproteobacteria; order Enterobacterales; family Enterobacteriaceae; genus Lelliottia; species Lelliottia jeotgali. The sequence continues at coordinate 48,735 of NZ_CDRVFO010000008.1, forward strand.
CCCCCCAGCAGGGCCGGTATCACCATGGCCATCACCAGAGCCATGGCCAGCCAGCCCAGACGGTTCATCCGTTTGCCTGGCGCTGTAGCCAGGCCGACTTGGTCAGGGGTTCGCGCCCTTGCATCAGCAGCTTGTCCAGCGTTCGCAGCCAGTAATCTCGTGACGAGCGGTGGCGCATATCCACCGGATGCAGCCCAAGGCGAAGGGTTTCAGCGTTGCGCCAGCGCCTGCACTGCCAGTCACAGACCGTCTGCGACACACGGCGGCGCCAGGCGCTACGGGCACTCCAGACCAAGCCAGGGGCATTGAACGCGGCGAAGTCGGGCAAACGATAGAGGTGCTGCGGGGTGCTGGTGTAGCGCAACGGCAGTTGGCTCAGGGCCTGGCGGGTCCCTTGGCTCATCAGCCAGGCCGGGGCGACGAAACCGGCGACGGGCCAGCCTTGCCGGGCGAAGACTTCAAGGCCGGCCTCCAGGCGTTGCATGGCCTGCGCTTGGTTCAAGGCATAGAACTCGCCTTCATGGGTGTACAGGCGGCGCATGAAGTACTCACGCAGGCTGCTCGGCGATGGCCCATCGTCGGTGTGATACAAGCCATGCAGCGCAAGTTCATCGCCACGCGCCAGGCGTCGTTCGAGCAAGCGGCAGAATGCGGGGGAGCCTGCCAGCGGGTTGCGGTGATGGAAGTTCGGCACTACCAGCCAGGTCATGGGTACATGGCCCATTTCATCGACCGCCTGAACGAAGGGCTGGTAGTCCGGCCAGGTCTCGGGCGAGATGTCGTGCAGCACAAGCATCAGGCTGCCCGGCGCGGCGCTGGGCTCAAGCATGGGCGCGTACCTGCGGTTGATGGCCAAGCACCGCTTGATAGTGCTGCAGCAGACCGGCGACGACATTATCCCATGAATAATGCTGCTCCACATGGCAGCGGGCCTGGGCCCCGAGCTTGCGCACGCCGGCTTCGAACACCTCACGCACTGCAGTGGCCATGGCCTGCCCATCGTTTGCCCGGCACAGGCGCCCGCACTGCTCATTGACGATCTCGCCGAAGGCCCCGGCGTGCACGGCCACCACGGGAGTGGCGCTGGCCATTGCTTCAAGGATGACCAGGCCGAAGGTTTCCTGGTCGCCGGCATGCACCAGCAGGTCTGCGCTGGCCACCAGCCTGGCGACGTCCTGTGGCGCGCAGAAGTGATTGATCACGCTGACGTTGTCAGGGACGTTGGCTGGCATGTTCGAGCCCACCAGCAACAGGTGGTAAGGGCGGCCAAGGCGCTGTATGCAATCGAGTAGCACGGGCAGGTTTTTTTCCCGCGAGCCACGGCCGGCGAAGATCAGCAGGCGGGTGGTATCGGGGATACCCAGTTCGGCGCGCAGTTGCGGGTCACGGTGTTGCGGGTTGAACGTGGCCAGATCGACGCCCAGGCGCTGCACATGGACATCGCGCACGCCCAGGCGGCGAAGTTTGTCGGCCATCACCTGGCTGGGCGCCAGCACTCGGTCGAAATTTCCGTACAGCTTGCTGACATAGGCTTCGACATTTGGCGTGAACCAGTTGCCCATACGGTTGCTGACCAGCAGCGGCAAGTCGGAGTGATAGAAACCGATCACGGGTACATCCAGCTGACGCCGCGCCTCAAGGGCCGCCCAGGCGGTCAGGTAGGGGTCACCCACCTCGATGAGGTCGGGCTTGAGGCCGCGCAGTACATTGCACCAGGGGGCCAGCCGCACCGGGAAGCGGTAGCCTTTGCCGAACGGCAGGGGTGGAGCCGGAACCTGATAGATGCCGTCTTCCTGGCGAGCGCTGGCTCCGGGAATCAACAGGCTGTGGCGTACGCCCTCAATGGCGTCGAGACGGTGGTGTTTGGCATCAAGATAAGTGCGTACGCCGCCGCTGGCCGGGGCGTAGAACATGGTGATGTCAGCGATGTGCACGATCAGCATCCCTCCGGGATCGACTTTTGGTCCGTCATCGGGCTGTAACAGGCCGGGGATGACGCGCCTAAGGTTGACCTACCTGAAGGATAGTTTGTTCGGTTGGGTTGGGTGGGAGCTGCAAGCTACAAGCTACAAGCAAAAGGTGGCGCCATACCCGCTTTTACTTGCAGCTTGCAGCTTGCGGCTAGATGCGGAAGCTGCCTACCAGCTGTTTGAGGCGGGTGGCCTGCTGCTCCAGGTCCGAGCACGCACGCAGGGTAGCTTGCAGGTTCTCGACCCCTTCCTGGTTGAGCATGTTGATCTCATTGATGTCCATGTTGATCGAGTCGACCACGGCTGTCTGCTCTTCGGTTGCAGTGGCCACCGACTGGTTCATGCCGTCGATTTCACCGATGCGCACGGTCACGCTGTCCAGTCGCTCACCCGCCTGGTTGGCGATCGCCATGCTGTCTTGGCTGTGGCGCTGGCTCTGGCCCATGGTATCGACCGACTCGCGCGCACCAACCTGCAGTTCCTCGATCATCGCCTGTACCTGTTGCGCCGACTCCTGGGTACGGTGCGCCAGGTTACGCACTTCGTCTGCGACCACGGCAAAACCGCGCCCGGCTTCTCCAGCCCGTGCGGCTTCGATGGCGGCGTTCAGCGCCAGCAGGTTGGTCTGCTGGGAGATACTGGTGATCACTTCGAGGATCTGGCCGATGTTCACCGTCTTGCTGTTGAGCGTCTCGATGTGCGCGCTGGAGGTGACGATCAGGTCCGACAGGCGATTCATCGCCTCGATATTGCGCGTCACTACCTGCTGACCTTCTTCAGCCAGCAGTCGTGCAGAGCTTGCATGCTGCGAGGCCTGGGCGGCATTGCCGGCGATTTCCTGGGCGGCGGCACCTAGTTCATTGATGGCCGCGGCAACGCTGTTGGTGCGGTTGGACTGCTCGTCCGAGTTGGTCATCGACGAGTTGGAGGCGCTGATCACGCGTAGCGCCACTTCGTTGACCTGCTCGGTGGCCGAGGACACCTCACGGATCGAGCCGTGGACGCGCTCGACGAAGCGGTTGAAGGCGGTGCCGAGGATGCCGAACTCATCATGTTGGTGGATTTTCAGGCGTTTGGTCAGATCGCCTTCACCTTCGGCGATGTCTTCCATGGCGCGGGTCATGGTGAGCAAGGGTTGCATCAGCACGCGGATCAGCAGGCCCAGCAAACCGATGATGATCACAACCGCCACCACAGTGGCGATGACCGCCGAAGTACGGAAGTTGCTGAGCATGGCAAAGGCTTTGTCCTTGTCCACCGACAGGCCGATGTACCAGTTGGCCGATGGCAGGCCCTTGATCGGGGTGAAGGACAGCAGGCGGGTCTGGCCATCGGCCTCGATTTCAGTGAGCTCGCCGGTCAGTTTCGGCGTGTGCTGCGGGAACAGGTCCGACAACGATTTCATGACCAGCGACTTGTCCGGGTGCACCAGAATCTTGCCTTGGTCGTTGACCAAAAAGGCGTAGCCCATGCCGCCGAAATTCAGCGAGTTGATGATCTGCACCAGGCCGTCCAAGGCCAGGTCGCCACCGACCACGCCGACACTCGTGGACACTTTGCTGAGGATGCCGATGACCATCTGGTTGGTGGTCATGTCGATGTAGGGCTCGGTGAGGATGGCGCCCGGGGCGCTCATGCCATCCTTGTACCAGGGGCGAGTGCGTGGGTCGTAGCCATCAGGCATCTTCGAGTCGGGGCGCACGCTGAAGCCACCGTCGACCTTGCCCAGGTAGACGGTCAGGAAGCTTGAAGTCAGGGCGCTTTGGCCCATCAGCGTTTCTGCGATGGCAGGTTGCTGGGCGATGTTTTGCGCCAGGTTTTCAACCAGTTTGATACGGCCTTCGAACAGGTTGCGAATGTTGTTCGAAGTGGATGTGCCCATTTCAGCAAGATAATTCTCCAGGTTTTCACGGATGGCATTACGCTGGAGATAGTCGTTGTAGAGCGTGAACAGGCTGAAGGCGAGTATCACGATCAGTGATGCGGCCAAAAGAATCTTGTGGCTGAAACGAAGGCTTTTGTTCATGGCGTGATCGGTTCCGCTAAGGTTTTTATCGGGCGTTCGCACGAGTACCGCTTAAAACAGTGCAACATCCCGAAAGTCCTTTCAGGGGTGTTCTGTCTTCAAAGGCGAATATCATCCAGAGCTATCGGCTGGTGGGTGGGCAAGCTTGAGCAGAGGATTAAAAAGATGTCGGAAACTTCGACCATAGTTTTAGGTGCCGGCCCAGATGGCCAGCCTGTGCATCAAGCCATGCGCCTGGCTAACCGCCATGGGTTGGTCGCCGGTGCCACCGGTACCGGCAAGACCGTAACCTTGCAGCACCTGGCGGAAATATTCAGTGATGCCGGCGTGGCAGTGTTCGCTGCCGATGTCAAAGGAGACCTGTGCGGTGTCGGTGCGGCTGGAGCGCCCCAGGGCAAGGTGGCCGAGCGCATCGCCGGCATGCCCTGGTTGGGGTACAAGGCGCAGGCCTATCCGTTGAGCCTATGGGATATCGCCGGGCAGTCCGGCCACCCGCTGCGCACTACTCTTAGTGAGATGGGGCCGCTGTTGCTTGGCAATCTGCTAGAGCTGACCGACAGCCAGCAGGCTGCGTTGTATGCCGCATTCAAGGTGGCCGACCGTGACGGGTTGCTGCTGCTCGATCTCAAGGACCTCAAGGCGCTGCTGGCACACCTTAAAGACAATCCCCAGTTGCTGGGCGAAGACAGTGCGCTTATGACCACGGCCTCGACCCAGGCACTCTTGCGTCGTTTGGCAACGCTGGAGCAGCAGGGCGCCGAAGCGCTGTTCGGTGAGCCGGCATTGCAACTGGAGGACCTATTGCGCACGGACGCTGATGGTCGTGGGCGAATTCATCTGCTCGATGCCAGCCGGTTGGTGCATGAGGCCCCGAAGGTATACGCCACCTTCCTGCTGTGGCTGCTGGCCGAGCTGTTCGAGCAATTGCCGGAGCGAGGCGATGCCGACAAGCCGGTGCTTGCGCTGTTTTTCGACGAAGCGCACCTACTGTTCAACGGTACCCCGAAAGCTCTGCAGGATCGCTTGGAACAGGTGGTTAGGCTCATTCGCTCCAAGGGCGTGGGGGTATTCTTTGTCACCCAGTCGCCGGGCGATCTGCCCGACAGCGTTCTGGCCCAATTGGGGTTGCGCATACAGCATGGGCTACGGGCCTTTACCGCCAAAGAGCAAAAATCGCTGCGGGCCGTGGCAGACGGCTTCCGCCCCAACCCGGCATTCGACACTCTGGCAGTGCTGACCGAGCTGGGGATTGGCGAGGCTCTGGTGGGTACGCTTGAAGAAAGGGGGACGCCGGCGATGGTTCAGCGGGTGTTGATTGCGCCGCCGCAATCGCGAATCGGGCCGTTGAGTGTGGCCGAGCGTAGTGCGCTGATAGCAGCGTCACCGCTGGCGGGGCGCTATGACAAGCCGATTGACCGGGAGTCGGCGTATGAAATGCTGGCCCGGCGCAAAGGTGAGGCGGTAGAGCCGGTACCGGTGCCCAAGGCGGATGAAGACAGCTTGGTCGACAAGGCCGGGGATTTCTTGCAGAGCGCGGCGGGGCAGGCGATCAAGTCCGCGGTTCGTCAGGCGGCCAATCAGTTGGGGCGCCAACTGGTGCGGGGGTTGATGGGGTCGTTGCTCGGGGGCAAGAAGCGTTAGCATTCACAGGGACCGCGCAGCTCTTGAGGGCTGCGCTGTACCTGTGGGAGTCGGCTTGCCGGCGATGGGCCGCAAAGCGGCCCTTTTCACGGCACTGTTATGGCTCAGCCGATAGCCTTGGATGCCAGCCAGAACAAGCCAGCCGCCAGGCCCATCGTCGCCGGCAGGGTCAATACCCAGGCCAGCAGGATGGTTTTTACTGTGCCGCCTTGCAGGCCGCTCTTGTTGGCAACCATGGTGCCGGCCACGCCGGACGACAGCACGTGGGTGGTCGAAACCGGCAGGGCGAACACGTTGGCCATGCCAATGGCGCATGCTGCGGTGATCTGGGCCGACATGCCCTGGGCATAGGTCATGCCCTGTTTGCCGATCTTCTCGCCTACGGTCAGTACCACGCGTTTCCAGCCGACCATGGTGCCCAGGCCCAGAGCCAGGGCGACGGCAACGATTACCCAGAACGGGGCATATTCGGTGGTGGCGGTGAGGTCCTTGCGCAACTTGTCGAGGTCGGCCTTTTCACGTGCATCCAGCCCCGGCAGCTTGCCGACCTTTTTCGCCGTGTCATCCAGGCAGAGCAGGTAGCGGCGCACTTCCACGCGCTTGTCGGCTTCCAGGGCACGGTAATCGGTCACGCCCTGCAGCGAGGATTGCAATGCTGCGATGGTGGGCTCGGTCTGCTGCGGGTTGCAACTGAACTGCTCCGGGAGGTCGCTGGCCTGTGCCTTGCCCAGTGCCAGGAACTCGCCCAGGGTGGCGGCGTTGCGCTGGTAGAACTGGCTCAGGTGCATCGTTGCGTCGCGGGTGCGCTCGATCTGGTAGGTAGTGCTGTTCAGGTCGAGCACGAACTTGGCCGGAACAATGCCGATCAGTACCAGCATGATCAGGCCGATGCCTTTCTGGCCATCGTTGGAGCCGTGTACGAAGCTCACGCCCATTGCCGAAATCACCAGCACCAGGCGGTTCCAGAAGGGTGGATGCTTCTTGTCGTCGAGCTTGCGGCGCTGTTCCGGTGTCTTGTGCATCTTCGACAGCGGGCGCCACCATTTCAGGCCGAGCAGCAACAGCGCAGCGACAGCAAAGCCGGCCATGGGCGAAATGACCAGTGACATGGCGATGTCGATCGCCTTCTGCCAGTTGACGCCGTCACCCAAGGGAATGTCGCTGATCAGGGCATTGGCCAGGCCCACGCCAAGGATCGAACCGATCAGGGTGTGCGAACTCGAGGCCGGGATGCCGAAATACCAGGTGCCCAGGTTCCAGGTGATGGCCGCAGCCAGCAACGAGAAGACCATGGCCAGGCCATGCCCGGTGTTCACATTGATCAGCAGCTCGACCGGCAGCAGGTGAACGATGGCGTAAGCCACCCCGACACCGCCCAGCAGAACGCCAAGGAAGTTGAACACCCCGGAGAAGAACACGGCCAGGTGTGGTGGCATGGCTTTGGTATAGATGACGGTGGCTACCGCGTTGGCGGTGTCATGAAAGCCATTGATGAACTCGAATGCGAGCACGAAGGTCAGGGCGAGCAGCAGGCTCACCAATACCCAGGCATCCAGTCCGCTGAATAAATCGATCATGAAGGTTGTCTGGCGGTCATTTGGGGGGCGGGATTATGCCAGAAAACCTTGGCAATCGATGCACCCGCAGCTGACCGATGGCAGTCTTTTGATCGACTTCCAAGCGTTGTCGTCCACGGAGTAATGCGTAGAAGGTTTCGCTAAAAATCACAAAAAACGCCGAATTTCGCCTTATTCCTGTAAACGGGAATGGCTATTCATGATTCAAACGACTGTATGAAATTTGTGTAATTCCATTTCATACTCGGCCTGTCGGTAACGATCGGTCCCGCGAGCGCCGCCCTCGACCGCCAATGCAATTGCCCGCGGCAAACGGCTCAGGTGTCTTCGTTGCGCAACTCTTTCTCCATCTTTTCCAGTTCCTGGTTGAAGGCCTGATCCTGGACCGTGGCCCGTTTGCGCCAAGGTTTGCGCTCCGGTTCCGGTTGAGCGGCGTAAGTGGTGACTTCACCACCGTAAACTTCCTTGTAACGTTCAGCCTGGCGCTCCAGTTCCGCGCGCAGTTCATCTTTCGTCACAGTAGTACCTGAATGTAAAAAGTGGCCGGTAGTGCGTGCACGTGCACGTTGCCCATGCACAGGGCGTGCTGGTCGTCGGATAAGGGTCAGGCCGTAAGTGCCTTGCCCGAATGCGGATCCGGGCCAGCCGACTGGATTATAGCAATCGATAAAACGCCAGACAGTGTTATTTACCCAGCCCTTACAACCGTCGTTCAAGTTGCAGGTAATGGCTGCTTGTGCAAAGTTTGAACGGCCGGCGCATGGAAAGTTCGCTGCTGTTCAGATACCAGGCAGGGAAATAAAAACGGCCTCGCACAAAGACGAGGCCGTTGCCTGGGGACTTCTACGGTGGGTACCTGACCAGTCTCTCCAAAGAAGCCACAAGTGGCAGTAGAAAGGTATAAGTAAACGTGTCAGCGGTCAATTGCGATTATCGGCCGTTTGTTCGATAATCGCACGAAGCAGCGAATTTTTTGAGGTGAGCGATGAGTGACGAAATCCCGGCCAACGAATCTGCCAGCCCGGAGTCGGTACGCCCGAGCGCCCCTGCCTTGGCGCCGCCGATCGTGGCCTCCCCAGCCAAGCGTATTCAGGCATTTACTGGTGACCCGGACTTCATGACCTCGCTGGCGCGGGGCCTTGCCGTGATCCAGGCATTTCAGGAGCGCAAGCGCCATCTGACCATCGCTCAGATCAGCCACCGCACCGAGATCCCACGAGCGGCGGTGCGTCGTTGCCTGCATACGCTGATCAAGCTCGGCTACGCCACGACCGACGGGCGTACCTATTCGCTGCTGCCCAAGGTGCTGACCCTCGGCCATGCCTATCTTTCGTCGACGCCCCTGGCGATGTCGGCCCAACCCTATCTGGACCGCATCAGCGATCAATTGCACGAGGCTGCCAACATGGCCACCCTCGAAGGCGACGACATTCTTTATATAGCCCGCTCGGCCACTGTGGAGCGGTTGATATCGGTCGATCTGTCAGTCGGTGGGCGGCTGCCGGCCTACTGCACGTCGATGGGGCGCATTCTGTTGGCAGCGATGGACGACACCAGCTTGCGCGAGTACCTCGACCGCGCCGACCTCAAGGCCCGCACCAGCCGTACCTTGCATGATCCGGAGTCGCTGTTCGCTTGCATTCAGCAGGTGCGTGAGCAAGGCTGGTGCGTGGTCGATCAGGAGCTGGAGCAGGGGCTGCGTTCGATTGCTGTGCCGATTTATGATGCGTCCGGGCAGGTGCTTGCGGCGTTGAATGTCAGTACCCATGTGGGGCGTGTGAGCCGAAGCGAGCTGGAACAGCGCTTCTTGCCGATCCTGCTGGCATCCAGTCGCGATCTTTGCCATCAGTTGTTTGGCTGAAACACGTACAGCCCGTCGTGCCGCTGTGCACTGTTATCGAACATGCCAACCGTTTCCTGTTCGATAAACGCACAGTGTCGCTCTGGACGAATTGCGCGCCCTCCATTGGCTGATTAATGTCTCTCGCAGCGGTCGGCTGTGCCGACCGAACAAGAAAAACACAAGAGGCGCACATCATGACCACTGTCACCTCGCTGCTGCGGCCGCACCCGCACGCAGTACCGTTGTATCCAGGCTGAATCAGGCCGCATTTCATCGACTTTGAACCCTGTACCGGTTGCCCTCGTGCAGTGGCTCGACTGTGCCCAATTTCTGGATAACAACAATGAACAAACCGCAATCTGTCGGGAACTGCCTCGACGTTCAATCCTTCATCAATGAACAACCGCTGTCGCGCTACCAGTGGCGCGTGGTGATCCTTTGCTTCCTGATTGTCTTCCTCGATGGTCTGGATACTGCGGCCATGGGCTTTATCGCTCCGGCATTGTCCCAGGAATGGGGCATCGACCGCGCCAGCCTTGGCCCGGTGATGAGCGCCGCATTGATCGGGATGGTGTTCGGTGCCTTGGGGTCTGGGCCGCTGGCCGACCGCTTTGGCCGCAAGGTCGTGCTGGTAGGTGCGGTATTGGTGTTCGGTGGTTTCAGCCTGGCCTCGGCCTACGCCAGCAACGTCGACCAGTTGCTGATGCTGCGCTTTCTGACCGGCCTCGGGCTGGGTGCCGGCATGCCCAATGCCACCACGCTGCTTTCCGAATACACCCCGGAGCGCCTCAAGTCGCTGTTGGTGACCAGCATGTTCTGCGGTTTCAACCTGGGCATGGCCGGTGGTGGGTTCATTTCCGCGAAGATGATCCCGGCCTACGGCTGGCATAGCCTGTTGGTGGTGGGCGGTGTGCTGCCGCTGCTGCTGGTTGTGGTGCTGATGGTCTGGCTGCCTGAGTCGGCACGCTTTCTGGTTGTACGCAACCGCGGTACCGACAAGGTGCGCAAGACCCTGGCGCCGATTGCACCGGCCGTCGTTGCGCAGGCAGCCAGCTTCAGTGTGCCGGAACAGAAGGCTGTGGCCGCGCGCAACGTGTTCGCAGTGATCTTCTCCGGCGCCTATGGCCTGGGGACGATGCTGCTGTGGCTGACCTACTTCATGGGCCTGGTCATCGTCTACCTGCTGACCAGCTGGCTGCCGACGCTGATGCGTGACAGCGGCGCAAGCATGGAGCAGGCCGCGTTCATCGGTGCGCTGTTCCAGTTCGGTGGCGTACTCAGTGCCGTGGCAGTAGGCTGGGCCATGGACCGTTACAACCCGCACAAGGTCATCGGTATCTTCTACTTGCTGGCTGGCGTGTTCGCTTATGCGGTAGGGCAGAGCCTGGGCAACATTACCGTGCTTGCCACTCTGGTGCTGGTAGCCGGGATGTGTGTGAACGGCGCGCAATCGGCCATGCCTTCGCTGGCGGCGCGGTTCTATCCGACCCAAGCGCGTGCCACCGGTGTTTCCTGGATGCTCGGCATCGGCCGCTTTGGCGCGATCCTCGGCGCCTGGAGTGGTGCGACCCTGCTTGGCCTGGGCTGGAACTTCGAGCAGGTGCTGACGGCATTGCTGGTGCCAGCTGCGCTGGCCACGGTAGGCGTGATCGTGAAAGGCCTGGTGAGCCACGCCGACGCGACCTGAGCCTGCGCTGACGGGCCGCGTTGCGGCCCCTTGGGAAAGGGATGGCTAGGTGACAATATGTTCGATAAACGCACGGATAGTCGATTATCGGATTGTCAGCGACCCGCCACTCTCCTTAATCTGAGCCCAACGTAGCACCCTGAACCGAGGTCGACCTGGGTGCGCTGCGTGACTTTGAAACCCGCACCGCCGAGGCCCATGGCCCACTGGCAGGAGAAGCTTGATGCGCGACGTATTTATCTGTGACGCTATCCGCACCCCCATCGGCCGCTTCGGCGGCGCCCTGGCCGGCGTGCGTGCCGATGATCTGGCCGCTGTACCGCTCAAGGCGCTGATCGAGCGCAACCCGGGTGTGCAGTGGGATCAGGTCGACGAAGTGTTTTTTGGCTGTGCCAACCAGGCCGGTGAAGATAACCGCAACGTGGCACGCATGGCCCTTCTGCTGGCGGGCCTGCCCGAGAGTATTCCGGGCGTTACCCTGAACCGGCTGTGCGCCTCGGGTATGGACGCCATCGGTACTGCATTCCGTGCCATTGCCAGCGGCGAGATGGAGCTGGCCATTGCCGGCGGCGTCGAGTCCATGTCGCGCGCGCCGTTTGTCATGGGCAAAGCCGAGAGCGCTTACTCGCGCAACATGAAGCTTGAAGACACGACCATCGGCTGGCGCTTCATCAACCCGCTGATGAAGAGCCAGTACGGTGTGGATTCCATGCCTGAAACCGCTGATAACGTCGCAGACGATTACCAGGTTTCGCGTGCCGACCAGGATGCATTCGCCCTGCGCAGCCAACAGAAGGCCGCAGCAGCACAGGCTGCCGGCTTCTTCGCCGAAGAAATCGTGCCTGTGCGTATCGCCCACAAGAAGGGCGAAACCATCGTCGAGCGAGATGAGCATCTGCGCCCGGAAACCACCCTCGAGGCACTGACCAAGCTCAGGCCGGTCAACGGCCCGGATAAGACGGTCACCGCTGGCAATGCCTCGGGCGTGAACGACGGTGCTGCTGCACTGATCCTGGCCTCGGCTGAAGCGGTGAAGAAGCACGGCCTGACCCCGCGTGCCCGTGTTCTGGGGATGGCCAGCGGCGGTGTCGCACCACGGGTAATGGGCATTGGCCCGGTACCGGCGGTGCGCAAGCTGACCGAGCGCCTGGGTGTGGCCATGAGCGATTTCGATGTGATCGAGCTCAACGAAGCGTTTGCCAGCCAAGGCCTGGCGGTGCTGCGTGAGCTGGGCGTGGCCGATGATGCGCCGCAGGTGAACCCCAACGGCGGTGCAATTGCCCTGGGCCACCCGCTGGGCATGAGTGGTGCGCGCCTGGTGCTGACCGCACTGCACCAACTGGAGAAGAGCGGTGGGCGCAAGGGCTTGGCGACCATGTGTGTCGGTGTTGGCCAAGGTCTGGCGTTGGCCATCGAGCGGGTTTGACCTGTCCCGGCCTTTTCGCGGGACAAGCCCGTTCCCACAGGGGACCACGCCTCTCTTGTGAGAGCGGGCTTGTCCCGCGAAGAGGCCGGACTTATGAGACACAAGGCCAATAGCCAGCCCAGAAGCGGAACGAGTGTGTTACTAAGTATGTCTAGACCTACTTAGCACACTCCAGGAGTAAAGCCGTCATGACCTCAACCTATTACACCGGCGAAGAGCGCAGTAAGCGCATCTTCGCCATCGTCGGTGCCTCTTCAGGCAACCTGGTGGAATGGTTCGACTTCTATGTCTACGCCTTCTGTGCAATCTATTTTGCCCCGGCCTTCTTCCCCTCTGACGACCCCACTGTTCAATTGCTCAATACCGCTGGCGTGTTCGCCGCTGGCTTCCTGATGCGGCCTATCGGTGGCTGGATCTTCGGTCGCCTGGCGGACCGCCATGGCCGCAAGAATTCCCTGATGATCTCGGTGCTGATGATGTGCTTCGGCTCCTTGATGATTGCCTGTTTACCCACCTACTCGAGCATTGGCACCTGGGCCCCGGCGCTGCTGTTGCTGGCCCGTTTGATCCAGGGCCTGTCGGTAGGCGGTGAGTACGGCACTACCGCGACCTACATGAGTGAAGTAGCGCTGCGCGGCCAGCGCGGCTTCTTTGCTTCCTTCCAGTACGTCACGCTGATCGGTGGCCAACTGCTTGCCGTGCTGGTGGTGGTGATCCTCCAACAATTGCTGACCGAAGACGAACTGCGCGCCTGGGGCTGGCGCATTCCGTTCGTGGTCGGTTCCATTGCTGCGCTGATCTCGCTGATGCTGCGCCGCTCGCTGCACGAGACCAGCAGCGCCGAAACCCGCAAGGACAAGGACGCTGGCTCCATCAAAGGCCTGTTCCGCAACCACACGGCTGCCTTCATCACCGTGCTCGGCTATACCGCCGGTGGCTCGCTGATCTTCTATACCTTCACTACGTACATGCAGAAGTACCTGGTCAACACTGCGGGCATGACCGCGAAGAACGCCAGCTTCGTGATGACCGGCGCCTTGTTCCTGTACATGGTGATGCAGCCGTTCTTCGGCATGCTCTCCGACCGTATCGGGCGACGTAACTCGATGCTGCTGTTCGGTGCCTTGGGGACGCTGTTCACCGTGCCGTTGCTGATGGCGTTGAAGACCGTCAGCAGCCCGTTCATGGCCTTCGTACTGGTGACCCTGGCACTGTGCATCGTCAGTTTCTACACCTCGATCAGTGGCCTGGTGAAGGCCGAGATGTTCCCGCCGCAGGTGCGTGCGCTTGGTGTAGGCCTGGCTTACGCGGTAGCCAACGCAATGTTCGGCGGCTCGGCCGAGTATGTGGCCCTGGGCTTGAAAAGCCTGGGTATGGAGAACACCTTTTACTGGTACGTGACGGCGATGATGGCAATCGCGTTCCTGTTCAGCCTGCGTCTGCCTAAACAGGCGGCGTACCTGCACCATGATGATTAAGGACGTTGCATGAGCAACCTACTGTTCGACGCCTATTTCACCGCCCCGGCCATGCGCGAGATCTTTTCTGACCGCGGCCGTCTGCAGGGCATGCTCGATTTCGAAGCTGCCCTGGCCCGTGCCGAGGCTGCTGCCGGCCTGGTGCCGCACAGCGCGGTAGCGGCCATCGAGGCGGCCTGCCAGGCCGAGCGCTTTGACGTTCGCGCGCTCGCCGATGCCATTGCCACGGCAGGCAACTCGGCAATCCCGCTGGTCAAGGCGCTGGGCAAGGTGATCGCCAGTGGTGTTCCTGAGGCCGAACGCTATGTGCACTTGGGCGCCACCAGCCAGGACGCGATGGATACCGGGCTGGTGCTGCAGTTGCGTGATGCACTGGCGCTGATCGAGGCTGACCTCGCCACGCTGGCCGAAACCTTGTCGCGCCAGGCCCTGCTGCACGCCGACACACCGCTGGTGGGACGTACATGGCTGCAGCACGCCACCCCGGTGACTCTGGGCATGAAGCTGGCCGGCATACTGGGCGCCGTTACGCGCCACCGTCAACGGCTGCAGGAGCTGCGTCCGCGCTTGTTGGTACTGCAGTTCGGTGGCGCCTCCGGCAGCTTGGCGGCCTTGGGCAGCAAAGCACTACCGGTCGCCGAGGGCCTGGCCGCACAGTTGGAACTGACCTTGCCCGAGCAACCCTGGCACACCCAGCGCGACCGCCTGGTGGAATTCGCCTCGGTGCTGGGCCTTATTGCCGGTAGCCTGGGCAAGTTGGGGCGCGATGTCAGCCTGCTGATGCAGACCGAGGCGGGCGAGGTGTTCGAGCCTTCCGCGCCTGGCAAGGGTGGGTCGTCGACCATGCCGCACAAGCGCAACCCGGTGGGCGCAGCAGTGCTGATCGGTGCCGCCACCCGTGTGCCGGGGCTGCTATCGACACTTTATGCAGCCATGCCCCAGGAGCACGAGCGCAGTCTCGGCCTGTGGCATGCCGAGTGGGAAACACTGCCGGAGATCTGCTGCCTGGTTTCAGGCGCCTTGCGTCAGGCCCAGGTGATCGTCGAAGGCATGGAGGTGGACGCCGAGCGCATGCGCCGCAACCTCGACCTGACCCAAGGCCTGGTGCTGGCCGAGGCGGTGAGCATCGTTCTGGCCCAGCGCCTTGGCCGCGACCGCGCCCATCACTTGCTCGAGCAATGCTGCCAGCGCGCCGTGGCCGAACAGCGACATCTGCGCGCTGTGCTGGGCGACGAGCCGCAGGTGACTGCCGAACTGACTGAACAAGAGCTAGACCGTCTGCTCGACCCTGCCCATTACCTTGGCCAGGCCCGCGTCTGGGTGGCGCGCGCCGTGGCTGAACATCAACGTTTCACTGCCTGAAGGAGACCGCTGTGGCGCATTTGCAACTGGCCGATGGCGTACTGAACTATCGACTCGATGGCCCGGACGATGCCCCGGTGCTGGTGCTGTCCAACTCCCTGGGGACCGACCTGGGCATGTGGGACAGCCAGATTCCGCTGTGGAGCGAGCACTTGCGTGTACTGCGTTACGACACTCGCGGTCACGGCGCTTCGCTGGTCACCGACGGCCCATACAGCATCGAGCAACTGGGCGGCGATGTGCTGGCACTGCTCGATGCACTGGATATCCGGCATGCCCACTTCGTCGGCCTGTCCATGGGTGGCCTGATCGGCCAGTGGCTGGGTATCAATGCGGGCGAGCGTCTGCACAGCCTGACCCTGTGCAATACCGCGGCCAAGATCGCCAATGACGAAGTGTGGAATACCCGCATCGACATGGTGCTCAAAGGCGGCCAGCAGGCCATGGCCGACCTGCGCGACGCCTCGATCGCTCGCTGGTTTACTCCCGCGTTTGCCCAGGCTCAACCTGAGCAGGCGCAGCGCATCTGCCAGATGCTCGCACAGACCTCTCCACAGGGCTATGCAGCCAACTGCGCGGCAGTACGCGACGCCGATTACCGTGAGCAACTCGGCCGTATCCAGGTGCCTACGCTGGTCGTTGCCGGTACCGAGGACGTGGTGACCACGCCGGAACATGGCCGCTTCATGCAGGCCGCGATCATCGGTGCCACCTATGCCGAATTCCCGGCAGCGCACCTGTCCAATGTCGAGATCGGCGAGGCGTTCAGCCTTCGCGTGCTTGACTTCCTGCTGGCTCGCTGAGGAATCTGCCATGGATGAGAAACAACGTTACGACGCCGGCATGCAAGTACGCCGCGCAGTACTCGGCGATGCCCACGTGGATCGCAGCCTGGAGAAACTCAACGACTTCAATGGCGAGTTCCAGGAAATGATCACTCGCCATGCCTGGGGTGATATCTGGACACGCCCGGGCCTGCCACGGCATACGCGCAGCCTGATCACCATCGCAATGTTGATCGGCATGAATCGTAACGATGAATTGAAGTTGCACCTGCGCGCGGCGGCCAACAACGGCGTGACCCGTGAAGAGATCAAGGAAGTGCTGATGCAGAGCGCTATCTACTGTGGTATTCCAGCAGCCAATGCCACCTTCCACCTGGCAGAATCGGTGTGGGATGAGTTGGGTGTAGAGTCTCGCCAACAGTCGTGAAGCTCACGCACCTGTAGGAGCGGCCTTGTGTCGCGAAAGGGCTGCGAAGCGGCCCCAGGATGGTTGCAGCGTCGCTGAAATTGATGGGGCCGCTTTGCGGCCCTTTCGCGACACAAGGCCACTCCTACGCAGAGCGCAGCGCCACCGGCCCGGCATTGGCCTCAACTGCATGCTTGAGCGCCGGGCACATTCCCAGCATGAACGCCGCCTCCGCCACCACGAACAGCGGCCCTATGATCAGCCCACTGATATCGTCGACGAACGCCGGCTTGCGGCCTTCGTAATAATGCCCGACGAACTGGATGATCCAGCCCACCACAAATGCTCCTGCCCCAGCACTGAGCCACAGCGCGGTGCTTTGCAGCGCCAGTGCTTGCCCAACCCATAGGCACAGCCCCAGCAGCAAGCCCATCACCAGCCCGAAACGCAGGTCCAGGCGCAGGTAGAACCACACCGACGCCGCAGCTGCCAGCAGGGCAGGGGACAGCCAGACCCCGGCGACGTCCCAGCCCGGGCGCGACAGCAGGATGGTCACGGCCAGCACGATCAGCGGAATGCCGACAAAGTGGGTAGCGATATTGCGTGGGTCGCGATGGTAGCTGGCGTATTGGCTCAGGTGTTCGACGAGGTTTTTCATTGTTGTTCCTCCCTGGGTGGCCTGTTTGCATGGGGTAGCCTGTGCCGCCCTGTTGGCGGGCACAGGCCACTCATACTGCTCAGGATAGCCTTTGGCGCACCACCATCATCAGCTTAGCGAATGGTGCCAGTCCGCATGGCTGATGGCCCAAGAGATCACAACAGGTTCAGCGGGTAACTCACGATCAACCGGTTCTCATCGAACGCGTTGGTGCTGAAGTCCCTGCGCATGGTCGAGTTGCGCCATTTCACCGAAAGGTCCTTGAATGACCCCGACTGCACCACGTAGGCCAGTTCGGTTTCTCGCGCCCATTCCTTGCCGTCGTCGATGCTGCCAGAGGTGACATTGTCACCCTTGATGTAGCGGTTCATCAGGGTCAGGCCGGGGATACCGACGGTGACGAAGTTGAAGTCATGGCGCACCTGCCAGGAACGTTCCTTGGCATTGTCGAAGCTGGAGTTGTAGCTGTCGTTGGCCAGGGTGCCACCGCTGGTGCCGTTGACCCGCAACCAGGCATCGTCGCCGCTGACTTTCTGCAGGCCGACGTAGAAGGTGTTGCCCTTGTAGCGTGCAGAGAGCATCGCCGAGGCCGTGCGGTTGTCTAGCTGGCCTGCGCGTTCGGCGCCGTCTTCCTTGCCGATGAAATAGCCGAGGTTGGCGCCCAGGGTCCATTCGCCCAGGGGCTGGCTATGCACCAGGTTGATGTATTGCTGACGGTAGATGTCCTTGAGCTGGGCATCCCACAGGCCGATCATCGTGCGCTTGTCGTTGAAGGTATATTCGCCACCACCGAAGTTGAAACGATCGGAGGTGAACGCCGCTCGGCCATTGAGCGACATGTCTTCCATGCTGGCGTCGTTGCGCGGGCTGTTGGCGCGGAACTGACCGGCGTACAGGGTCAGGCCCTCGATTTCTTTCGAGGTGAGCTGGCCACCGCGGAAGGTCTGCGGCAGCGAGCGGCCGTCATCCGAGCGCAGGATCGGCAGCACGGGCATCCATTCGCCGACTTTCAGTTCGGTTTCCGACAGCTTGGCTTTTAGTGCGACGCCCAGGCGGCCGAAGTCGTCGGCGGGCCGGCCGTCATCGTGGACCGGTAGCAGGTGGGTATTGGTGGTGCCTTTTCCGCCGTCGAGCTTGACCGAATACATGCCCAGTACATCCACGCCGAAACCTACGACGCCCTGGGTGAAGCCGGAGCGGGCATCGAGGATGAAGCTTTGCGTCCATTCCTCTCCCTTGGCCTGGGAGTGAGCCGGGTCGACGAAGTTGCGGTTGATGTAGAAGTTGCGCAGGTTGAGGGTGGCCTTGGCGTCCTCCATGAAACCGCCTTCGGCGGCCAATGCGGGGAGGGCGCAGGACATGGCCAACAGGCCGGGCAGCAGCTGG
This sequence comes from Lelliottia jeotgali, assembly GCF_977070485.1. NCBI lineage: Bacteria > Pseudomonadati > Pseudomonadota > Gammaproteobacteria > Enterobacterales > Enterobacteriaceae > Lelliottia > Lelliottia jeotgali. The sequence goes on from NZ_CDRVFO010000008.1 coordinate 66,980, forward strand.
CGTGCGGGGTGCGAAATGCTCATCTGTCGTGGATCTCTTGTTTTTATTGGCGAACCGGTGCGCTGCAAAGTGCGGCCTGCAGGGCGGGTTTTTTGATCAAATTGGCAACGTGTTGCTGGAGAGGATGGTGCGGGGAGGGCGGCAGTGAGGCAATTCGTCGCAAGCGGAAGCGGGCGATAATCGAACGGAATGTTCCAGTTGGTTAATTGTTTGTCAGGCAGTGTCGTGCGCAACAAAAAAACCACCGCAAGGGGTGGGTTTTTTGTTTTTACCTGAACAGTCAGCTCTTCGGTGTTGCCGCCGATGCCTGCTGATTGGCCTGCCCGGTCTGCTCGTACCAGCCACCGCCGAGCGCTTTGTACAGGTTGACCTCGCTGGTCAGCTGCGACAGGCGATCGGTGATCAGTGACTGCTGTGCACTGAACAAGTTGCGCTGGGCATCGAGGAAGGTCAGGTTGCTGTCGATACCGATGCGGTAACGGCGTTCGGCCAGGCGGTAGTAATCCTGGTTCGCCTGCACCAGGTCACGTTGCGCCTGCAACTGCTCTTCGAAGGTCTTGCGTGCCGCCAGGCCATCGGAGACTTCCTGGAAGGCGGTCTGGATGGTTTTTTCGTACTTGGCGACGTTGATGTCTTTCTGAATCTTCGAGTAGTCCAGGCTCGCCTTCAGACTGCCGGCGTTGAAGATCGGCAGGTTGATCTGCGGCTGGAACAGCCAGGTCCCCGACCCCCCCTTGAACAGCCCGTCCATGTCCGGGCTCAGGGTGCCGGCGTTGGCGGTCAGGCTGATGCTCGGGAAGAACGCTGCTCGCGCTGCGCCAATGTTGGCGTTGGCGGCCTTGAGCAGGTGTTCGGCCTCCTGGATGTCAGGGCGGCGCTGGAGGATGTCCGACGGCAGGCCAGCCGGCACTTCCGCCAGCTGGTCGGCATCAAGCTCCAGCGGCTTGGGCAGGTTGGCCGGGATGCCGGTACCCACCAGCACGGCCAGGCTGTTGAGGTCTTGGGCAACAAGGCGCTGATACTGCGAATACTTGACCCGTGCCCCTTCCACTGCGGTGCGCGCCTGGCTGAGGTCGAGCGCCGAAGCCACACCGACTTCGTTGCTGCGGCGGGTCAGGTTGTAGCTTTCCTCGTAGGTCTTGAGCGTCTCTTCGGTCAGCTTGAACAGTGCCTGGTCGGCCTGCCAGGTGTAGTAGGCGTTGGCCACGCTGGCCACCAGGGCGATCTGCGTGGAGCGACGCGCCTGCTCACTGGACAGGTAGGTTTCCAAGGCCTGCTCGGTCAGGCTGCGTACGCGGCCGAACAGGTCCAGCTCATAGGCGCTGACGCCTAGCGTGGCCGAGTACTGGCTGGTGATGTTGGCTTCGCCGGTGGTCGACATGTCAGCCGGGACGCGCTGGCGGCTGCCGCTGCCAGTGGCCGAAACCGCCGGGAACAGGTCGGCGCGCTGGATGCGGTACTGCGCGCGGTAAGCGTCAAGATTCAGTGCCGCCACGCGCAGGTCGCGGTTGTTCACCAGCGAAGTCTGGATCAACTGCTGCAGTGCCGGGTCGTGGAAGAACTGGCGCCAGCCCTGTTCGGCGGCGGCCACGTCGGCCGACTCGGTCGGCGAGTACGCAGGGCCTTGCGGCCACTGCGCAGCCACCGGTGCTTCCGGCGTCTGGTAGTCAGGGATCAGCGAGCAGCCGCCGAGAATGAAAGCGGTTACTGCAAGGGACAACAAAGACTTGGTCATTGCCCAGCCTCATAGCGTGGAGTTTCAGGGGTGGCGTCCTTTTCCGGCTTTTTGCTGCCGAACAGCGACGACACTGCGACGAAGAACAACGGTACCCAGAAGATGGCCAGCACGGTCGCACTGATCATGCCGCCGATTACCCCAGTACCGATGGCATGCTGGCTGCCCGCGCCAGCGCCGCTGGAAATGGTCAACGGTACCACGCCGAGGATGAATGCCAGCGAGGTCATGATGATCGGGCGCAGACGCATGCGGCATGCCTCGATCGCTGCGTCATACAGGCTTTTGCCTTGTTCGTGCAGTTCCTTGGCGAATTCCACGATCAGGATCGCGTTCTTCGCCGCCAGGCCGATGGTGGTCAACAGACCGACCAGGAAGTACACGTCATTGGACAGGCCACGCAGGCTGGTGGCGATCAATGCACCGATGATGCCCAGTGGTACTACCAGCACCACGGCGATCGGGATCGACCAGCTTTCATACAGTGCTGCCAGGCACAGGAACACGAACAGGACCGAGAGGGCGAACAGTGCCGGCATTTGCGAGCCGGAAAGCTTTTCCTCGTAGGACATGCCAGTCCAGGAGTAGCCGATGCCGTCCGGCAGTTCGCCAGCGATACGCTCCACCTCGGCCATGGCTTCACCGGTACTGTAGCCTGGGGCCGGTGCACCGAGGATTTCCATCGCCTCGACACCGTTGTAGCGCGACAGCTTGGGCGAACCGTAGGTCCATTCACCGGTGGCGAAGGAGGAGAACGGTACCATCTCGCCTGCACCGTTGCGCACGTACCACTTCTGCAGGTCTTCCGGGCTCATCCGGGCGTTTGGTTCACCCTGGATGTACACCTTCTTGACCCGGCCGCGGTCGATGAAGTCGTTGACGTAGCTGGCACCCAAGGCAATCGACAGGGTGTTGTTGATGTCGGAGATGGTCACGCCCAGGGCGCTGGCACGTTCGTCATCAATGGTCAGCTGGTACTGCGGCTCATCGTTCAGGCCGTTCGGACGCACGGCGCTGAGCACCTTGCTCTGGGCAGCCTTGGCCAGGAACTGGTTGCGCGCTTCCATGAGTTTCGCATGGCCGACACCGCCACGGTCCTGGAGGAATACGTCGAAGCCGGTGGCGTTACCCAACTCCAGTACCGCAGGTGGAGCAAAGGCGAACACCATCGCATCACGGAAGCTGAAGAAGTGCTGCTGGGCACGCTCGGCCAGGCCGAACACGCTGTTCTCCTTGGAGCGTTCGTCCCACGGCTTGAGCATGATGAACGCCATGCCCGAACTTTGCCCGCGACCGGCGAAGTTGAAGCCGTTGACGGTGAACACCGACGATACGGTATCGGCTTCGTCCTCGAGCAGGTACTCACGCATCTGGTCAATCACCACCTGGGTGCGCTCGGCACTGGAACCGGCCGGGGTCTGAACCTGGGCGAACAGTACGCCCTGGTCTTCCTCAGGCAGGAACGCGGTAGGGATGCGGGTGAACAGCCAGATCATGCCCACGACAATCAAGGCGTAGCCCAGCAGGAACGGCACCTTGTTGCGCAGGATGGTACCAACGCTGCGCTCGTAGCCGTTTACGCTGCGGTCGAAGTTGCGGTTGAACCAGCCGAAGAAGCCACTTTTGGCCACATGGTGCTCGCCCTTTTTAAGTGGCTTGAGCATGGTGGCGCAAAGCGCCGGGGTGAAGATCAGCGCCACCAGCACCGACAGGCCCATGGCCGAGACGATGGTGATGGAGAATTGACGGTAGATCACACCCGTGGAGCCGCCGAAGAAGGCCATCGGCAGCAGCACTGCCGACAGTACCAGGGCGATACCCACCAGCGCGCCCTGGATCTGCTCCATCGACCGCTTGGTCGCCTCTTTGGGCGGCAAGCCTTCCTCGGACATGACCCGTTCGACGTTCTCCACCACGACGATGGCGTCGTCCACCAGCAAGCCGATGGCCAGGACCATGGCGAACATGGTCAGGGTGTTGATGCTGAAGCCCGCTGCGGCAAGGATGCCGAAGGTACCCAGCAATACCACCGGTACGGTCATGGTGGTAATGATGGTGGCGCGGAAGTTCTGCAGGAACAGGTACATCACCAGGAATACCAGGACCACGGCTTCGATCAGGGTGTGGATAACCCCGCTGATCGATTCGGTGACCACCGGCGTGGTGTCATACGGGAACACCGCCTTGACCCCTGGCGGGAAGAACGGCTCCAGGTCGCTGATGGTCTTGCGCAGGGCCGTGGCGGTATCCAGGGCGTTGGCGCCGGTCGCCAGCTTGACCGCAAGGCCCGAGGCCGGCTTGCCGTTGAACTGGGCGCTGATGGCGTAGTTTTCGCCGCCCAGGCCGACCTGGGCAACATCGCGCAGGCGAACCTGCGAACCGTCGCTGTTGACCTTGAGCAGGATATTTTCGAACTGCTCGGCGGTCTGCAGGCGGGTCTTGCCGATGATGGTGGCGTTCAGCTGGGTGCCCGGCATGGCAGGCAGGCCACCGAGCTGGCCGGACGAGACCTGCACGTTCTGCGCGGCGACCGCGGTTCTGACGTCGACCGGGGTCAGCTGGAACTTGTTCAGCTTGGCCGGATCGAGCCAGATACGCATGGCGTACTGTGCACCGAACACCTGGAAGTCACCGACACCTGCCGTGCGCGAAATCGAGTCCTGCATGTTGGAAACGATGTAGTTGGCCAGGTCATCCTTGGTCATGCTGCCGTCTTCGGACACCAGGCCGATCACCATCAGGAAGTTCTTCACTGCCTTGGTGACGCGGATACCTTGCTGCTGCACTTCCTGCGGCAGCAGTGGGGTGGCCAGGTTCAGCTTGTTCTGTACCTGGACCTGTGCGGTATCAGGGTTGGTGCCCTGCTCGAAGGTGGCGGTGATGGTCATGCTGCCGTCGGAGTTGCTCTCCGAGGACACATAACGCAGGTTGTCGATACCGTTGAGCTGCTGCTCGATCACCTGCACCACGGTGTCCTGCACGGTTTGCGCCGAGGCGCCCGGGTAAGTCACGGAGATGGCGATGGCCGGCGGCGCGATGCTTGGGTACTGGTTGATCGGCAGCTTCAGGATCGACAGAGCGCCGACCAGCATGATCACCAAGGCGATCACCCAGGCGAAGATCGGGCGATCGATAAAGAACTTCGACATGGTTTACTCCGCTTTGGCGTCTGCTTTGGCCGCGCTGGCCTGATCAGGGCTGCCCGGTTTCTTGACGTTGGTGGCATCGCTGACCTTGACCTCGACACCCGGGCGCACGTACTGCAGGCCCTCGGTGATCAGGCGGTCGCCCGGGTTCAGGCCTTCCTCGATCAGCCAGTCGCTACCCAGGGTGCGGCTGGCCTTGAGCTGGCGCAGTTCGACCTTGTTCTCCTGGTTGACTACCAGCGCGGTGGGGGCACCCTTGAGGTCACGGGTCACGCCTTGCTGCGGGGCCAGGATGGCATTGCTGTTGACCCCGGCCTTGAGCCGCGCGTGCACGAACATGCCGGGCAGCAGGGTGTGGTCAGGATTGGGGAAGATGGCGCGCAGGGTCACCGAACCTGTGGTCTCGTCGACCGCCACTTCGGAGAACTCCAGGCGACCTTCCTGCTTGAACAGGCTGCCGTCTTCCAGCACCAGCTGGACGGACGCGGCGTTGTCGCCGGACTTCTGCAGCTGGCCACTTTCCAGGTCACGGCGCAGTTTGAGCAACTCGGCGGTGGACTGGGTGACATCGACGTAGATCGGGTCGAGTTGCTGGATGGTGGCCATGGCATTGGTCTGGCCATTGCTCACCAGTGCACCTTCAGTGAACGAAGAGCGACCGATACGACCACTGATCGGTGCCAGTACCTTGGTATAGCGCAGATCGATCTGCGCACTCTTGAGCGCGGCCTCGGCCTGCAATCGTTTGGCATTGGCGTCGTCGTATTCCTGCTTGGACACCGCCTGTTCGTCGATCAGTTGCTTGTAGCGCTCGGCCAGCGAGCGGGTAGCCTGAAGGTTGGCCTGGGCGTTGGCCAGGGTGGCCTCGTATACGGCAGGGTCGATCTGGTACAGCTGCTGACCGGCCTTGACGTCGCTGCCCTCTTTGAATAGGCGCTTGAGAATGATGCCATTGACCTGTGGGCGCACTTCGGCCACGCGATAGGCGCTGGTGCGCCCCGGCAGCTCGGACGTCAGGGTGAAGGCTTGGGGCTGGATTGTCACGACGCCGACCAGAGGAGCCTGTGCTGCGGGCGCGGCTTCTTCTTTCTTACAGCCACTTAGCAGAGTTGCCAGGGCGACGGCGGAAACCAGAGCGGTAACGGCTGGCTTGAATTGCATGAGGATCCTCGGGTCGCTAGAGCAGGGAGACGCTCAAGAGTAATGGAAGAGTCTTGTCAGAAAAAATGCTATCAGGTGGATAAATAGCTTACTAACGAATATACTTACATTCATGGTTGTTTGTAAATACCGTTGGGTAGTACTTGGCTACTATCCGGCCCCTTGATTAGCCCATCCGGAGGCACCCTTCAGAGGTGACCCCGGCGGATTCCCCACAGGCAATGTGCCTGTGGGCCCAGATGAGGTTGTACTGCCATGGTCCGTCGAACCAAAGAAGAAGCCCAGGAAACCCGAACCCAGATCATCGAGGCGGCGGAAAAGGCTTTCTACAAGCGTGGGGTTGCTCGAACCACCCTGGCTGACATCGCCGAACTGGCGGGCGTGACCCGCGGTGCTATCTACTGGCATTTCAACAATAAGGCGGAGTTGGTGCAGGCGCTGCTCGACAGTCTGCACGAGACCCATGACCACTTGGCGCGTGCCAGTGAAAGCGAGGACGAACTGGACCCGCTTGGCTGCATGCGCAAGCTGCTGCTGCAAGTGTTCAATGAGCTTGTGCTCGACGCCCGGACCCGGCGTATCAATGAGATCTTGCATCACAAGTGCGAGTTCACCGATGACATGTGTGAAATTCGCCAGCAGCGCCAAAGCGCGGTGCTGGATTGCCACGAGGGCATTACCCTGGCGTTGGCCAATGCCGTGCGCCGTGAACAGTTGCCGGCCGGGCTTGATGTAGAGCGGGCAGCCGTGGCCCTGTTTGCCTATGTCGATGGCCTGATCGGGCGCTGGTTGCTACTGCCAGACAGCTTCGATTTGCTGCGCGATGCCGAAAAATGGGTGGACACCGGGCTGGATATGCTGCGCTTGAGCCCTGCTTTGCGCAAATGACACTTTGTTAAGGATTGTGAGGGAGTGTTTTCCCTGAGCATTAAGGGATGATTAAAACCTAAGGTGCTCCGCTAGCGCCCGCGCAACTGCCGGTCTGGCAATGCCACTGCCGCCACCAGCCCCAGCAGCGCCACCGTGGCGCTGCCCAGCAACAGGTGCCTGAAGGTCTCCAGCAATCGTGCCTGGGTAGCAGGATTAGCTTCGCCCGCCTGCAGGCTCCCCAGCAACGGATTACCCAGCAATTCGAACCCGCCCTGATGCAGCAGTGCCAGCAGTACGCTGGACATGCATGCCACGCCCATGGCGCCGCCAAGTGAGCGGAACAGGTTGGTCGTGCTGGTGGCCACGCCGATGTCCTTGCTATCGACTGCGCTCTGGGTGCCTACCAGCGATGTCGGGAACTGCAGCCCGCAGGCGATGCCTGTGAACAACATGAAAAGCGCACTGAGTACGCCCGACTGCGGTGGGGTGATGGCCATGGCGAAGATCGCCACCGGCATCAGCAACGCACCGGCGAGGATCTGCGGCTTATAGCGGCCAGTGAAGCTGGTCATGCGCCCGCCGGTGAATGCACCGATGGGCAGGCCGATGGCCAAGGGCAGCAGGTGCAGCGCGGCGCTGTCGGCCCCGGCCCCGGTGATGCCCTGGTAGCGCAGGGGCATCAGCATGGTCAGAGAGATCGATTGGAAACTGGCGAAGAAAATCACCGCCCAGCACAGCACGGCAACCCGGTTACCGAACAGTCCGAGTGGCAGCAACGGCTCCTGGCAACGACGTTCATGCCCGATGAACAAGGCTGTGCCAAGCCCGGCACAGGCGAACAGGGCCACTACGGCAGGCGCAGTCCAGGCATGGCCTTGGCCGACCAGGGTAATGCCCAACAGCAGGCTGCCCAGGCCAAGGATCAGCAACACCGCCCCCAGATAGTCCACCTGGGCCTGACGGCGTTGCACGGGCATACCCTCCAAGGCGCGATGGATGGCCCACAGGGCGACCAGGCCCAAGGGCAGGTTGATCCAGAACACCCAGCGCCACGACAGGTATTCGGTCAGCCACCCACCCAGTACCGGCCCGGCAACACTGGCTGCGGCGTACATGCTGCTGAAATAGCCCTGATAGCGCCCACGCTCGCGCGGCGGCACGAAGTCGCCGATGATCGCCTGGCTCACCGAGACCATTCCGCCCGCACCGATGCCCTGCAGCACCCGCGCCAGCACCAGCTGCTGCATGTCCTGGGCCAGTGCGCAGGCGATGGAGGCCAGTGTGAACAGGCTGATGCCGGTAAGTATCATGCGCCGGCGGCCATACAGGTCCCCCAGCTTGCCATAGATAGGGACCGCCACGGTCATCGCCACCATGTAGCCCGAAATTACCCAGGCCAGCAGCCCGACGTCATTGAACTGGGCGGAGATGGCGGGCAGTGAGACCGCGACGATGGTCTGGTCAAGGGCACCAAGGAAAATGGCCAGCATCAACGCGGTGAGTACGTTGCGCAGGGCGGTCTGGGGGAGGGCGGCGGTCACGGGGGCACCTTGTTTGCGACGGCGGTGACTTTGCTGGCCCGCGGACGGGTCGGCATCAATGCTGCGAGTGTAACCCGACTTAGGTAGCTACCTATGTACTATCTGCATCGCCCATGCAAGATCGGCATTGGCGCATTCATCCAGTGCTGCATGGCCGCGTGATATCGTGCATGTGCCGCAGAGCCTTGAATCCGCGGGTTGCACCAGCTTGGTGCAGCATGATGTCGCAGGATTCCAGTGCCGCTGTATCCCACACCTTTTATTCCTCTGCCTGCATGTCGAGCATGACCGCCCAGATGGCGACGGTTGGAACAGGTCAGGTAGACCCGATTCAGGGGTCGGTAGCAACCGTTCAATTTCACGTATAAGCGGAGTGATCATGCCCAAGGCTTCCCATCAAGATTTGCGTTTTGCCTTCCGCGAGCTGCTCGCTTCAGGTTCCTGCTATCACACGGCCTCCGTGTTCGACCCAATGTCGGCGCGTATTGCCGCTGACCTGGGCTTCGAAGTCGGCATTCTCGGCGGGTCGGTCGCTTCGCTGCAGGTGCTGGCTGCACCAGACTTCGCCCTTATCACACTCAGTGAGTTCGTCGAGCAGGCTACCCGCATCGGCCGTGTGGCCCAGCTGCCGGTGCTCGCCGATGCCGACCACGGTTATGGCAATGCGCTGAATGTCATGCGCACGGTCATCGAACTGGAACGCGCCGGTGTGGCTGCGCTGACCATCGAAGACACGCTGTTGCCGGCCCAGTTCGGGCGCAAGTCCACCGACCTGATCCCGGTCGAGGAGGGGGTTGGCAAGATCCGTGCGGCGCTGGAGGCCCGGGTCGACTCGTCGCTGTCGATCATCGCCCGCACCAACGCTGGCGTACTCAGCACCGAAGAAATCATCGTGCGCACCCAGAGCTACCAGAAGGCCGGTGCCGACGCGATCTGCATGGTGGGCGTCAAAGACTTCGAGCAACTCGAGCAGATTGCCGGGCACCTGAGCGTGCCCCTGATGCTGGTGACCTACGCCAACCCCAACCTGCACGACGATGAGCGCCTGGCGCGCCTTGGCGTGCGGATCGTGGTCGATGGACATGCCGCCTACTTTGCCGCGATCAAGGCCACTTATGACTGCCTGCGCCTGCAGCGCGGCCAGCAGAACAAGTCGGAGAACCTCACGGCCACCGAACTCTCTCACACCTACACCCAGCCTGAGGACTACATCCGCTGGGCCAAGGAATACATGAGCGTTGATGAGTGACCGGCCTGGCGCCGTTCAACCTAACGGACGGCGCTCAAGGTTGCCGTATGCGGCACGCAGTGCGCCTGCTCGCAACTGGCCGCCGAGCTTGGCTGGTTGCGTAGCAGTTCTGCGCGCCAGCAGGCTGAGCCGTACAGCCCGGCGACTGCAGTCAATGCCATGACAAGGGCGACTCTTCTTGATTTGATGCCCATGGTGCTCACCTCCTGTTGCAAAAACAGGTGATACCTCAAGCATAGGTCAATCACCGGTGGACGCTTGACGCAACAGCCCGGTTGCGCGGCAGTTCACAACAAATCTTTATCCCACTCCGGTTCGTCCCTGAACCGCTGCGCCAGAAAATCCAGCATGGTGCGCAAGGTCGCCGGCATATGCTTGCGTGATGTGTACACCGCATTCAGGTTCAGCTCCTGCGGGCGTGCATAAGGCAGCAGGCGCACCAGCTCGCCTGTACGCATGGCCGCGGCAGCCTGGTAAGTCGGCAGCATGGCGACCCCTGCACCGGCCAGTGCCGCCTTCTGCAGGGTCATGGCCTCGTTGGCACTGATATTACCTTCGACCGGCACAGTGATCGGCTGGCCGCCCACTTCGAAATGCCAGACGCTGTGGCCGAAGTAGGCATGAGTCAGGCAATTGTGCTGGCTCAGCTCCTCGACCCGTTGCGGGGTGCCATGCTCATGCAAGTAGGCGGGTGCCGCGCAGACGACTGAGCGGCATACAGTGAGGCGCCGGGCGATGAGGTTAGGGTCCAGGTCGTTGCTGGTGCGGATGGCCAGGTCGATGCGCTCGTCCACCAGGTTGACCGTGCGATCAAGCATCTGCAGCTCGACTTTCACCCCAGGGTAGCGGCGCACATACGCGGCTACCGCATCCACCAGTTGTGCCTGGCCGAATGAGGTACTGACGCTGATGCGCAGGGCGCCACGGGGCGCATCCGCCGGTTGCTGCACGGCGGCCTGCAGGTCGCCGGCCAGTTCCAGCAGATGCCGGCAGCGGGGCAGGGTCTCCAGGCCAGCGGCGGTCAGGCTCAATTTGCGCGTGGTGCGCTGCATCAAGCGTGCGCCAACCCAGTCCTCCAGCTCGGCGAGGTAGCGCGAGACCACAGGGCGGGACAGCTGCAGTTGATCGGCCGCAGCCGACTGGCTGCCCAGGTCGACGACGGTGACAAAAACGCGCATCGCGTTCAGACGGTCCATGATTTGCCCGATTTCAGAAACAAACTATGTTCGAGCATCGCATTTTTTGTCACGGATCGGGCAATTAAGCTGTTGATCATTCTTCTCGAGGACGGTCAAAGAGCATGTCGATATTCACTCCCTTGCGCAGCCTGGTGCTGGCATGTGTCGCCCTGGCTGGCCAGGCCCAGGCTGCCGAGCCGTTGCAACTGGACATTTACAACCCAGGCCATGAGGCCATCTTCCCGGTCAGCTCGGTAATCGTCAGTGGCGAAAAGGACGCCATCCTGGTCGACGCCCAGTTCGGCAAGGCCCAGGCCGAACAGCTGGTGCAACGCCTGCGTGCTGGCGGCAAACACCTGACGACCATCTACATCAGCCATGGCGACCCGGACTACTACTTCGGCCTCGACACCCTGACCCAGGCCTTCCCTGAGGCCAGCGTGGTTGCTTCGGCCGCCACCGTTGCCCATATCCGCCAGACCATGGATGCCAAGCTGGCTTACTGGGGGCCGCAGATGGGCTCCGACAAACCGGCGCGGCTGGTGGTGCCACAGGTGCTCGATGGCAATCGCCTGATGCTGGAGGGGCAGCCGCTCGAAGTCATGGGGCTGGATGGCCCGCAACGTGAACGCAGTTTTGTCTGGATTCCGTCGATCAAGGCGGTGGTGGGTGGGGTGGTGGTCTCCGAAAACATCCATGTGTGGATGGCCGATACCCAGTCAGCCAAGTCGCATGCGGATTGGCTTGGCACGCTCAAGCATATCGAGCAGCTGTCACCGCGTACTGTCGTGCCCGGCCACTACTTGGGGCAGAGCGATCATTCGCTCGATGCCGTGCATTTCACGGCGAGCTACATCCAGGCGTTCGATGTTGAAGCGGCCAAGGCCAAAGACGCCGATGGGCTGATCGCCGCAATGAAGAAGCGTTACCCGGGCCTGGCCGACGAGAGCTCGCTGGAGCTCGGTGCCAAGGTCGCCAAGGGCGAGATGAAGTGGTAATTCCATTCAACTGAAGGAGTGTTCCTCATGAGCAAGATCGCAATCATCGGTGCTACTGGCCGCGCTGGCAGCCAACTGCTGGAAGAGGCGTTGCGCCGCGGGCACAGTGTGCTCGCCATTGCCCGCGACCCTTCGACACTGCAGGGGCGCGCGGGCGTGACCGTGCAGGCGCTCGACGTCAAGGACAGCGCGGCGCTGCAGAAGGCGCTGGCGGGTGTGGATGCGGTGCTGAGCGCTGCGCATTTTTCGACCATCGAGCCGCATGCGATCATCGAGCCGGTCAAGCGTGCGGGCGTCAAACGCCTGTTGGTAGTCGGGGGCGCCGGCAGCCTGCTGTTGCCTTCCGGGCATCGGGTCATCGACAGCCCGGACTTTCCGGAGGCTTACAAGGCCGAGGCCAGCGCCGGTGTACGCTTTCTTGAGGTGCTGCGCCAGGAACAGAACCTGGACTGGACCTTCCTGTCGCCGTCGGCTGAGTTCGTCGAAGGGGAGCGGACAGGGCATTACACCTTGGGCAAGGACCACCTGCTGATCGGCGCCGATGGCAAGAGCTGGATTACCTTTGCCGACTACGCCATTGCCATGCTTGATGAGCTGGAGAAACCGGCGCATTCGCGGCAGCGGTTTACCGTCGGTTACTGAGCCTCGGCACGGCCCTCCAGCCAGTCCATCAGCTCGGCCAGCCCTGCTGGCAAGCTTTTGGACTGGCAGGCCAGGTAATAGGCTTTGCCGGTGGTCACCTTCAACCCGAAGGGCATGCACAAACGCCCGCCGCGCAGGTCATCGCCAATCAATGCCCAATCGCCAATGGCAACCCCAGTGCCCTGGGATGCCATGGCCATGGCCATGTCCAGCGTCTCGAAGTGCTGCTTCGGCCCGTGCAGGTCGAGTGACGCACCGGCCGCTTGCAGCCACAGGCGCCAGTCGTGCTCATCCCGCGATGGGTGCAGCAGCATATGGCGCGCCAGGTCCTCGACCTGCTTCAGTGGCAAAGGCCCAGCCAGTAACGATGGCGCGCAGACCGGCGTGAGTTGCTCATCGAACAGCTTGCGCACCCGCAGCCCATGATTGGGCAAGCTGCCATAGACCACCGCCGCATCGAACCCTTCGCGCCGAAAATCCACGCCATGTTGCACCGTGGTGGTCAGCTCTACCGGCACATCCGGGCGCAGTGCCTGCCATTCCATCAGGCGCGGCAACAGCCAGCGCATCACGCAGGTCGGCGCCTTGAGCTGCAAGGTCGCGCTGCGCCCGCCCACCTCGCGCACACCCTGTTCGATCAAGGCGAACACCTGTTGCACGCGCGGCAGCCAGTCCTGCCCTTCACGCGTCAGGCTCAGGCCGCGGGCCTGACGCTGGAACAAGGCATAACCCAGGTGTTCTTCGAGCCCGGCGATCTGCCGGCTGACGGCGCCCTGGGTGATATGCAGCTGCTGTGCGGCACGGGTGAAGTTGCAATGCTGCGCGGTGACCAGAAAGGTGTGCAGGGCTGGGAGGGGCGGAAGGCGTTTCATCGTGGCAAGCCATGATTAAAGGACATGGCTAGTATGTGTTTTTTTGCCTTGTGGCGATAGCCTTGGGTTGGGTCCAATACGCACAGATTCCAACAAGATCCAAGGTGAAACCGATGGCAACGTGCGGCGAAGTACTGGTCAAACTCCTCGAAGGTTATGGCGTGGACCATGTCTTCGGCATCCCCGGCGTACATACCGTGGAGCTCTACCGAGGGCTGGCGGGCTCGTCCATCCGTCATATCACGCCACGTCACGAGCAGGGCGCTGGCTTCATGGCTGATGGCTACTCGCGTACCCGTGGCAAGCCGGGTGTATGTTTCATCATCACCGGCCCGGGCATGACCAACATCACCACTGCCATGGGCCAGGCTTACGCTGATTCGATCCCGATGCTGGTGATTTCCAGCGTGCAGTCGCGAAGCCAGCTGGGTGGTGGCCGTGGCAAGCTGCACGAGCTACCCAACCAGAGTGCCCTGGTGGCTGGGGTGGCCGCCTTCTCGCAAACCTTGATGAGTGCTGATGACTTGCCGCAGTTACTGGCGCGCGCGTTTGCGGTGTTCGATGGCGCCCGGCCGCGTCCGGTACATATCGAGATTCCGCTGGATGTGCTGGTCGAACCTGCTGACCACCTGCTACCGGGGCGCCCTGTACGCAGCAGCCGTGCGGGCGCCGCGCCGCAGGCTGTGGCACAGATGGCCGAACGCCTGGCCAAGGCACGCAAGCCTTTGATCCTGGCAGGCGGCGGTGCATTGGCTGCTGGCTCTGCGCTGGCACGCATGGCCGAGTACCTGCAGGCCCCTGTGGCTCTGACCATCAATGCCAAGGGGCTGCTGCCCTCTGACCATCCGTTGCAGATCGGGTCGACCCAGTCGCTGGTCGCCACCCGTGCGCTGGTGGCTGAGGCTGATGTAGTGCTGGCGATTGGCACCGAGCTGGCTGAAACCGACTACGACGTGACGTTCAAGGGCGGCTTTGATATCCCCGGCGCACTGCTGCGCATCGACATCGATCCGGACCAGACCGTGCGCAATTACCTGCCGGAGCTGGCGCTGGTCGCCGATGCCGAGCTGGCAGCACAGGCATTGCTCGATGCCTTGCACGACCTGCCACAGCCTGCCCACGATGGCACGTGGGGGGCGGCACGCGCGCAGCGCCTGCGCACGTCACTGCGGGCTACCTGGGACCAGCCAACCCTGAGCCAGACCCGCCTGCTGACCAGCATTCTGGAACGCTTGCCCAACGCCATCCTGGTGGGCGATTCGACTCAGCCTGTGTACACCGGCAACCTGACCTTGGATATGGATCAGCCACGCCGCTGGTTCAATGCCTCGACCGGTTACGGCACCTTGGGTTATGCACTGCCGGCGGCGATGGGGGCGTGGCTGGGCAGCGCCGAGCAACCGGCCGCGCGTGCTCCGGCGGTTTGCCTCATCGGGGACGGTGGGCTGCAGTTCACCTTGCCGGAGCTGGCCAGTGCAGTGGAGGCGCAGGTGCCGCTGATCGTGCTGCTGTGGAATAACCAGGGCTATGAAGAGATCAAGAAATACATGGTCAATCGTGCCATCGAGCCGGTCGGGGTGGATATCCATACCCCGGACTTCATCGGCGTGGCTCGTGCTTTGGGGGCTGAAGCGGAACAGGTTGGTGATGTGCAGCAGCTGCAGGCGGCCCTGGGGCGTGCTGTAGAGCGCAAGGGGCCGACGTTGATCCAGGTCGATCAGAACCAGTGGCAGGCAGTGGTAGAGGGCTGACCATTCAAACAATCAGCCGGCACTAGCCCGCAACCGCGCTACATCCCGGATCGGTGGCGCGCCATACAGCCGGCTGTACTCGCGGCTGAACTGCGACGGGCTTTCATAACCCACCCGATAACCCGCCACCGCTGCCTCCAGCCCATCGTTGAGCATCAGCCGGCGGGCCTCTTGCAGGCGCAACTGCTTCTGGTACTGCAATGGGCTCATGGAGGTCACGGCTTTGAACCTGTGGTGCAAGGTTGACGTGCTGAGGTTGACCTCCCGAGCCAGGTCCTCGATGCGCAGCGGTTGCTGATAATTCTGATTGAGCCACGTGATGGCTTGGCACACGCGGTGGGTTTGGCTGTTGGCCAGGGCAATTTCATACAGGCGGTAGCCCTGAGAGCCGCGCAGCAGTCGGTAAAGGATTTCCCGGCGGATCAGCGGCGCGAGCATGGCGATGTCACGCGGGGCGTCCAGCAGGCGAATCAGGCGCAGCAGTGCGTCGAGCAGTTGCGGATCTGTCCTTTCCACATATAGGCCGCGTCCCGATGGCAGATTGGGCACCAGCATGGGTCCGCTTTCAGCAATCAGCTGGCTGATCTCGGCCGGGTCGAGGTCCAGGCGCAGGCCCAGGCTGGGGTTTTCCGGGCTGGCATCGAGCTTCGCGCCACTGAGCGGCAGGGTTACCGACACCACCATGTAATGCAGCGGGTCGTAGGCGTACTGCTCGTCGCCCAGAAACAGGCTTTTGCTGCCTTGTGCGAGGACGCACAGGGCCGGCTGGGCCAAGGTCGGCACCGAGCGCACATTTTCGGTGTAGCGCACCAGGTACAGGTCGTCGATGGCCGACGCCGGGCCTTGGGCCTCGCCGGCATGGCGTCCGATCAGCTCTGCCAGTTCCTGGCGTTGCACTTCCAGGGTCGGATCAATGGACTGGGCGGTGGTCATGATGGCTTTCCTCTGCTGACCGACGCAGCATAGGTTTGGGCAATGGCGGGCGCTAGTCCAAAGCTGCATGTCGATTGCCTGATCCTGCCGCACGGCAGGATCAGGCAATCGACGTGCAGTAATGGCCTAACGCGCCGCGCGGGCGCGCCACTAACCTTGGCAGCCTGGTTTTCCCGTCCGTCTGCTCCAAGGAGATCGTGCAATGGCCCTTCTACAACCGGTCACCCATTTGGCTTTCATCCGTGCCAGCAGCGGTCGTTCGGCGGAGCTCGGCGCGCGTCTGCGGGACCTGCTCGAACCGTCGCTGAGCGCGCCTGGCTGCCTAAGCTTTACCGTACAGCGCTCGCAGGCCGATGCCGATCTGTGGCTGCTCAGCGGGAGTTGGCGTGACCAGCAGGCGATGACAGGTTATTTCGAGTCGCCGACTTTGCAGGTGTTTGGCGAGCTGGTGCAGGCCCAGGTGGTCAGCAGCCTGGATCTGCATACCTTCGGTTGAATGCCGCGCCGCGCGGGGTAGAATGCCGCCCCTCGATCAACGACGCGGATTGCAACATGGCACGTAAAGAGTTCCCGCATTTCGAAGCGGTTTCGGCGATGGTCCCGGTGGAAGGCGGCGGTTACCACGCCGCCATCGCGGTCAAGGCGCTGGGCATGGGCGGTGCGCCGCGTTTTCACAAGGTGCTCGGCGGTCAGGTGTTCAAGAGCGCCATGGCGGCCGACGAGGCCGCCTGCGCCGAGCTCGAACGCCTCAAGGGCGTTGGTGAAGAAGGCGAGTTGGTCTGGTGATCAGGCCTGCGGCCTTCTCATCTTGAAAAGGTTGCCCAGCTCGAAGTAGTCCGCCGGGCCACCGCCTCGCAAGATCGGCTCGGCGGCCGCGGTGTCGTAGATACCGTCCTTGAGCAGGTGCTCAGCGATGTGCACCGCCACCACCTCGCCGAGGATCAGCCAGCTCGGCACATGTTCCTGGTCAGCCCGCTTGAGCTGGACGATCTGGCTCACCTTGCATTCGAAGGCCACCGGGGTTTCGCCCACGCGGGGTACCTTCACCAGGCTCGACGGGGTTGCCGTCAACCCGCTCAAGTCGAACTCGTTCACCTCTGCCGGTACGGCTGCGCAGCTCTGGTTCATGGCTTCGGCCAGCGGGCGGGTGGCCAGGTTCCAGACGAACTCGCCGGTCTGCTCGATATTGTTCAGGCTGTCTTTGCGCCCGACGCTGCAGAAACCGATGATCGGGGGGATGTAGTTGAAGGCGTTGAAGAAACTGTAGGGCGCGAGGTTCAAGCGGCCTTCGCGGTCCTGGGAGGAGATCCAGCCGATCGGGCGTGGGCCGACGATGGCATTGAACGGGTCGTGGGGCAGGCCGTGGCCTTGGGCAGGTTCGTAGTAGTACATCTGTCGGGCTTGTGGCCCTACCTCCAGAGGGGACGAGGCGCCTAGTGTGCCAAGCTTGTGCTCGCCTGGAAATGATCAAGCCCGACCGAGGCCGGGCTGGTTGCACGCATCAGGGATCAGCTGATGCGGTGGGCGTTGGTGCGGTCGAAGCCGTCTTCGGCGAAGCGTTGTGCACCGGTGCGGTCGAAGCCGTCTTCGGCGAAGCGTTGTGCACCGGTGCGGTCGAAGCCGTCTTCGGCGAAGCGTTGGGCGCCAGTGCGGTCGAAGCCGTCTTCGGCGAAGCGTTGTGCACCGGTACGGTCGAAACCGTCTTCAGCGTAAGTGGCCGCTTGGCTCTGGGCCGCTGCGAAGCTGTGGGCGTTGGTGCGGTCGAAGCCATCTTCGGCGAAGGCGCCAGCGGCGAAAACCGAGAGGGCCAGGGTGAGGATCAGTTTGTTTTTCATGGTGGTTGCTCCGTTAGGTTCAAGAGGTTGTTTGTTTCTATGGGTTCAATGCTACGCCGATTAATTTGATTAAAAAGCGCAAAAGTTGGCGTTAAATAATCGAATTATCAGATGTTTCTGGGCGCGCCGATTGTCACTTCGCACTTGGTACGGCCCGGCAACGCCAGGGATGCGTTCCGGAGTGCAATTGGGCTCTCCAGCCTACGCAGGATGCAGCAGCGGTATTAATTCGGGGTTAAGGCGGGGATTTGTTGGGCTGTCGGGTGAGTGTCAAGGGCGCCAGAACACTCAAGCCATGCAACCAGCGACATCACAAAGGCTTTGCGAGCAACCAAAAAAAGGGGCGCCCAGTTACTGGGCGCCCCTTTTCAAACCGCAGGATCACTGTCAGTCAGTAGTAATCCGCGAATGCTGCTTGGTGTCCTTCATGGTCGCATACACCAACAGCGAACAAGCGATGCACGCCGTGACGTACCAGTAGAAACCGCTCTCCATGCCGGCGCTCTTGAACCACAGGGCTACGTATTCTGCGGTGCCGCCGAAGATCGAGACGGTCAGGGCGTAAGGCAGACCAACGCCCAGGGCGCGAATCTCGGTGGGGAACAGTTCGGCCTTGACCACGGCGTTGATCGAGGTGTAACCGCTGACGATGATCAACGCAGCCATGATCAGGAAGAACGCGCCCCACCAGGTCTGAATGGTGTGCAGGGTGCTGAGGATCGGTACGGTGAACAGGGTGCCCAGCACGCCGAAGGCAATCAGGATCGGGCGACGGCCGATCTTGTCCGACAGGCCGCCGATGATCGGCTGCAGGCACATGAACAGGAACAGTGTGGCCGCCGAGATGGTGGTCGAATCACTGATGCTCATGCCTACGGTGTTGACCAGGTACTTCTGCATGTAGGTGGTGTAGGTATAGAAGGCCAGGGTGCCGCCCATGGTCAGGCCGACCACGGTCATCAGTTCCTTGGGGTGGCGCATCAGGGTGCGCATCAGGCTTTCCTTGGCCTTTTCCTTCTTGGTGAACGAGGCGGTTTCTTCCATGCCACGGCGCAGGTACAGCGCGACCACCGCGCACAGCGCGCCAATCACGAACGGTACGCGCCAGCCCCAGGCATACAGTTGCTCGGTGGTCAGCGTCTGCTGCAGAACGATCAGCACCGCCAGGGCGATGAGCTGGCCGGAGATCAGGGTCACGTACTGGAAGCTGGAGAAGAAACCACGGCGCTCCTTGCTGGCCATTTCGCTGAGGTAGGTAGCCGAGGTGCCATATTCACCCCCTACCGACAGGCCCTGCAGCAGGCGGGCGATGACCAGCAGGACGGGGGCGGCGACGCCGATGGTTTCGTAACCCGGGGTCAGGGCGATGACCAGGGAGCCTGCGCACATGAGCAGCACAGACGCCATCAGCGCGGCTTTGCGCCCCTTGCGGTCGGCGTAAAGGCCCATCAGCCAGCCACCGATCGGGCGCATGAGGAAGCCCACGGCGAAAATGGCGGCCGTGTTGAGCAGTTGTGCGGTTGAATCGCCGGCCGGGAAGAAGGCCTTGGCGAAATACAGCGAGAATGCGGCGTACACGTACCAGTCGTACCATTCGACCATGTTGCCGATGGAACCGCTGAAAATCGACTTGAGGCGGCTGGCGGTGGTTCTTTCTGCGGCGGGCGCGACGGCTGCCCCGGTTGGCAGGGAGGTGGCGTTATCCATCAGGGATACCTTCTCGTTGTTTTTGTGGAGCGCGCTGAAGCGCAGCTTGCCAGCGAGATTGCAGAAGGTGTGCCAAACGGGTGCGTTGTGATTCATTTGAGGGCGCGTCGCGCCCTTCGCGGGCGTGCCGTGCCCATGGGAACCGCGCTGCCGCTGGCCGCCCGCAGTTTCATCGGCGTGGGCTTGCACGTGATGAACTGCAGGGGCAGCTTATGAAAAAGAGTGAAAGTGAGCGGATTTTTGCTTATTGAGATAAGCCAATAGGCGGATTTCCGCTCATTCCCTTACAACGAAATCCTCGCGTACCAGCCCATGGCGCTGCATCTTTTCGTTGAGGGTGCGCCTGGGCAGTTGCAAGTCTTGCATCACGCCTTTGATTTCGCCTTTGTGCAGGCGCAATGCCGCTCGCAGGCATTGCGCCTCGAACGCTTCCATCTGCTCAACCAAAGACTGGCCTGCAGGCAAGCTGTCAAGGCTCGGCGAACCCAAGCCCAGCGCGTGGCGTTCGGCGGCATTGGCCAGCTCCCGCACGTTGCCCGGCCAGTCATGTGACAGCAGCTGCGCCAGTTGCATACCCGACAACGGCGGGGCTGAGCGGCCGAGCTTCTGTGCTGCGGCATGAGCGAAATGCTCGAAAAGCAGCGGGATGTCCTCGCGCCGCTCGCGCAACGGTGCCAGGCGTAGTTCGGCGACATTCAGGCGATAGGCCAGGTCTTCGCGAAAACGCCCGGCGCGTGCCTCTTCGAGCAGGTCGGGCTTGGTGGCAGCGATAATTCGCAGGTCGACGCTGATGCTCTGATTGGCCCCCAGCCTTTCCAGCTTCTGCTCCTGGATCACCCGCAGCAGCTTGGCCTGCTGGGCCAGTGGCATGCTCTCGATTTCATCGAGGAAAACCGTGCCGCCGTGGGCATATTCGAGCTTGCCGATGCGCTTGCCTTGGGCGCCGGTAAAGGCACCGCTTTCGTGGCCGAACAGTTCGGCTTCGAACAGCGATTCAGGGATGGCTGCACAGTTGAGCGCCACGAAGGGCTTGCTGGCACGCGGGCCGAAGTCGTGCAGGCAGCGGGCCACGCGTTCCTTGCCGCTGCCGGTTTCGCCGCGGATAAGTACATTGACCGGCAGGCTGGCCAGGTCCAGTACCTGCCGACGCAATAGCTGCAGGCCCTGTGACATACCCAGAAGCGTGGATTCCAGGCGCGATTTGAGGTCTGCCTGCTCATGCAGGCGGCGGTTCTCCAGCACCAGCTGGCGCTTCTCCAGCGCGCGGCGCAGGCTCCCGAGCAGGTGCTGTGGGGTGAAGGGTTTTTCCAGGAAATCGTAGGCGCCGTTGCGCATGGCTTCGACCGCCATCGGCACATCGCCATGCCCGGTCAGAAGAATGACCGGCAGGTCCGGATCATCGGCCTGCAGGCGCTCGAGCAGCTGCAAGCCGCCCATGCCCGGCATGCGCACGTCACTGATGACAACCCCTGGAAAATGACAGGGCAACTGAGCCAGGCAGTCCTCGGCGCGGGCGAACAACTGCACGTTGAAACCGGACAGGTTCAACCATTGCTCGACGGCGCTGCGAATACTGGCTTCATCATCGACAACGATCACTGAATTCAACATACAGGCTCCAGGTCGCGGGGCAGGGTAAGGCTCAGGCGCGCACCGCCTGGCAGGTTTTCGGCCTGCAACTGGCCGCCGGCCTCATGGATGATGCCATAGGAAATCGCCAGGCCCAGGCCGAGCCCTTCACCCACCGGTTTGGTGGTGAAGAAGGGGTCAAACACCCTGGCCAGGTCGGTCTCGGCAATCCCGCCGCCTGAGTCGAGCACGCTCAATCGCCATTGATCGTGCTCGGGTTCGATGCGGATTTCCAGGCGTTTGTAACGTTTGTCGGCCATGGCGTCGAGGGCGTTGCGCAGCAGGTTGATCAACACTTGCTCAAGGCGGATCGCATCGCCGCGTACCCATGCCGGGCGCGCCAGGTAGAGGGCCACTTCAACCTCGTCGCTGCGGATGCGTGTGTCCAGCAGATGGAGGGCCTGATCGACAACGGTCGCCAGGTCCAGCCGCTCGCGCAGGCCGACCGGGCTGTTGCGGGCGAAGGTTTTCAGATGGCTGGTGAGCGCGGCCATGCGCGTGAGCATCTGTTCCAGCGGTTCAAGCGCCGCGCGTGCCTCGTCGTAGCGGCCGTGATCAAGCAGCAGGCGCAGGGTTTCCAGCTGCATGCGCTGGGTCGTCAGCGGCTGGTTGATCTCGTGGGCCATGGCCGCTGACATCTGCCCCAGTGCGGCCAGCTTGGCCGACTGCACCAGGCCCTCCTGGGCGGTACGCAGTTCGCGGGTGCGCTCCTCGACCTGGCGCTTGAGCTCTTCGCGGCTGCGCTGGCGCAAGCGGGCCAGGCGCAGGCGCTGGCTGACGAACAGCGCGGCGAACACCAAACTCAGCCACGCGGCAGCTGCGCCCAAAGCTGCGTTACGGCCATCAGCGGCCAGTTGTGGTTTGCGCAGCAGGTGCAAGGTCCAGTTTTCACTTTCCAGCGGCAGGCTTTCCCACAGGTACTCGGCAGGCCCATCAGGCCCCTGCACGCGGCTGAGGGTGCTGTTGCTGGCGAAACGGGTCAGCACCTGATGCTGCAGCGGTACCAGCGGCTGCTTGTCGTACTGGCGGGTCTCGGCGAGCTCTGCCCGATCGGGCCCGCTGAGCGGTTGCAGCTCGCGGTAACGCCAGCCGTCCTGGTTGGCGATGAAGGTGATGCCGCGTGCGTCGCTGACCAGCAGGATGTCGCTGCCCTGGCGCCACTCGCGTTCAAGTTCGGGAAACTCCAGCTTGACCACCATGGCTCCGAGAAAGCGCCCTTGTTCGTCGGTGACTGCACTGGACAGGAAATACCCCGGCACGCCGCTGGTCACGCCCACGGCATAGAAGCGGCCGCTGCCCTGGCTGCGGGTTTGCTTGAAATACGGACGAAAGCCGTAGTTGGAGCCTACGTAGGTGGTGGGCAAGCGCCAGTTGCTGGCCGCCACGGCCAGCCCGGTGTGGTCGAGCAGCTCCAGGGTGGAGGAATTGGCTGCACCATTGATTCGTTCGAGCTTGCGGTTGAGCGCATCCTGTACCTGCTCGCTGATCGGGCCGCGCAGTGCCTGGATCAGTTCCGGGTCCAGCGCCAGGACGGCGGGCAGGGCGCGATAGCGTTCGATGAGGGTATGCAGCGACGTAGCGTACAGCCCCAACTGTTGGCTGGCGCGGCGGGCGTCATCCTCCATGGCTTGACGCTTGGCCTGCTGCATGGCCCAGCCGGCACTGAGCGCGGTGCCGGCCAGGATCAGCAGGGTGATCAGCCCCAAACGCAGGGCGCGAAAGGAAAATTGCATGGGGCAGGTCCGGATGAAGGGGGTATAAGTACCGCCCTATCGCCGTCAAGCCAGCGATAGGGCGGTAAGGCTTGCAGACCGGTTACAGCAGTTCGAAGCTCTTTTGCTGCACGGCCTCTGAGTCCAGCCCGACCTGGACATTGAACGCGCCAGGCTCAGCCACCCGCTGCAGCTGCCCATTGAAGAACTTCAGGTCTTCTTCGCTGATGCGGAAGGCCAAGGTCCGCGACTCACCTGCCTTGAGCATCACTTTCTGGAAGTTTTTAAGTTCCTTGACCGGGCGGCTCATGGATGCCGCTACGTCCTGCAGGTACAACTGGACCACGGTCTCGCCATCAACTTTGCCGGTGTTCTTCACCGTCACCTTGGCCTCCAGCGTCTCGCCACGCTTGAGGTCCTTGTGTGACAGGTTGAGCCCCGACAGCTCGAAGGTGCTGTAGCTCAAGCCGTAACCGAACGGGTACAGCGGGCCGTTTGGCTCTTCGAAGTACTGTGAGGTGTAGTTGCCCGGCTTGCCAGGGGTGAACGGGCGGCCAATGCGCGTGTGGTTGTAGTACATCGGGATCTGCCCGACTGAACGCGGGAAGGTGATGGCCAGCTTGCCCGAAGGGTTGTAGTCACCGAATAGCACGTCGGCGATGGCATTGCCGCCCTCGGTGCCAGCGAACCAGGTTTCCAGGATGGCATCGGCCTGTTCGCGTTCCCAGGCGATCGAAAGCGGCCGGCCGTTCATCAGCACCAGTACCAGCGGCTTGCCAGTGGCTTTCAGGGCCTTGATCAGCTCGCGCTGGCTGGCCGGGATCTCCAGGGTGGTGCGGCTGGACGACTCGTGGGACATGCCACGGGATTCACCCACCACCGCCACCACTACATCGGACTGCTTCGCTGCCTTGACCGCTTCATCGATCAGCACCGCGGCCGGGCGCGGATCGTCGACGATTTCCGGGGCATCGAAGTTGAGGAAGTTCAAGTAATCAACGATCGCCTTGTCGCCAGTGACGTTGGAGCCTTTGGCATAGACCAGCTTGGCCTTGCCCTCGACGGCGCGGCGCAGGCCTTCGCGCACGGTGACCGAGTGCATCGGCTTACCGTCGGCAGCCCAGCTGCCCATCATGTCGATCGGCGCATCGGCTAACGGGCCGACCAAGGCAATGGTGCCGGCTTTTTTCAGCGGAAGGGTCTGCTTGCGGTTTTCCAGCAGCACCAGGCTGCGGCGCGCCACGTCGCGCGCGGCGTCACGGTGCAATCGGTCTTCGCCGTAGTAATCCTTCAGGTCGGTTTCGGCCTTGCCGATACGCACGTACGGGTCCTTGAACAGGCCCATTTCGTACTTGGCGCCCAGTACTTCGCGCACGGCCTGGTCCAGTTCGGCTTGGGTGACCTCGCCTGACTTGAGCAGCCCGGGCAGCTCTTCGCCGTACAGGGTGTCGTTCATGCTCATGTCGATGCCGGCCTTGATCGCCAGTTTGGCCGCTTCGCGACCATCATGGGCCACGCCGTGGCGGATCAGCTCCTGGATGGCGCCGTGGTCACTGATGGTAACGCCCTTGAAGCCCCACTCCTTGCGCAACAGGTCGTTCATCAGCCAGGTATTGGAGGTGGCCGGCACGCCGTTGATCGAGTTCAGCGCCACCATCACCCCGCCGGCACCGGCGTCGAGCGCGGCGCGGTAGGGCGGCAGGTAGTCGTTGTACATCTTCGGCAGGCTCATATCGACCGTGTTGTAGTCGCGCCCGCCTTCCACCGCGCCATACAGGGCGAAGTGCTTGACGATGGCCATGATGCTGTCGGCGTTGGCCGGGCTGCTGCCCTGGAACGAGCGGACCATCGCCTGGCCGATCCTCGAGGTCAGGTAGGTGTCCTCACCGAAGCCCTCGCTGGTGCGGCCCCAGCGAGGGTCGCGGGCGATGTCGACCATGGGCGCAAAGGTCATGTCCAGAGCGTCGGCGGCGGCTTCGATGGCTGAAGTGCGGCCGACCTTGGCGATGGCGTCCATGTCCCAGGTGGCAGCCAGCCCCAGGCCGATCGGGAAAATGGTGCGCTCGCCGTGGATGGTGTCGTAGGCGAAGAACATCGGAATCTTCAGGCGGCTGCGCATGGCTGCGTCCTGCATGGGCCGGTTCTCAGGGGCTGTGCGCGAGTTGAAGGTACCGCCGATACGGCCTGCCGCGATTTCTTCACGGATCTTGTCGCGTGGCATCTCCGGGCCGATGCTGATCAGGCGCAGCTGGCCGATCTTTTCAGCCTCGGTCATCTGGCTGATCAGATGCTCGATGAATGCCTGCTTGTCCTGCAGGGGCGGGGCGGTGGGGGCGGCGAGGGCCGCCTGACTGGCAAGGCCCAAGGCCAGGCCCAGCAAAGACAGTTTCATCATGAATTCCGTTGTCGAGGCCTGTGCCGTATCCACGGTGATACGTGCGCGGCCGAAGTTTTCAGGCGGCTATTGTTGTACGATTTACCGGCATTAATTCCAGCGGCGGATTATGCCTGATTATGTCGCTCGCTGAGGATCACCCGAGTGCCGGGACAACAACTATAAAAACGATCAGAGACCGAAGGCATGACTCCCCTCGACGAATACGAGCAGCGCCAGATCGCTGAGGCCATAGCGCGCGTGGAACGGCGCACCGATGCCGAGCTGGTGACCGTGCTGGCTCGGCGTGCCGATGATTACGCTTACCTTCCGCTGTTCTGGGCCGCGGTGCTGGCGCTGGTGTTGCCGGGCCTGATGCAACTGCTGCTGGGTTGGCCCGGAGGGCACGGGCTGCTGGTGGCCAACGTGCTGCTGTTCATCGGCCTGTGTGTGCTGCTACGCGCCCCACGCTTGAACGCTTGGTTGATCCCCCCTGCGCTGCGCCGCTGGCAGGCATCGCGCCTGGCCCGGCAACAGTTTCGCGAGCAGAACCTGCATTGCACGGCCAAGGGGGCCGGGGTGCTGATCTTCGTGGCCGAGGTGGAGCTGCATGTGGAGATCCTGGTCGATCAAGGTATCGATTGCTATCTCGATGCTGACACACGTGCAGTGATTGGCGCCCGCTTTGCCGAGCAGGTGCGCCAGGGCCGCACCGTGGAGGGTTTTGTCGAGTGCATCGACGCCTGCGGTGAACGGCTGTGCGAGCACGTGCCGCGCACCCACGCACGCAACGAGCTGCCGAACCGTCTGGTGATTCTAGAGTGAACCACGCCCATCGCGAAAACCTTCGCCTGAGCCAGGCATCAACGTAGAATGCGCGGCATTGCGCAACGCGCTCACCGCTATCCGAGGCACCTGTTTTCCATGTCCGCCAGTACTTCCGCTTCTACCGCGCCGGATGCGCGCGCCCAGTTTCTCGACCTGCTGAGCGCTGTCTTGCACGGCAACACTTTGGTCAAACTGGTGCTGGCGCGCCATGTCGGCGCCGACCAGACCCTGCAGCGGATCATCGCCAAGCCGGTGCAGGTAAAAGGGCAGCCCAACCTGTCGCTGGTCTACCGCCACCAGACCCGCGACATCACCCGTAACGTGCCGCTGGACCAGGCCCAGGCACTGATCGCCGAGCTGCTGGGGCAGAGCTTTCGCAACGCCCACCTGTTCGACGCCGACGGCGAAGTGCAACTGACCTTCAGCAAGAAGGGCAAACCGATGCTCCAGCGCCACGGTGCCCAGGCGCCGCGCGAGGCTGCTGCCGGCACGGGCCACGACCGCGAGAAGAAGCGCTACCTGGAACTGTCGCGGCCCTTCCTGCGCGATCTGGGCGTGACTGACGCGCAAGGCGCCCTGATACCGTCCATGTCGCGCAAGTGGAAGCAGATCAACAAATTCGTGGAAGTGTTCGATCACGCACTGGCCAATGCGCCGGTGCCGCCTGACCAGGTGCTTCGGGTAGCCGATTTCGGTTCAGGCAAGGGCTACCTGACCTTCGCCATGCACGACTATCTGAGCAACAGCCTGGGCCGCGCAGCGCAGGTGACAGGGGTGGAGCTGCGTCAGGACATGGTCGATTTGTGCAATGCAGCGGCTTCGCGTCTGCAGCACCCAGGCCTGGAGTTTCAATGCGGTGACGTACGCAGCGTAGTACCCGAGGCCATCGAGGTGATGATCGCCCTGCATGCCTGCGACATTGCCACCGATTACGCGATCCACACCGGAATCCGTTGCAACGCCGCGATCATCATGTGCTCGCCGTGCTGTCACAAGCAGATTCGCCCGCAACTGCACAGCCCGGGCTTGCTACAGCCGATGCTGCAATATGGCCTGCATCTGGGGCAGCAGGCGGAGATGCTCACCGACAGCTTGCGCGCGCTGTATCTGGAAGCCTGTGGTTACGAGACCAAGGTGTTCGAGTTCATCTCGCTTGAGCACACCAACAAGAACAAGATGATTCTTGCGGTGAAGCGCAAGCAGCCCGTAGCGGCGCAAGCGCTGCTGGAGAAGATTGCGCAACTGAAAGCGTTTTATGGGGTGCAGGAGCATTGCCTGGAGACGTTGTTGCGCAACGACGGGTTGATTCCCCCCATCTCAGCGTAAGTCGGCTGTGGCGCTCGTCCCCGAGCGCCTGTCAGTGTTCTGCATGCACTGGCATCTTAACCGCGTACTCCGCCAACCCCAACGGATGCGTACCCGCATCAAAGAAATGCAGCGCTGTCCCCGCCAGATCACCAAAGCGGTCCACAAAGTGCTGCTTCTGATTGACCACCGAAGCCTCGCTCAACGGCCTTATGGCAATCGAAAGATGGCGCGGCCGCGCCTGGCGAATGGCGTCGAGCAGATGCTGGTCGCTGCTGTCCAGGTGCTGCCCGAACAGGCATAGCCCCTGGTTTTCCTGGGCCAACTGGCCCAGACACCAAGCCAGGTAGTCCGAGTTGCGGATGGCGCGCAGTTTTTCGTCACTACGGTCTTCGTTGACGAACAGCGGTACTTCACCCGGAATGTTCACGGCGAAGCCGTCCAGCAGCTCGGCGCTTTCGGCGCTGCGCTGACGGGTGGTACCGTCGGGCAGCTTGAGCAGGTGCAGGCCGCCGTGCAAATGCAGCACACGCGTCCCTTCGCTGCGGGTGCGGCGTACGTCGAAGAAGCCTTGTTCATCGAACAGCGTGGCGAAGCCCTGGGGTGCGTACTGCACTGCCCAAGGCAGGATCAGGTCGTAGTTGCTGGTATAGACACTGCGGTAGCCGCGCAAGGCTTGGTTGATCGATGCCAAGGTTGTCGCTGGCATCTTCGGCCATGGCAGGTGCACGGTACGCACGGCGTGGATCAGCGCTTCCTTGATCGAGTAGTAGCGGTTCAGCGGCGCAGTAGAGTTGATCGCCAGGGCGGCATTGGCGCGCACAGTCTGGTTCAGCGTGCTCAGCACCGGTTCGAACAATTCGGTGCCCAAGGACTTGAACAAGGCCTGGTCGCTGATCGCCAGGCCTTTCTTGCGGCCGGCGCGCTGGGCCTCCTCGAACAGCGAGAAATAGCCGAATGTTTTCCACAGCACGCGGCTGGCGCCGTTGCCCAGTAGCAGGGCATCGCAGGGGTGGCGTTGGGCGAGTTCCTGCCAGGTGGCGAGGTGGGCGTCTAGTGCGGGCATGATGGGTCCATTCGCTGGAGCGGGAAACGGTGGCGACTTTAGCATGTCATGCAATGTGTGCGAGGGTTGCGCCACAGCCACGACAAGGTTCGCAGAATGAAAGAGGACTTCACATGCGCAATTGTTTGATCGGGATGCTGGCCTTGGCATCTCTGGGGCCGGCCTCAGTGGCCCTGGCAGCGGACGGCAAAGCCCTCGCCGGAGCCCACGGCATACCATACCCGGCCGTGATTGCTCACCGCGGG
The DNA here is from genome assembly GCF_977070485.1 of Lelliottia jeotgali. Taxonomy (NCBI): domain Bacteria; kingdom Pseudomonadati; phylum Pseudomonadota; class Gammaproteobacteria; order Enterobacterales; family Enterobacteriaceae; genus Lelliottia; species Lelliottia jeotgali. Next base: position 95,757 of record NZ_CDRVFO010000008.1, read on the forward strand.
GCCTCTTACCACGCACCGGAATCAACCAGGCCCGCCTACCTGTTGGCCCGCGAGTTGGGCGCCGACTACCTGGAACTGGACCTGCAGCGCACGCGCGACGGCGTGCTGGTTGTGGTCCACGATGATGAGCTGTCACGTACCAGCGATGTCGCCGAGCGTTTCCCCGAGCGCAAACACAGCCCGGTGAGTGCGTTTACCCTCGCCGAGCTCAAGTCCCTGGACGCCGGCAGCTGGTTCAACAGCGCCTACCCGGCACGTGCCAGGGCATCGTTCGCCAAACTCTCGATCCTTACCCTTGACGAAGTCATCGATATTGCCGAAGGCAACCCGCAGCGCCAGCCCGGTCTGTACATCGAGACCAAGGTTCCCAGCCAGTTTCCAGGCATTGAGCAGCAGCTCGAAGAGCGCTTGGAGGCCCGTGGCTGGCTCGACCGGCCTGGGCGCGTGGTGCTGCAGACATTCGATCGCAACAGCCTGGCGTTGCTGCACGAGGCGATGCCGCAGGTACCGAAGATTCTGCTGCTGTGGGTGGGTACCAAGGCCATCGCACCGGCCTCGGGACAAGATTTCGCGGATTCAGGCGAAAGCGACAAGGCCGCCTTTTATGCACGCCAGCAACCGAAGAGCCGGGCTGAGTTCCTGCGCTGGCTGGATTTCGCCAAGCAGGGCGGTGCGATCGGTACCGGGCCTTCTGCCAAGCGCAGCAAGCTGGGCGAACAGAGCTATGCCGATCTCATTCAGCCATGGATGAACCAGGCCAGCCATGAGCGCGGGCTGCTGGTGCACGTCTATACGCTCGATGACGCGCAGGACTTCGCCGCAAGCATGAAGGCAGGGGTGGATGGGATCTTTACCAACAGGGCGGGTGCGCTACTGCGCTTTTATGATCGCCCGGCTGAAAGCGAGTCGGGTTTGCTGAAAAGGCTGGGGTACTGAGCTGTTGAAGGCGGCAAGCAGGGCGGCTTGCGGATGATCTTCGCCTCAAGGGCAGCGATGACGTTGGTTGAACGCCATGCGGGAATGCGGTGTGGAGCGGGTAGAGGGAATCGAACCCTCGTCGGAAGCTTGGGAAGCTACTGTTCTACCATTAAACTATACCCGCGTCTGCGCCCGACTTTTTACCAGAACCTGCCCGGAATTAGAAGCCCTCGTTATAAACCGGTGAAAAAAACTGTCGGCGCCCGTAGCCTGCAGGCCATGGCTACAGGGCGCCGATGCACTCAGATGGCCCATGCATGCTGCTCTTGGCTGGCGTTGAACGGGGTGCGTGCCCGTGCCTGGCGCACGGTCGGCTTGAGGAAGCCGAGCAACGCGCTGCGGGTGGCTTCGCAGGCCGTCTTGTTCTCCATGTCCAGGAAGTGCCCGGCATCACGGATCACCGTGAAGTGGCTCTTGCCGACATGGTTGCCGAACTGGCGAGCGTCTTCTGCGGTGGTGTACTCGTCACGGTCGCCGTTGATGAACAGCACCGGGATGTCGATGTTGCGCGCGCCTCGCAGTGCCCGTTCCAGGTCATGCTGCAGCACCTGGTTGATGTGGAAGTGCATCTGCGCATACTCGTGGCTGTCCAGGCTGCTGACATGCCGGTAGTTGAAACGCTTGAACAGCGATGGCAGGTGCTTGCCGATGGTGTCGTTGACCAGGTTGCCGACCTGGTAGCGATCGCAGGCAGCCAGGTACTGGCAACCACGGTTCAGGTAGTCGCGCATCGGTTCGTTGATCACCGGCGAGAACGAGCTGACCACCGCCTTTTTCACTATACGAGGCTGGTGCGCCAGCGCCAGCAGGGTGCAGGCACCGCCCCAGGAGAACGACATCACGTGGTCGGCCTGGAAGTGCTCGATCAGCTCAAGCAGGATATGCGCCTCGTCTTCTTTGCTGATCAGGCGTTCCTGGCGGTTGTGCGCCTTGGACTTGCCCGAGTAGGGCTGGTCGTACAGCACGACGTTGAATTGTGGGTGCAGGTTACGCACCGTCTGGGCGAACGAAGCCGTGGTGGCCAGCGAGCCATTGATCAGGATGATCGTCTTCTCGGCTGCATCCGCGCGATGGAACTCCGTGTAAACCCGATACTGACCTTGGATATCAAGTACAGCGATTTCTGGCCTCATGTCATCGACTCCTGGCGCAAAAAGGGTGTTCGCGTCACCTAGGGTGCACGTTCTTTATGACAGGTAGGCATTTGCCTGAAGGAATTACCGGGCCCTGTGTCGATCCTTGGCACATGTGTCGACGGTATTGTTTTTGGCGGGCAATTTGACGTGCTCCAAGGCATCGAGGCCTTGGGTAGCCGGCAAAAAGATGTCTTGGCGCGCAGCGTGACTGACGAGTCACGCGCGGACCGACAAGTTAGGAGTCAAGCAGTGGGTTGGGGATCACGCAAGTGCCGGCTGGGTGAAATTGTGACTTTTGTCGCCGGGCGGTCGTATGACGTCCGTACAGCGCCTCAACCGGTCTGGACCGAGGCGATTTCCGCAGCCGTTAGCGCCCGGAACTCACCTGGCGCCAAGCCTGGATCGAGCTGTATCGCACCCATGGTTTCCCTGTGCAACCCTACAACCTTATTGTCGAAGTACCCGAACATGCGCTTGACCTGGTGATACCGCCCTTCAATGATGGCCAGCCTCGCCGTGCGCGGGCCAAGGATGTCCAGTTGCGCGGGGAGGGTGGTCAGGTCTTCGAAGGCGAAATAGAAGCCTGCGCGAAACTTTTCGATGTAATGCGCGCCGATTTCATCTTCCGTTTCCACCAGATAGTGCTTGGGCAGCTTGGTCGCCGGCTGGGTCAGTCGCCGCGACCATTGGCCGTCGTTGGTCAGGATCATCAGCCCGGTGGTGTTGTAGTCGAGCCGCCCGGCAATGTGCAGGTCCGCGCGCAACGGCTCAGGCAGCAGGTCGAGTACAGTGCGATGCTGTGAATCGTGAGTGGCGCTGACGCAGCCGACCGGTTTGTGCAGCATCAGGTAGCGCGCCGGGCGCCCCGCCTGGAGCAGTTGATCATCCACCTCGATTCGACTGAATTCGCGGACTTCCGCCCGTGGGTCGGCTACCGTTTCGCCATCCACCCGCACGCGGCGCTGCACCAGCAGCAGGCGTACTTGCTGGCGGTTATAGCTGGGCAGGTTGGCGAGGAAGCGGTCAAGGCGCATGGCATCGAGGACGTCGAGGGGAGGGGCGCGCAGTCTAGCGCTTTTCTGCCTCGACCTGGGCGGGCGCGTTCTCGGGCAGAGCCGCCCCTGCGGCGCAGCGCGGGCAGAGGCAGGCTTTGTCGCGCAGCTCGGTTGGCAGGGCCTTCAGAACTGCGGGGTCAATGCTCACGGCGTAGCACCAGCAGGCTGCTGCCGCAGTGCGCGGGTCGGCCAGGGTGCATTGGTTGAGGGCGCCGCAGGCAGGGCAGCGCTGGCTGTCATTCATACACTAGTCCGGGGTGTTCAATGCAGGCACGGTTGCGGCCGGCCTGCTTGCATCATTGAGGTGCTCATTCTAGTGATATGGCCGGGAAAAGACTGCAGGTTTATTGGGGTATCGAAGCTATTTCAAATTATTGCGCAAATGGCACTGCACGATGGCGGCAATGTCTGAATCCTTGTCGATGTTCGCTTTGGCTTCGACGCTCGGCAGCGCCGCTGTACGGGCACCCCAGCGGTCCAGGAGGCCGCCATGTCCTATCGAATTCTGTTGATCGCCCTGTTGGGCCTGATGACAACCGCCTGCGTGCCCTACCACGAGGGAGGCCGTTACTATCGTACCGATTACTACACCGCTGACCGGTATGCCTCGCCGGGTTATTACCGCCATGACCGCTATTACGTAGCCCCCCAACCGCGCTATTACTACCAGCCGGCACCGCGTTACTACCGGCCTGCGCCCGTGCCGCAATACCGTCCGCACCCGCAGCCGGGGATGAAGCAGTGGCATGGCAACCCGCGTCATGATTATGGCAATCGCCAGCGTTATGACTACGGCCGTGATCGCGACCGGCATGATTACCGCAATGACAGCCGGCGGTACCAGAATGACCGTTGGCATTCCAATGGACGGGGTGATCGTGATCGCCGCCCGGATGGTGGGCGCGGTGGTGATCGCAACTGGCAACGGTAACGGGTGACGCGGGCGCAGAGCGGCGCAGGTCAGGCAAGATCGGCCAAGGGGTGGCGCCCCTCCCATACCTTCGCAAAATGGGCCTCGACCACGGCGGCCGGCACTTGCGCAACATCCGGCCAGTGCCAGCGTGGTTGGTTGTCCTTGTCCAGCAGGCGGGCGCGCACGCCTTCGCTGAATTCGGGATGACGGCAGCAATTGAGGCTCATGCTGTATTCCATCTGGAATACCTGGGCCAATGACAGATGCCGGGCCCGACGGATCTGTTCCCAGACCAGGTGCGCCGTGAGCGGGCAGCCCTCCTGCAGGCGTTGGCCTGCATCAGCCAACAATGGGTCGTCATGCTGCTTGAGCCCTTCCAGCGCACGCCACGCGGCCGCCGGGTCTGCAACATCGAGCAGCGCATCGATCATCTGGCGCCGAGGCAGCCATTGCGCCTCCGGCAGTTCGGCATAGGCGCGGTGCTGCTCCGCCTTGAGCAGGCTGTTCAGCTGCAGGTCGGTCTGCTCTTGCCAGTTCAGTTGCAACAATTCTTCGATAAGCCCTTCTTGTTGATGCTCGCCAAAGAAGCGGTCTGCCAGGCCCAGGTCGATTGCGTCCCGGGCATTGATGGGGGCGCCGGTCAGCCCCAGAAACAGCCCGAGCTTGCCCGGCAGGCGCGCAAGAAACCAGCTAGCGCCCACGTCGGGGTAGAGGCCAATGCTGATTTCCGGCATTGCCAGGCGGCTGCTAGGCGTGACTATGCGTACCCCCGCCCCCTGCAACAGCCCCATGCCGCCCCCCAGCACATGGCCGTGGCCCCAGCACAGCACCGGCTTGGCGTAGGTGTGCAGGAGATAGTCGAGGCGGTATTCGGCGGCAAAGAACGTGGCTGCCAGCGGTGGCACGCTGCCGGGGTGATCGCGGCAGGCCTGGGCCAGTGCCCGTACATCGCCACCGGCGCAGAATGCCTTGGCGCCGTTGCCACGCAGCAATACACAGACAACGCCCGGGTCGCGGGCCCAGTCTTGCAGGTATTCGCCGAGCACTTCGATCATCGGCAGGTTCAGGGCATTGAGCGCCTTGGGCGCATCCAGTGTGGCAATGCCGATGCGGGCGCCATCGGCGCCGGTGAGTACCTCGCAATGAATGGCCATGGACTACCTCGTTCAAGTCATCGCTCAAGTATGGCTTGCCTGGGCGATCATGCAGGCCATAGGTCAGACCGATTGACAAGGGGGGATGGCTTACCTAGTGTCGCGCCATTGTTTACGGATGGCCTCATGACTGACGACGATCGCATCAAACTTGAACCCGGCTGGAAAAACGCCCTGCGTGCCGAGTTCGACCAGCCCTACATGCACCAGCTGCGTGAATTCCTGCGCCAGGAGTACGCCGCCGGCAAGGAAATCTACCCGCCAGGCCCGATGATCTTCAATGCGCTCAACTCCACGCCGCTTGAGCAGGTGAAAGTCGTCATCCTCGGCCAGGACCCCTATCACGGCCCGGGCCAGGCACACGGCCTGTGCTTTTCGGTGCAGCCGGGTGTGCCGACGCCGCCATCGCTGGTCAACATCTACAAGGAACTGCATCGCGACCTGAACATTCCCATTGCCAGCCATGGTTACCTGCAGAGCTGGGCGGAGCAGGGTGTGCTGCTGCTCAACACGACCATGACCGTGGAGCGCGCCAATGCCGCTTCGCATGCCAAGAAAGGCTGGGAATTCTTTACCGACCGTATCATCCAGGTGGTCAGCGAGCAGTGCCCGAATGTGGTGTTCCTGCTGTGGGGCGCACATGCCCAGAGCAAGCAGAAACTGATCGATGGCACCAAGCACCTGGTGCTGAAATCGGTGCACCCGTCGCCACTGTCTGCGTACCGTGGCTTCCTGGGTTGCGGGCATTTCAGCCGGACCAACGGCTTCCTCGAACAGCGTGGCCTGGCGCCGATCAACTGGGCGTTACCGCCGCTTTAAGGGGCGAGCCGGTGCTCAGTGGCCGGCTTGCCGGCGATCACCTGCAAAGCTTTCAGTGCTGGCCTTTCACCCAGCATCTGAACAGCGGTTCGGCCAGAAACAGCACGAACAGCAATCGCATCACCTGCAACGCCGTCACCAACGGCACCGACAGCTGCAATGTCTCTGCGGTCAGGCTCATCTCGGCAATGCCGCCCGGCATCATGCCCAGCGTCAGCGAGCGCAGATCCAGCGCAGTCATCACGCTCAACCCCCAGGCGGCAGTGCCCGCGATCAGCATGCATAGCGCAGTGGCGAGCAACGTGCGCAGCAAGAACGACGGAGCACGGCGGAAGAATGCGCGATTGAAGTGGCAGGCCAGGCCACTGCCGATCAACCATTGGCCGATCTGGCTGGCACCGTCGGGCAGGGCGATCTGCAGGTTGCCCGCCAGGCTTACCGTGGAGGCTACCAGCAACGGCCCGAACAGCCAGGGGTTAGGCTGGCGCAAGCCCTGCCAGGCGAAACCGACCGCCACACCCAGCGGTGCGATCAGCGCCAGCCAGCCCCAGCTGACGCTGCCGGCATGATTGAGCGGCACGCCGTCGCCGATCAGGAATTTGAACAGCGCCGGTACGCACAGCACCACTGCCAGCACACGCAGGCTTTGCGCCGCAGCCACCTGGCTGAGCACCGCGCCGTTACGCGCGCCGAGGTTGACCATCTCCCCGGAGCCGCCGGGCATGCTGGCAAAAAATGCCGTGGCACGGTCTTCGCCGGTACGCCGCAGCAACCACACGCCAACCACGCTGGAAACGGTGGTCAGCAATGCGGCAAAGAAGATCAGCACGAAATGGCTGGCGACCTGTTCGATCACGGCAGGGGTGAAGTGCAGGCCAATACCCAAGCCGATGATGCATTGGCCGCATTTGCGGCCATTGGGGATTTCTGAAAGTTGCCAGGGCGTCAGGCAGCGCACCAGGATGATCGCCAGCAAGGAGCCGACCATCCAGGGCAAGGGCCAGCCGACCTGGCTGGCGAGATACCCGCCCGCCAGGCCGACCAGCCCTGTCGCCCAGTACAGCGGCAACGACCGATCAGGCATCGGCCATCGCCCGACGCTGCCGGCTACGCTTGCGCCAGATGCGCAACAGCGGCAGGCAGAGCATGCACACCACCAGTACCCAGATGCCCATGCTGATCGAGCTCGACCACAGAATGCCCAGCTCGCCATTGGAAATCGACAGCGCACGGCGCAGGTTCTGCTCCATCAGGCCGCCCAGGATGAAGCCGAGCAGGATAGGCGACAGCGGGAAGTCCAGCTTGCGCAGGATGTAGCCCATGATGCCGATGCCAACCATCAGGAACAGGTCGAAGGTGGTGGCGTGCACCGCGTATACACCGATCGCGGTGATGATCGCGATTACCGGCACCAGCGCCCAGTTCGGCACGGCGAGGATGCGGGTGAAGATGCGGATCATCGGGATGTTCAGGATCACCAGCATGATGTTGGCGACGAACAGCGAAGCGATCAGCCCCCAGACAATGTCAGGTTGCTGTTCGAACAGCAGGGGGCCGGGGGTGATGTTGTACAGGGTCAGTGCACCGATCATCACCGCCGTGGTGCCCGACCCGGGAACACCCAAGGTCAGCATTGGTACCAGCGCGCCGCAGCAGGATGCGCCGATGGCTGTTTCCGGGGCAGCCAGGCCACGGGCATCGCCCTTGCCGAACTTGCCGCTTTCCCCAGCGATGCGCTTCTCGCTCATGTAGGCCACGGCGCTGGCCAAGGTCGCTCCCGCACCTGGCAGCACGCCCATGATGAACCCAAGCAGGCCGCAGCGGATGTTGACGACGAACACCGAGGCCGCTTCCTTGAAGTTGAACAGCATGCGCCCTGTGGCCTTGACCGCTTGATGCCCATGATGAGTCTTCTCCAGCAGCAGCAGGATTTCGCTGATCGAGAACAGGCCCAGCACCAGCACCACGAACTGGATACCGTCGGCCAGATGCACGCTATCACCGGTGAAGCGGTATACGCCGCTGTTGGCGTCGATACCGACCGCTGACAGGAACAGGCCGATCAGTGCGGCGATGAAGGTCTTCAGCGGTTTGTCCCCGGCCATGCCGCCCAAAGCAACGATAGCGAACACCATCAGCACGAAGTACTCCGCCGGCCCGAAGGCAATCGCCCATTTCGCCAGCAGCGGGGCGAACAGCACCATGCCGCAGGTGGCGATGAGTGCGCCAATGAACGAACTCCACGCCGACAGCGACAGGGCAACGCCAGCCAGGCCGTTGCGGGCCATCGGGTAGCCGTCGAGGGTGGTCATCACGGTCGAGGCCTCGCCCGGGATATTCAGCAGGATCGAGCTAATCCGCCCGCCGTATTCGCAGCCCAGGTACACCGCTGCCAACAGGATCAGTGCCGACTCTGGGGGCAGGCCGAGGGCGAATGCGATCGGGATCAGCAGCGCCACGCCGTTGATCGGGCCCAGGCCCGGCAGCAGGCCGACCACGGTGCCGATGAGGGTGCCCGAAAGGGCGGTAACCAGGTTGTAGGGGGTCAGGGCGACGCCGAAGCCCTGGCCCAGGTAGCTCAAGGTATCCATCTGTCAGTTCTCCAGTACGCTCAGCAGGCCGAGGGGCAGGGGCACATCCATCACGCGGTCGAACAGCCAGTAGAGGAACAGGCTCATGCCCACCACCACCAGGGTGCTGTGCAACCAGCGGCCGCCGTACAAGCGGGCCATAGGGATGCCAACCAAGATGGCGCTGATGATGAAGCCCAAGGCTTCAAAGGTGCTGGCGAAGACCAGCAGCAGGCCGACGCAGGCGGTAATCTTGGTCAGGGTTGCGCGGTCCAGCGCAGGCTCGTCGTCCTTGTGCACGATGGGCGTGGGGCGTATGGCGAGATAGAGCAGGCCCAGGCTCATCAGGCCAAGCATCAACAGCGGGTAGGCACGTGGGCCGACCGGTTCGTAGGAAAAGGCCGCCTGGTAGGGCCAGGCCATCACGGCCAGGGCGGCGCACACCGCCAGCAAAGCCAGGGCGAAGATACGTTGCAGGATCATTGGGAATCCTCATTGAGGTTGCAGTGGCCGTGCAGGCCTATTCGCCGGTAAGCCGGCTCCCACGGTGTGAGCAACGCTGTAGCTGTGGGAGCCGGCTTGCCGGCGATGGGGCCAGTATCGGCACCCAGGCTTACTGAACCAGGCCGAATTCCTTGGCCAGTGCCTTGTAGTCCGCCACTTGCTTCTTCACATAGCCGTCCAGTTCGTCACCTGTCATGGCGAACGGGAACAGCTCGCGCTGGTCACGCAGCTTGGCGAAGTCTTCAGAGGCAAGCATCTTGTCGAAGGAGTCCTTCCACCAGGCGTACTCTTCATCGCTCACTTTCGGCCCAAGGTAGAAACCGCGCACCACCGGCCAGACGATGTCGTAACCCTGTTCCTTGGCGGTGGGGATGTCTTTCATCTCCGGCTCGTCCAGGCGGTTTTCCGAGAACACCGCAAGGATGCGCATGTTGCCGCTCTGGATGTGTGGCATGGAGTCGGAGATGTCGGTGGAGCCGACCTGGATGTGGCCACCTAGCAGCGCGGTGGCGATTTCACCGCCCCCTTCCAGGGCCACGTAGCGCAGGTCGCGGGGGTTGATGCCGGCGGCCTTGGCGATCAGGGCAGTCTGCATCCAGTCCTGGCTACCGACGGTGCCACCGGAGCCGATCACCACCTTGCTCGGGTCTTTCTTCAGCGCTGCGACCAGGTCATCGAGGGTCTTGTAGGGCGAATCGCTTTTCACGGCAATGGCGCCGTAGCTGGTGCCGACCGCCGCCAGCCATTTCACGGCATTTTCGTCGAAGCGGCCGAACTTGCCCTGGGCCAGGTTGAGCAAGGAGCCGCTGGACCACGCCACCAGCGTGCCGGCATCGCCCGGGCGCTGCGCTACCACGGCGTTGTAGGCCACTGCGCCGACACCGCCTGGCATGTAGGTGACGCGCATCGGTTTGCTGAGGATCTTTTCCTGCACAAGGGCGCTTTGCACCAATTTGCAGGTCAGGTCGAAACCGCCGCCGGGCGAGGCCGGGGCGATGCATTCGGGGCGTTTGGGTTCGGCGGCGAGGGCATTGCCGGCCAGCAGCAGGCAGCCGGTAGCCAGGGCGAGGCGGCGCAGTGAAAAGGTCATCGTCTATCTCCGTGAGCGTTGTTGTTATGGGTTACCACAGGGCGACGCTGTAGCTCACCAGCAGCCGCACTTCGTCGGCATCGCGGGCGAAGTTCGAACGGAAGGTGGCGTTGCGCAGGCGCACGGCGACGTTTTTCAACGGGCCGCTTTGTACCACGTACTTGAACTCGGTATTGCGCTCCCACTCCTTGCCCTCGCTGCCATCGGCGCGGCTGACGTTGTCGCCGTTGATGTAGCGGGTCATGAAGGTCAGGCCGGGGACGCCCAACGCCGCGAAGTTGTAGTCGTAGCGCACTTGCCAGGAGCGCTCGTCGGCACCGGCGAAGTCGTTGATCTGCACGAAGTTGACCAGGTACGGGTCGGCACCATCGACATAAGGGAAGGCGCTGTCACCTGACAGGTGTTGGTAGGCGGCGCTCACTTTATGCCCGCCCAAGGCATAGCTGAACATGCCGTTGACGGTGGTGTTGTCGATGTTGCCGGCCTTGGCCTGGCCCTGATCGTCGCTCACTGCCAGGCGCAGGTCGGCACCGAAGGTGCCTGGGCCCCAAGGCTGGGTGGCGATCATGCCGAGGAAGTGCTGGCGGTAGATATCGTCGAGTTGGGCGAAGTGGTAGCTGCCGGTGATGCGGTCGGTGAACTGGTAGTCGACGCCCGCCAGGTCTAGGTTGTCTGCCGAGAACGTGCCGCCGAAGCGACCATTCTTGTTGTTCAGAGCGAGGTCTTCCCAGTTGGTGTCATTGCGATCTTTGGCCTTCTCCAGGCGCCCGCCGGTGAAGGTGAGGTTGTTGATCTCTTTTGACGTGACCAGGCCGCCCTCGAAGGTCTGCGGCAGGATGCGCCCGTCGTTGGGCTGCAGGGTCGGCAGTTCGGGGATCAGCGTGCCGATTTTCAGTTCGGTCTCGGACACTTTCACTTTGCCTGTCAGGCCGAGCTTGGAGTACTCATCGGCGGCCTTGCCATCATCGTGGGTCGGCAACAGACCGGAGCCTGCGCGGTCGGGGCTTGAGTCGAGCTTGATGCCGAGCATGCCCAAGGCGTCCAGGCCAAAGCCCACGGTGCCGTCGGTGTAGCCGGACTCGAAGTTGAGCATCAGGCCCTGAGCCCATTCGTCGCGCTTGGATTGCTGCGCACTGGTGCCGTCGCGGAAGTCGCGGTTGAAGTACATGTTGCGGGTTTCGAAGGTTGCCGTGCTGTCTTCGAAGAAGGCGGCCTGGCTCATCGGGGCGACGCCGGCAAGCGCGAAGGCGCAAGCGCATGCGTATGGGCGTGCGGAAAGGGAACGGGTAGGCGCGAACGCCTGCGGCTGCGATGACAGCATCGAGGATGACTCCGTTATTGTTCTTATTCGATGCACCTTGCTGGTGCTTTTTTCGGCGCATAGGGCGACCGTGGTGCGATGCTAGGTAACGAACCTTTCGCTAACCTTTCAGCCTGAAAGGTTTGTTACAAGGGGCTTCACAGACCGGGCTACAGCGGTACACTCCGCGCCACCGCCCCACCCGAGCAGGGAGAATCCGATGCGTGTGCTGCTGGTCGAAGACCACGTACAACTGGCCGAAAGCGTGGCCCAGGCCCTGAAGAGCCATGGTTTGACCGTGGATGTGCTGCATGACGGCGTGGCCGCCGATCTGGCCCTGGCCAGCGAGGAGTATGCTGTTGCCGTGCTCGATGTGGGCCTGCCACGCATGGACGGCTTTGAAGTGCTGGCCCGCCTGCGCGGGCGCGGCAAGACCCTGCCGGTGCTGATGCTGACCGCGCGCAGCGATGTGAAGGACCGGGTGCATGGCCTGAACCTTGGCGCCGATGATTACCTGGCGAAACCCTTTGAGCTGACCGAATTGGAAGCACGGGTCAAGGCCTTGCTGCGGCGTAGCGTGCTCGGTGGTGAGCGCCAGCAGCGCTGCGGCCCGCTGGTGTATGACCTTGATACCCGGCGGTTCGCCCTGGGCGAGGACAACCTGACCCTGACCTCCCGTGAGCAGAGCGTACTTGAGGCGCTGATCGCACGCCCCGGCCGAGTGATGAGCAAGGAGCAATTGGCCGCCCAGGTCTTCGGCCTCGACGAAGAGGCCAGCCCCGACGCCATCGAAATCTACATCCACCGCCTGCGCAAGAAGCTCGACGGCCAGTCGGTGGCCATTGTCACGTTCCGCGGCCTGGGCTACCTGCTCGAGCACCGTGATGCGTGACAATGGCAGCCTGCGCGGGCGCTTGCTGGGCAACCTGGCGCTGTTGCTGGTAGTGCTGATGCTGGCCAGCGGCCTGAGCGCCTACTGGAATGGCCGCGAGGCTGCCGATACCGCCTATGACCGGACCTTGCTGGCATCGGCGCGGACCATCGCTGCCGGCCTGTCCCAGCGAGACGGCACGCTCAGCGCGGACGTGCCTTACGTGGCGCTGGACACGTTTGCCTACGACAGTGCCGGGCGCATTTACTACCAGGTGCTGGACATAAACCAGAAACTGATCTCGGGCTACGAGAACCTGCCGCCACCCCCGCCGGGCACACCGCGTACCGACGATTACCCGGCGCTGGCGCGCTTCTACAACGCCACCTACCTCGGGCAGGACGTGCGCGTGGTCAGTCTGCTCAAGGCGGTCAGCGAGCCGAACATGAACGGCATGGCTGAAATTCGTGTGGCCGAGACGGAGGAGGCGCGGGTGAGGATGGCCCGCGGGCTGATGGCCGATACCCTGCTGCGCCTGGGCATGCTGGCGCTGGGGGCATTGGGGATGGTCTGGTTCGCAGTGAGTGCGGCGCTACGCCCGCTGGAGCGTCTGCGCAAAGCCGTGGAAGATCGCCAGCCGGATGACCTGCGCGCGCTGCCGCTGGTGCAGGTGCAGCGTGAGCTTGACCCGCTGGTGCGTGCCTTGAATCACTTCACCGAACGCTTGCGAGGGCAGTTCGAGCGCCAGGCGCAGTTCATTGCCGAGGCCGCCCACGAACTGCGCACGCCTTTGGCAGCGCTCAAGGCACGGGTCGAATTGGGCTTGCGCTCCAAGCAGCCCGAAGAGTGGCACCAGACGCTGGAGTCTGCCGCCCAAGGTACTGACAGGCTGACCCATCTGGCCAACCAGCTTTTATCGTTGGCACGGGTGGAGAATGGCGCTCGGGCAATCGCCGAAGGTGGCGCTCAGCGCCTGGACCTCAGCCAGCTGGCCCGCGAGCTGGGCATGGCCATGGCACCTCTGGCGCATAAACGGGGTGTGGCCTTGGCGCTGGAGGCCACGGCGCCGGTATGGATCAAGGGGGAGCCGACCTTGCTCAATGAGTTGCTCAGCAACCTGGTGGACAACGCTCTGGCACATACCCCTGCGGGCGGTAATGTGATTTTGCGGGTCTTGGCGCCAGCGGTACTGGAGGTCGAAGATGATGGTTCCGGTATTCCCGAAGATGAGCGCGAACGGGTGTTCGAGCGTTTCTATCGCCGCAGTGCCCAGGGGACTGGCTTGGGGTTGGCGATTGTCGGTGAGATCTGTCGCGCGCACCTGGCGCAGATCAGTCTGCATGACGGCGAGAATGGGGGGTTGAAAGTACGTGTGAGTTTTATCGCTGACTGAGTTCTTGCCTGCGTAGAACCTTTGGCGGACATGGCGCTGGCTAGCGCAGCATGCTCCGCGCTTCCAGCAGTTCGCCAATCTCCAGCTCCGTGCCAAACGGCAACCCCAGGTGCCGGTAGGCGGGCAATGCCGCCAACGGTCTGCTGCGTCCGCGCTGGCTTAGGCAGCGGGCAATCTGCACCACGTCGATGTAGTCGACTTTGTCGGTGCGCCGGTCCAGGTCCTGCACCTGGCTTGGCAAATTCACCAGTTGCTCGGGGAATTCCCATGACGAAAGGATCTTGTCGCCCAGCACAGGCTGGATCTGCTCGATCACGTAGTGCAGGCAGACCGGGTCGGAGAGCAGTTCATTGTGCTCTTCGGCGTAGATCAGTACTGGCAGCGCGCCGATCTGGTTGACCAGGCCGCCGAGGGTGGCCTGGTCAGGCTTGAGGTGAGTAAAGCGGCGGCAGATTTCATAGCTGATGCCCGCAACTTCGAGGCTGTTTGCCCAGATATCCCTTAATTTTTGCTCAACTGCCGGTGAGCGTGCATGGAAGATCTGCTCAATCACCAGGCCGATGGCCAGGTTGCAGCTGTAGTTGATACCCAGGCGGGTGATGGCCGTGTGCAGGTCGGTGACCTCGATCGCCGCCCGCAGCAGTGGGCTGTTCACCACCTTGATCAGGCGGGCGGAGAGGGCCGCATCGCGGCCAATCACCTTGCTCAGGGCAGCAACGCTGATTTCCGTGTCCTCGGCGGCCTCGCGGATGCTCAGGGCAACTTCCGGAAGGGTAGGCAGAACCAGGTCATCGTTGGCGATGGCAGCCAGCAACTGTGCTTGAACCATCTCGGCCAGCTTGTTCATGTACTTCTCTACAGCAGGGGTGGCGGGCTGGTCAGCGCTGGATTTCCCGGTCGCGATCCAGTTCGTAAGGCAGGCTCGAAACCCTCAGGCGTGGGCCTTGCAGGCTGCCCAGGTGCAGGTTGTCGTCTTCCACGGCCTCGGCACCGAGTACCGCAAGCAGTTCGCAGCTCTGGCCCGTGGTGGCCGCAATGACCACTTCGCCAACCGATGAACCATGGGTCGGCGAGAAGATTTGCGCACCCGGGGCAGGAATATCCTGCTGGTCCAGCAGCAAGCGGTACTGACGTCGCTTGAGCTTGCCCAGGTACTGCATGCGCGCAACGATTTCCTGGCCGGTGTAACAGCCCTTTTTGAAACTCACGCCATCGAGCGCCTGCAAATTGATCATCTGCGGGATGAACAGCTCACGGGTCGGGCCCATGACCTGGCCGATGCCAGCACGGATCTGCCCCAGCAGCCAGTCGTTGAGAGGCCCTTCAGGCAATGCGGTTGCCAGTTTTTCACGCACGCTGGCGGCGGCGTCCGCCGGAACCCAAAGTTCCACGCGACCCTCAGAAACGGCCACGGCGATCAGGCCTTCATGGCGTTCGGTGGCGCCAGCGCTGGTCGGCACCTTCAAACCCAAGGCCCGCAGCGCCGCATCACCGCCCTGCAGGCCGAAACGCGCCCAGGCGGCGCTTTCGTCGCTGAGCGTGGCCTTGGAAAACACGGCGTATTTTTTCAGGTCGGCCAGCTGTGCCTCGAGCAGTTCTCTGGCCATGGCCAGCAGGTAGCCGTTGCCTTCGGGCAGGATGCGGAAGCTCGACTGCATGCGCCCCTTGACCATGCAGCGGGCGCCCAGACTTGCTTGCTCGGGGCTGAGGTAGTTGATGTTGCAGGTCAACTGGCCCTGCAGGAACTTGCCGGCGTCGGAGCCGCGGACGGCGAGGATGCCCTCGTGGGACAGAGGGCTGTAGAAAGCGGAATCGGCCATGGGGGATCGCGGTGGCTAAAGACTGGCGGCCATCATAGAACGCCAGTAACAAAATAGGTAGGTGACTAGACCAACGCCTCGTGCCGCTTCGTGCGCCTGGCTGTATACTGGCCGCCCATTTGAGGAGGGCCCCATGGTCGAACAAACTGAACTCAACCGGCTTTTCTGGCACAGCCGCCGCGGCATGCTTGAACTCGACGTACTGCTGGTGCCTTTCACCCAGGAGGTCTACCCGACCCTGAGCGAAGCCGACCGCGAACTCTACGTTCGCCTGTTGAGCTGTGAGGATCAGGACATGTTCGGCTGGTTCATGGAGCGTACCGAGTCCGAAGACCCGGAGCTACAGCGCATGGTCCGCATCATTCTGGACCGTGTCCAGCCCAAGTGAGTGTTTCGAGTGCCGTTGGCAGGGCTCGCGCCTGCTGCTGACGGCCTACCTGATCTGCCAGGTGCTGGCGTTGCTTGCCTTGTGGCTGGGTGCACTGCCTTGGTGGTTTTCCCTTCCTGCCTCAGTCGCTTGTCTGGCCCATGCCGGGTGGGTGATCCCCCGACGCATACTGCTGACCCATGCTCAAGCCGTCACTGGCCTGCGTCGGGATGCTTCTGGCTGGCAGCTTTTCAGCCGTGCGGGGGGCTGGCAGGCGGTGCGACTGTGTCGCGACAGCGTGGCGCTGCCGGGCCTGGTGGTAGTGCGGTTCGCAAGGCCTGGGCACTGGCTGTGCGAGAGCCAATGCGTTGCCGGGGATGCCCTGGGGGCGGATCAGCATCGGCGTCTGCGGGTACGGCTCAAATTCAGCCGGCGCAGGTGGGCTGAGGTCGCGACCCGCTAGGCAGGTGCCGGGTCGCCCCTTTGCGGTTTTAACCGCGAAGGGGT
Organism: Lelliottia jeotgali; assembly: GCF_977070485.1. Classification (NCBI taxonomy): domain Bacteria; kingdom Pseudomonadati; phylum Pseudomonadota; class Gammaproteobacteria; order Enterobacterales; family Enterobacteriaceae; genus Lelliottia; species Lelliottia jeotgali. The sequence goes on from NZ_CDRVFO010000008.1 coordinate 112,234, forward strand.
ACCGATCTTCAGGCCGGACTCAGTATGGTGTCCTTGGCCTCAGCCAACATGCCGGGGTAATCCAGGGTGTAATGCAACCCGCGGCTTTCCTTGCGCTGCATCGCCGAGCGGATCATCAACTCCGCCACCTGTGCCAGGTTGCGCAGCTCGATCAGGTCGCGGCTGACCTTGTAGTTGCTGTAGAACTCGTCGATTTCGTCCAGTAGCAGGCGCACGCGATGCTCGGCACGCTGCAGGCGCTTGCTCGTGCGCACGATGCCCACGTAGTCCCACATGAACCGCCGCAGTTCGTCCCAGTTGTGCGCGATGATCACATCCTCATCCGAGTCGGTGACCTGGCTGGCATCCCAGCATGGCAGGGCTTTGGGCATGGCAATCTGCGCCAGACGGGCCTCGATGTCCGCGGCAGCGGAACGGCCGTAGACGAAACACTCGAGCAGCGAGTTGCTGGCCATGCGATTGGCGCCGTGCAGGCCGGTGAAGCTGGTCTCGCCGATGGCGTACAGGCCCGGTACGTCGGTATGGCCGCGATCGTCGACCACCACCCCGCCACAGGTGTAGTGGGCGGCGGGCACTACCGGGATCGGCTGGCGGGTGATGTCGATACCGAAGGTCAGGCAGCGCTCATAGACGGTCGGGAAATGGCTTTTTATGAAGTCAGCCGGCTTGTGCGTGATGTCCAGGTAGACGCAGTCCACACCCAGGCGCTTCATCTCATGGTCGATGGCCCGGGCCACGATGTCGCGCGGTGCGAGTTCTTCGCGTGGGTCGAAGCGCGGCATGAAGCGTTCACCATTGGGCAGGCGCAGCAGGGCGCCTTCGCCGCGCAGGGCTTCAGTGATGAGGAAACTCTTGGCCTGCGGATGGTAGAGGCAGGTCGGATGGAACTGGTTGAATTCCAGATTGGCAACCCGACAGCCGGCGCGCCAGGCCATGGCGATGCCATCGCCGCAGGCGCCATCGGGGTTGCTGGTATACAGGTAGACCTTGGCGGCACCGCCGGTGGCAAGCACTGTAAAGCGCGCTCCGAAGGTATCCACCTCACCACTGTTGCGGTTCAGCACATAGGCGCCCAGGCATCGCTCGCCGGGCAAGCCCAGGCGCCGCTCGGTAATCAGGTCGACCGCTACACGTTGCTCAAGCAGTTCGATGTTAGGGCGTTTGCGGGCTTGCTCAAGCAACGTGGTGAAAATGGCCGCGCCCGTGGCATCGGCAGCATGGATGATGCGTCGGTGGCTGTGCCCGCCTTCACGGGTCAGGTGAAATTCGAACCCGCCATCGTCAACGCTGGAGTGCTCATCGCGGGTAAAGGGCACGCCCTGTTCGATCAGCCACTCAATGGCTTCGCGGCTGTGCTCGACGGTGAATCGCACGGCGTCTTCGTGGCAAAGGCCGCCACCGGCGTTGAGTGTGTCCTCGACATGGGACTGCACGGTATCGGTGTCGTCCAGCACCGCGGCCACGCCACCTTGGGCCCAGAAGGTCGAGCCATTGGCCAGGTCGCCCTTGCTCAGTACGGCGATGCGCAGGTGGGCGGGAAGGTTGAGTGCCAGGCTGAGACCGGCTGCGCCGCTGCCGATCACCAGGACATCATGTTGGAATTGTTGGCTCATGTCGGGACACTAGTAATCTTTAGAGGGGGCACGGCACAATAGTCACGCGTAGATGGCATTGTGAAACTATCGTGAATAGAGGCCGGGTTGCCTTTATAGCAGCCTGCGGTGGCCAATTTCCATGCCACTTGCGACGTGAGGGCAATCTTCGTGGGAACTTTCCTACATGGCTGGAAATCCTATGAAGGCTGCCCGTGCGCCATCATTTCGCGCGGCGACGCGTGGCGGCGGCTCTATCCGGGCTGACACCTGCGTATCCGAAACCTGATTATCGACGCTGCCGGCCTTGCCCGCGCCGCGTCTTCCGTGCGAGCCAGTCAAGGGCCGCAGGAAACTTGCTTGGAGGAGAGAACTTTTGCGAAAAGCCCGAGTCTATGTTTGCAAGCCTGAACGATGGCTGATGCAACGCTCCTTCGAGTTCACTGAGGAGTGTTCATGCTAACCCAGGAAGAGGATCAGCAGCTTGTAGAGCGCGTGCAGCGCGGTGACAGGCGAGCGTTCGATCTGTTGGTGCTGAAGTATCAGCACAAGATTCTCGGGTTGATCGTGCGGTTCGTTCACGATACCCACGAGGCCCAGGATGTGGCGCAGGAAGCCTTTATCAAGGCCTACCGTGCGCTCGGCAATTTTCGCGGTGACAGTGCGTTTTATACCTGGCTGTACCGCATCGCCATCAACACGGCGAAGAACTATCTGGTGTCCCGTGGAAGACGGCCGCCAGACAGCGATGTGAGCTCCGAGGATGCGGAGTTTTACGACGGCGATCATGGTCTCAAGGATCTCGAGTCCCCAGAGCGCTCCCTGTTGCGGGATGAAATCGAAGGCACAGTCCATCGCACAATCCAGCAACTCCCTGAAGATTTGCGCACGGCATTGACCCTGCGTGAGTTCGACGGGTTGAGTTACGAAGACATTGCCAGTGTCATGCAATGTCCGGTGGGTACCGTGCGCTCTCGAATCTTCCGCGCTCGGGAGGCCATAGACAAAGCCCTGCAGCCGTTGTTGCAGGAAACCTGAGACAGCGGCGACAGCCAAGAGAGGAACCGCCATGAGTCGTGAAGCTTTGCAGGAATCGCTGTCCGCGGTAATGGATAACGAAGCGGACGAACTGGAATTGCGACGGGTGCTGAGCGCCGTCGACGATGCCGAAACCCGTGCCACCTGGTCGCGTTACCAGGTTGCCCGCGCAGCGATGCACAAGGAGCTGTTGCTGCCGAAACTGGATATCGCCTCGGCGGTGTCTGCCGCCCTGGCTGACGAAGCCGTACCGGCCAAGGTCAAGCAAGGCCCGTGGCGCAGTATTGGCCGCCTGGCCGTTGCCGCCTCGGTCACCGTTGCTGTGCTGGCTGGCGTGCGCATGTACAACCAGGACGAGATCACCGGCGCTGAGCTGGCTGCGCAACAACCTGCCCAGCAAGGCCTGAGCATGCCACAAACTCAGGGCCCGGCTGTTTTGGCAGGCTATAGTGAAAGCAGTGAGCAACCGACCGGGCCGATGGCCAATGGCGTGCTGCAGAACCAGGCTGGCTGGGATCAGCGTCTGCCGGGGTACCTGCGTCAGCATGCGCAGGAATCCGCGCTCAAGGGTACTGAAACTGCCCTGCCGTATGCCCGCGCCGCCAGCCTGGAAAACCGCTAAGTAAGGAGGATCATGCGCGCGCTACCTCTCTTGTCGCTGCTTGTAGGCAGTTGCATGACGGTGCCAGCGTTGGCAGCCAATTCGTCGCCTGAGGCAAGCGAATGGTTGAACAAGCTGGCACAGGCCGAACAAAAGCAGAGTTACCAGGGCTCCTTCGTTTACGAACGAAACGGCAGCTTTTCCTCCCACGACATCTGGCATCGGGTTCAGGACGGCAAGGTCAGCGAGCGGCTGCTCCAGCTTGACGGTGCCGCCCAGGAAATCGTGCGCGTGGACGGCAAGGTGCAATGTGTCAGTGGTGCATTGGCTAGTGGCGTGAGCAACTTGCCTGATGCCGCACCGCGCATGCTTGACCCCCTCAAATTGATGAGCTGGTACGATTTGGCTGTAGCAGGCAAGGCACGGGTCGCCGGACGCGACGCGGTCATTGTCACGCTTACCCCTCGCGACCAGCATCGCTACGCTTTCGAATTGCACTTGGACAGCAAGACCGGTCTGCCGCTGCGCTCGTTGATGCTCAACGATAAGGGGCAGTTGCTCGAACGCTTCCAGATGACGCGCCTTGATACCGATGACCTGCCTACCGATGCCGATTTGAAGGCCAGTGCCGCCTGTAAACCGGTGGAGCGTGTGGCCAGCACCAAGACCGAGGCCGTTGCAGGCTGGCGCTCGGACTGGTTGCCGCCGGGTTTCGAGCTGATCAACAGTACCGTACGGCGTGACCCTTCTCGCAATAGCACTATCAGCAGTCTGATGTACGACGACGGGCTGGCGCGCTTCTCGGTATTTCTGGAGCCGGTCACGGAAGATGCCAGTGCAGATGTGCGTACTCAACTGGGCCCTACCTCGGCCGTTTCACGTCGCCTGAACACGCCCAAGGGCAAGGTGATGGTCACCGTGGTCGGCGAAATTCCGCTGGGTACTGCAGAGCGCGTCGCATTGTCGATGCGGCCACAGGATGCTCAGGCGCGCCAGTAATGGCGCCCTTTTTCGGCTCATGCCAAGGCGCACGGACATGCGGCTGAAATGAAATTAAAGCATTGTCATTTGCAATCCATCTGTAAATTTTCTATAGGTCAGGCTTCTTGGAGTCTGGCCTTTCCTGCTTTTGCAGGCGGTCTTACGCTAACTACGCTCGTTGTGACGGGAGCCGTATGTCAATACCACGCTTGAAATCCTACTTATCGATGTTCGCCGCCGTGCTGATGCTCGGCCAGGTGCTGAGCGCCCAGGCCGAGGAGGCCCTGCCGGACTTCACCACCTTGGTCGAGCAGGCCTCGCCGGCCGTCGTCAACATCAGTACCAAGCAAAAGCTGCCTGACCGCCGTATTGCTGCCGGTCAGATGCCGGACCTCGAAGGCTTGCCGCCGATGTTCCGCGAGTTCTTCGAGCGCAACATGCCGCAACAGCCGCGTTCGCCCCGTGGTGACCGCCAGCGCGAGGCCCAGTCGCTGGGCTCAGGCTTCATCATTTCCAGTGACGGCTATGTGCTGACCAACAATCACGTGGTTGCCGATGCCGACGAGATCATCGTCCGTCTGTCGGATCGCAGCGAACTGCAGGCCAAACTGGTCGGCACCGACCCACGCACCGACGTGGCCCTGCTCAAGGTCGACGGCAAGAACCTGCCCACCGTCAAACTGGGCGACTCCGAGAAGCTCAAGGTAGGTGAGTGGGTACTGGCCATCGGTTCGCCGTTCGGTTTCGATCATTCGGTGACCAAGGGTATCGTCAGTGCCAAGGGCCGCACCCTGCCCAATGACACCTACGTGCCCTTCATTCAGACCGACGTGGCCATCAACCCGGGCAACTCCGGCGGGCCGCTGTTCAACATGAATGGCGAAGTAGTGGGTATCAACTCGCAGATCTTCACCCGTTCGGGTGGTTTCATGGGGCTGTCGTTCGCCATCCCGATCGATGTCGCGATCGATGTCTCCAACCAGTTGAAGAAGGACGGCAAGGTCAGCCGCGGCTGGCTGGGCGTGGTCATTCAGGAGGTCAACAAGGACCTGGCTGAATCCTTCGGCCTCGACAAGCCGGCCGGCGCCCTGGTGGCGCAGGTGCTGGAAGATGGCCCAGCAGCCAAGAGCGGCCTGCAGGTGGGCGACGTGATCCTGAGCATGAACGGCCAGCCGATCGTCATGTCGGCCGACCTGCCGCATCTGGTAGGTACCCTGAAGGCTGGCGCCAAGGCCAAGCTTGAGATCATCCGTAATGGCAAGCGCCAGAACCTGGATGTGACCATTGGTGCGATGCCTGATGACGATGCCGATATCGGTACCGGTACGGGTGCCGATGGCAGCGCAGAGCGCAGCAGCAACCGCCTGGGTGTTTCCGTCTCTGACCTGACCGCCGAGCAGAAGAAGTCGCTGGAGCTCAAGGGTGGCGTTGTCATCAAGGAAGTCCAGGATGGCCCGGCAGCCATGATTGGCCTGCGTCCGGGTGACGTTATCAGCCACTTGAACAACCAGGCGATCGCCTCGGCCAAGCAGTTCACCGAAATTGCCAAGGACCTGCCGAAGAACCGTTCGGTCTCCATGCGCGTGCTGCGCCAGGGCCGGGCGAGCTTCATCACCTTCAAGCTTGCTGAATAAGCCGGCTTGCCAGTCGCAAAGGGCAGCTTCGGCTGCCCTTTTTCATGAGAGTTCACAATTCTTGGCGGGAGTCAGCCTGTATCGTGCGTCAGAGGAATCTCCCATATCCCTGCTGGTTGAGGTACAATTCCCGGCTATTTTTCGGCGGGCGTCCGGCTCGCAGCCTTTTCGAGTGTTGACCCGTGAGTGATTTGAGTCATATCCGCAATTTCTCCATCATCGCCCACATCGACCATGGCAAGTCGACGCTGGCCGACCGTTTCATCCAGATGTGCGGTGGCCTGTCGGCACGCGAAATGGAAGCTCAGGTTCTGGATTCCATGGACCTGGAGCGCGAACGCGGGATCACCATCAAGGCCCACAGCGTCACGCTTCACTACAAGGCGCTGGACGGCAAGACCTACCAGCTGAACTTCATCGATACCCCCGGCCACGTCGACTTCACCTATGAAGTCTCGCGTTCGCTGGCGGCCTGTGAAGGTGCGCTGCTGGTGGTGGACGCAGGCCAGGGCGTCGAAGCCCAGTCCGTGGCCAACTGCTATACCGCCATCGAGCAGGGCCTTGAGGTCATGCCGGTCCTGAACAAGATGGACCTGCCCCAGGCCGACCCTGATCGGGTCAAGGACGAGATCGAGAAGATCATCGGCATCGACGCCACCGACGCGGTGGCGTGCAGTGCCAAGAGCGGCATGGGCGTCGACGAGGTGCTTGAACGCCTGGTCCACACCATTCCGGCGCCTGTGGGCGAGATCGATGCCCCGCTGCAGGCGTTGATCATCGACTCCTGGTTCGACAACTACCTGGGCGTGGTTTCGTTGGTGCGCGTGCGTCAGGGCCGCGTCAAGAAGGGCGACAAGATCCTGGTCAAGTCCACCGGCAAGGTGCACCTGGTCGACAGCGTGGGTGTCTTCACCCCGAAACATACCCAGACCGCTGATCTGAAAGCCGGTGAAGTAGGTTTCATCATTGCCAGCATCAAGGACATCCATGGTGCGCCGGTCGGTGACACACTGACCCTGTCCTCGACCCCAGAAGTCGAAATGCTGGCAGGTTTCAAGAAGATCCAGCCGCAGGTTTATGCCGGCCTGTTCCCGGTCAGCTCCGACGATTTCGAGGACTTCCGCGACGCCCTGCAGAAGCTGACCCTGAACGACTCGTCGCTGCAGTACATGCCCGAAAGCTCCGATGCACTGGGCTTCGGCTTCCGTTGCGGCTTCCTGGGCATGCTGCACATGGAGATCATCCAGGAGCGCCTGGAGCGCGAATACGACCTGGACCTGATCACCACGGCTCCGAGCGTGATCTACGAGCTGGAACTCAAGACCGGCGAAACCATCGTTGTCGACAACCCGTCGAAGCTGCCTGATGTTTCGTCTGTCACCGACTTCCGCGAGCCGATCGTCACCGCGACCATCCTGGTGCCGCAGGAACATCTGGGCAACGTCATCACCCTGTGCATCGAGAAGCGTGGCGTACAGCGCGACATGCAGTTCCTCGGCAGCCAGGTGCAGGTGCGTTATGACATGCCGATGAACGAAGTGGTGCTGGACTTCTTCGACCGCCTCAAGTCGACCAGCCGCGGCTATGCTTCGCTGGACTATCATTTCGATCGCTATCAGTCGGCCAACCTGGTCAAGCTGGATGTACTAATCAACGGCGACAAGGTCGATGCCCTGGCATTGATCGTGCACCGCGACAACGCGGCCTACAAAGGCCGTGCGTTGACCGAGAAGATGAAGGAACTGATCCCTCGGCAGATGTTCGATGTGGCGATCCAGGCAGCCATTGGCGGCCAGATCATTGCGCGGACAACCGTCAAGGCGCTCAGAAAGAACGTACTGGCCAAGTGCTACGGTGGTGACGTCAGCCGTAAGAAAAAGCTGCTGGAGAAGCAGAAGGCCGGTAAGAAACGCATGAAACAGGTGGGCAACGTGGAGATTCCACAAGAAGCCTTCCTCGCCGTGCTCAGGTTGGATAGCTAGGTCCTATGTCGCTAAATTTTCCGCTGTTGCTAGTCATCGCCGTAGCCGTTTGCGGTCTGTTGGGCTTGATCGACCTGCTGTTCCTGGCCCCGCGCCGGCGAGCGGCAGTCGCCAACTACCAGGGTAGCGTCACTCAGCCAGAAATGGCCGTGGTCGAGCGCCTGAACAAGGAACCGCTGCTGGTCGAGTACGGCAAGTCGTTCTTCCCGGTGCTGTTCATCGTACTGGTGCTGCGCTCGTTCCTGGTAGAGCCGTTCCAGATCCCCTCGGGGTCGATGAAACCGACCCTGGAAGTGGGCGATTTCATCCTGGTGAACAAGTTCTCGTACGGCATTCGCCTGCCGGTGATCGACAAGAAGGTCATCGAGGTGGGTGACCCGCAACGCGGTGATGTGATGGTGTTCCGCTACCCAAGCGACCCGAACGTCAATTACATCAAGCGTGTGGTGGGCCTGCCTGGCGACCAGATCCGCTACACCAGCGACAAGCGGCTGTTCGTCAATGGCCAGCCGGTTGCCGAGCAACTGGTTGGCGCCGAGCCAGGTACCCTGGGCAGCGCCGAACTGTTCAAGGAAAAACTCGGCGAAGCCGAGCACCTGATCCGCAAGGAAATGACCCGTTATCGCATGCCGCCGGACCAGCAGTGGACCGTGCCGGCCGGCCATTACTTCATGATGGGCGATAACCGCGACAACTCCAACGACAGCCGTTACTGGGATGACCCGAACATTCCCAAGGAACTGCACGGCATGGTTCCGGACCGGAACATCGTCGGCAAGGCCTTCGCGGTCTGGATGAGCTGGCCAGAGCCAAAGCTCAGCCACTTGCCCAACCTGTCGCGGGTCGGCCTGATCCATTGATACCCTTCGGCGCTGTCCAGCAGACAGCGCCGAATGCATTTCTGACATAGGCTGTGTTCTCAGGGATCGAGAGATTCGTTGCTCGCCGCGACGGGCCACAGCCAAACAGTCTTTCAGGATGTTGATTTGAACAACGCGTTGAACAACCAACGGGTGGCTGCATGAGTGCTTCCCTTGCCCGTCTCGAGCGCAAGCTCGGTTACACCTTCAAAGACCAGGACCAGATGGTGCTGGCCCTGACCCATCGCAGCTACGCCGGGCGCAACAATGAGCGCCTGGAGTTTCTCGGTGATGCCATTCTCAACTTCGTGGCCGGCGAGGCGCTGTTCGAGCGCTTCCCGCAGGCCCGCGAAGGCCAGCTGTCGCGCTTGCGTGCCCGCTTGGTCAAGGGCGAGACCCTGGCCCGGCTCGCTCGCGGTTTCGACCTGGGTGAGTACCTGCGCCTGGGCTCCGGTGAACTCAAGAGCGGCGGTTTCCGCCGCGAGTCGATCCTGGCCGATGCCCTCGAAGCCCTGATCGGCGCCATCTACCTTGATGCCGACATGCAGACCGCCCGCGAGCGCGTGTTGGCCTGGCTGACTGACGAGTTCGAAAGCCTGACCCTGGTCGACACCAACAAAGACCCGAAAACCCGCCTGCAGGAGTTCCTGCAGTCGCGTAGCTGTGAGCTGCCTCGTTACGAGGTGGTGGACATCCAGGGCGAACCGCACTGCCGTACCTTCTTCGTCGAATGCGAAGTGGTGCTGCTGAACAACAAGAGCCGTGGCCAGGGCGTTAGCCGGCGTATTGCCGAGCAAGTCGCCGCCGCCGCCGCATTGATCGCCCTGGGCGTGGAGAATGGCAATGACTGAGAACAATCCGACCCGCTGCGGTTACGTGGCCATCGTCGGCCGCCCCAACGTGGGCAAGTCGACCTTGCTCAACCATATCCTCGGCCAGAAGCTGGCGATCACCTCGCGCAAGCCACAGACTACCCGCCACAACATGCTCGGCATCAAGACCGAGGGTGATGTTCAGGCCATCTACGTCGACACCCCCGGCATGCACAAGGCCAACGACAAGGCCTTGAACCGCTACATGAACCGCAATGCCTCGGCGGCCCTGAAAGACGTCGATGTGGTGATCTTCGTGGTCGACCGTACGCGCTGGACCGATGAGGACCAACTGGTGCTCGAACGCGTTCAGTACGTGACCGGCCCGCTGATCATTGCAGTCAACAAAACCGACCGCATGGACGAGAAAGCAGAGCTGATCCCGCACCTGCAGTGGCTGCAGGAGCAACTGCCCAATGCCGAAGTCGTACCCATCTCTGCCCAGCAGGGGCACAACCTCGAAGCGCTCGAGGCGCTGATTGCCAAGCACCTGCCGGAAAACGATCACTTCTTCCCGGAAGACCAGATCACCGACCGCAGCAGCCGCTTCCTGGCCGCTGAACTGGTGCGTGAGAAAATCATGCGCCAGCTGGGTGCTGAGTTGCCATACCAGATCACCGTGGAGATCGAGGAGTTCAAGCAGCAGGGCCATGTGCTGCATATCCATGCGCTGATCCTGGTCGAGCGTGACGGCCAGAAGAAGATCATCATTGGCGACAAGGGCGAGCGCATCAAACGCATTGGCTCCGATGCGCGCAAGGACATGGAAACCCTGTTCGACGCCAAGGTCATGCTCAACCTCTGGGTCAAGGTCAAAGGCGGCTGGTCCGATGACGAGCGCGCACTGCGCTCGCTGGGCTACGGCGACCTGTAACCCTTCCAGCGGCCCGGATCTCTCCGGGCCGCTCTGCTTTCAGGCCACACTTCATGGAACAACCTGTCGGTCAGCCGGCCTACGTGCTGCATAGCCGTGCCTACAAGGAAACCAGCGCGCTGGTGGACTTCTTCACGCCGCAGGGGCGCGTGCGCGCGGTGTTGCGCCGAGCACGGGGCAAGGGTGGCAGCCTGGTGCGGCCGTTCGTGCCGCTGGAAGTGGAACTGCGAGGACGCAGTGAGCTTAAGAACGTCGGGCGTCTGGACAGCATGGGCATCGCCGCCTGGCTGCACGGCGATGCACTGTTCAGCGGCCTTTACCTCAATGAGCTGCTGATGCGCCTGCTACCTGCCGAAGCACCACAACCCGAACTTTTCGAGCATTACGCCCTGACCTTGCAGGCCCTGGCGGCCGGGCGCCCGCTGGAGCCACTGCTGCGCTCCTTCGAATGGCGCCTGCTGGAAGACCTGGGTTACGCCTTTGCGCTTGACCACGACGTCAGCGACGAGCCGATCGAAGCCGACGGGCTGTACCGCTTGCAGGTCGATGCCGGCCTTGAACGCGTTTATCTGGTTCAGCCCGGCTTGTTCAATGGTGCCGAACTGTTGGCCCTTGCCCAGGCCGACTGGGATGCGCCTGGTGCCCTGCTCGCGGCCAAGCGCCTGATGCGTCAGGCGTTGGCGGTCCATCTGGGGCCAAAACCGCTGGTCAGCCGGGAACTGTTTCGCAAGCGCTGAGCACGTCGTATGCTGTGGGGCTAAATCTTCAGGAGAGCCTTTCGTGACTCACAGCAACCGCATGCTTCTCGGCGTCAACATCGACCACGTGGCTACCTTGCGCCAGGCCCGTGGCACACGCTATCCGGACCCGGTCAAGGCCGCGCTGGATGCCGAAGAGGCAGGCGCCGATGGCATCACCGTGCACTTGCGCGAAGACCGCCGGCACATCCAGGAGCGCGATGTGGTGCTGCTCAAGGACGTGCTGCAAACCCGCATGAACTTCGAGATGGGCGTCACTGAAGAGATGATGGCGTTCGCCGAGAAGATTCGCCCGGCGCATATCTGTCTGGTACCTGAAACACGCCAGGAACTGACCACCGAGGGCGGCCTCGATGTGGCTGGCCAGGAGGCACGGATCAAGGCTGCGGTAGAGCGCCTGTCGCGCACTGGTGCTGAAGTGTCGCTGTTCATCGACGCCGACGAGCGGCAGATCGAAGCCTCCCGCCGCGTGGGTGCCCCGGCCATCGAGCTGCACACCGGTCGTTATGCTGATGCCCAAACGCCGACTGAAGTTGCCGAGGAGCTCAAGCGGATCGTCGATGGCGTCGCTTTTGGCGTTGCTCAGGGGCTGATTGTCAATGCCGGCCATGGCCTGCATTACCACAACGTCGAGGCGGTGGCGGCAATCAAGGGCATCAATGAATTGAACATTGGCCATGCCTTGGTGGCCCATGCGCTGTTCGTAGGTTTCAAGGCGGCGGTGGCAGAGATGAAAGCGCTGATCGTCGCAGCTTCGCGCTGATCATCTGCGCTACGTCTACTGCGCTGCTGTACGCAGGCGGCCCATGGGTTAATGCCATTCAGTTATGCGATTTGGGGCCGCTTTGCGGCCCATCGCCGGCAAGCCGGCTCCCACAGGTAGAGCGCAGGCCTCAAGAGCTGCGCAGTCCCGGTGGGGTCTTTTCATTTGCGTGCCAACAGCGTTGCGCGGCGTGGGGCGGGCAACCCTTCAATGGTCTTGCTGTGGTCGTTCGGGTCTAGGAAGTCCCCCAGCGATTGGTAGCGCATCCATTCGGTGCTGCGCTGCTCCTCGACGCTGGTCACACTGACATCCACGCAGCGCACATCGCTGAAACCCGCACGGCGCAACCAGCGCTCCAACGCCGGGACAGACGGCAGGTACCAGACGTTGCGCATCTGCGCGTAGCGGTCTTCGGGCACCAGTACCTGCTGCTCGTCGCCCTCGACCACCAGCGTCTCCAGTACCAGCTCACCCCCTTTGACCAGGCAATCCTTGAGCGCCAGCAGGTGCTCGATGGGGGAGCGGCGATGGTAGAACACCCCCATGGAAAACACTGTGTCGAAACCTTCCAGGTTGGCTGGCAGCTCTTCCAGTGCAAACGGCAGGTGCCAGGCCGGCAAGTCGGGCAGATACCGCTGCACGGCCTGGAACTGGCAGAAGAACAGCCAGTTGGGGTCAACCCCGATGACCATGTCGGCGCCTGCACCGAGCATGCGCCATTGGTAATAGCCGTTGCCGCAACCGACATCGAGCACACGCTTGCCCTGCAGGTCCAGGTGCGGAGCCACGCGCGACCACTTCCAGTCCGAGCGCCATTCAGTGTCTACATGTACGCCGAACAGGTCGAACGGCCCTTTGCGCCAGGGCGACAGGCCCATCAGGGCCTGGCGCATCTGCGCGCGGGTGCCGTCGTCGCAGTCACAGTCCAGGCGCAGGCCGTCGACCAGGTCGATTTCGCTTGGAAGCAGTGCCGGCAGGGCGTCCAGCGCACCGCGCCAGCGCTCGAGATCGCCGTGGCCTTTCTCCAGCTTGGCTTGAAGTTGTGCTTGCAGGCCTTGCGACCAGCAAGCCAGTGGGGTGCCCGCCAGGCGGCGGACGAGGGGGGACAGATCGATCATGGCAGGGCTATCAGCGAGGCGAAATTAAGGCATTGGAACCAAGGCACCACCTTGCTGAAGCCCGCCGCGCGCAGGCGCTCGGTGTGGGTGTGCAGGGTGTCTGGCTTCATCACGTTTTCGATGGCGCTGCGCTTCTGGGCGATTTCCAGTTCGCTGTAGCCATTGGCACGCTTGAAGTCCAGGTGCAGTTCATTGAGCAGATTCTGCTCCTGGTCATCGGCGAAATGCAGTTTTTCCGAGAGGATCAGCGCGCCACCGGGCAGCAATGCCTGACGGATGCGGCTGAGCAACGCCAGGCGCTGTTCAGGGGCGATGAACTGCAGGGTGAAGTTCATCGCCACTACCGAGGCGGGCTCGAAGGGCAGGGCCAGTATGTCGGCGTCCAGTACCTGAACCGGCAGCAGTTCCTGGAACATCGAGTCCTGCGCGGTGAGGTACTGGCGGCAACGTTCGACCATGGCCGCGGAGTTGTCCACCGCGATCACCCGGCAGCCCTCGCTGCGCACATGGCGGCGCAGCGACTGGGTAACGGCGCCCAGCGACGCGCCGAGGTCATACAGGGCGGTATTGGGCTGGGCGAAGCGCGCCGCGAGCACACCAAGGTTCTCGACGATGGTCGGGTAACCGGGCACCGAGCGCTTGATCATGTCCGGGAATACGCGCACCACGTCTTCGTTGAACACGAAGTCGGGAACTTGCTCCAGAGGCTGGGCGAAAAGGCGGTCGGGTTGTTTGCTCACGGTGAATCCAGGCGGCTGACAATTGGCAGGGCCGGCATTCTAGCCAAACCGCGCCAAGGATGCATGGTCGGCTGACCAGCGCTGTGCGTTCAGTTGACCCGAACCGCGCAATCGAAGGTCTGTACCGGCCGAACTTCCGGGGCCCAAGGCTGCTGATAGACCAGCACCAGATGGCCTTCTCCTGCGGCACGGGCTTCAAAGCGCCAGGTGGACATGCCCGCGCTGCCGACGATGCCGGCTTCTTCGGGGGCGCTGTAGACCTCGGGGCCGAGGCTGCGCAAGATGTTCGAGGCCGGGTTCTGCACCAGCCAGCGGTAGCCGGTAGAGGGATTACTGGGCAGGGTCAGGGTGAGCGGCTGGCCGACCTGAAGGTGCTTGGGGCATTCGCTTTCAGCGTCAAGTTCGACGGTTTGCCTGGGCTGCTGGGCGCAAGCGGAAAGCAGGACGAGGCTCAGGGGAACGAGCAGACGAGGGACAGTCATGGTAGCTCCAGAGGCTGGCGAAGGCCTGAGGATAACCGATGATAGACGGGTTTTGTGTTATCAGTGCCGGCCTCATCGCCGGCTTGCCGGCGATGAGGCCTTTGCGGGTCAGAACAGCACTTTAGCCACGTCGGCAAAGCGCTTGGCAAAGTGCACGGTCAGCCCTTCACGCAAGTACTCAGGCAATTCTTCGAAGTCCCCGCGGTTGGGCTCTGGCAGGATCAGTTCGAAGATCTTCTGCCGCCGCGCTGCGATCACCTTCTCCCGCACGCCACCAATCGGCAGCACCTGCCCGGTCAGGGTCAGCTCGCCGGTCATGGCCACCCCTTTTTTCGGTGCCTGGTCACGGGCCAGCGACAGCAGTGCGCTGGCCATGGTGATACCGGCGCTCGGACCATCCTTGGGCGTGGCACCTTCTGGCACGTGCAGGTGAATGAAGGCTTCGTTGAAGAAAGCCGGATCACCACCAAATTGCTTGAGGTTAGAGCTGACGTAGCTGTAGGCGATCTCGGCAGATTCCTTCATCACGTCACCCAGCTTGCCGGTGAGCTTGAAGCCGCGATTCAGGGTGTGGATGCGGGTTGCCTCGATCGGCAATGTCGCGCCGCCCATGCTGGTCCAGGCAAGGCCGGTAATCACGCCTTTGCCTGCCAGCACCTGTTCACTGCGGAACACTGGTATGCCGAGCGCGGCCTCCAGGTCTTTGGCGCCGATCTTGAGCTTGGCATCCGGGGCTTCCAAGAGCTTGACCACGGCCTTGCGCACCAGTTTGCCCAGCTGTTTTTCCAGCTGGCGTACGCCGGCTTCGCGTGCATAGCCCTCGATCACTGCGCGCAGGGCGCTATCGCTGATGGCCAGGCTCGTCTTGGCCACGCCGGCCTTTTCCAGCTGTTTGGGCCACAGGTGACGCTTGGCGATGGCCAGTTTCTCTTCGGTGATGTAGCCGGACAGGCGGATCACTTCCATACGGTCGAGCAGTGGGCCGGGGATCGAATCCAGCGTGTTGGCGGTACACACGAACAGCACCTTGGACAAGTCCAGGCGCAGGTCCAGGTAATGGTCGAGGAAGTCGACGTTCTGTTCAGGGTCCAGCGTTTCCAGCAGCGCCGAGGCAGGGTCGCCCTGATAGCTCTGGCCCATCTTGTCGATCTCGTCGAGCATGATCACCGGGTTCATCACCTCGACATCCTTCAGGGCCTGCACCAGCTTGCCTGGTTGGGCGCCGATATAGGTGCGCCGGTGCCCCTTGATCTCGGCCTCGTCGCGCATGCCGCCAACGCTGAACCGGTAGAACGGGCGGCCGAGCGATTCGGCGATGGACTTGCCGATGCTGGTCTTGCCCACGCCAGGCGGGCCCACCAGCAGTACGATCGAACCACTGATCTCGCCCTTCCAGGCGCCCACGGCGAGGAACTCCAAGATGCGTTCCTTGATGTCATCGAGGCCCGCGTGATGCTGGTCGAGCACCTTGCGCGCATGCTTCAGGTCGAGCTTGTCCTTGCCATACACGCCCCAGGGCAGGGCACTGGCCCAATCCAGATAGTTGCGGGTGACGGCGTATTCGGGAGAGCCGGTTTCAAGAATGGCCAGCTTGGCCATTTCTTCATCGATGCGTTTTTTTGCCTGCTCCGGCAGGGTCTTGCCTTGCAGGCGCTGTTGGAACTGTTCGAGGTCGGCACTGCGGTCGTCCTTGGTCAGGCCAAGCTCCTGCTGGATGACCTTGAGTTGTTCCTTGAGGAAGAATTCGCGCTGGTGCTCGCCGATCTGCCGGTTGACCTCGGCCGAAATCTCATTCTGCAGGCGCGCGACTTCGACTTCTTTGCGCAGCATCGGCAGGACTTTTTCCATACGCTTGAGCATGGGCACGCAATCGAGCACTTCCTGCAACTGGTTGCCGGTGGCCGAGGTGAGTGCGGCGGCAAAGTCGGTAAGTGGCGATGGGTCGTTGGGACTGAAGCGGTTGAGGTAGTTCTTCAGCTCCTCGCTGTACAGCGGGTTGAGCGGCAGCAGTTCCTTGATCGCATTGATCAGGGCCATACCGTAGGCCTTGACCTCGTCGGTCGGCTCGCTTGGCTGGCGTGGGTATTCGACTTCGACCAGATAGGGCGGGCGATGATGCTTGAGCCAGGTGCGGATGCGTACCCGAGTCAGGCCCTGGGCGACGAACTGCAGTTTGCCGTTTTCGCGGCTGGCATGGTGCACCTTGACCAGGGTGCCGTACTCCGGCAAGGCCGCGGTGTCGAAATGGCGGTGATCTTCGGGGGGGGTGTCCATGAAGAACAGCGCCAGGCAGTGATCCGGTGTCTTGGCCACCAGGTCGAGGGTCTCGGCCCAAGGCTCTTCGTTGACGATGACCGGCAGGACTTGTGCTGGGAAGAACGGGCGGTTGTGGATCGGAATCACGTAGACCTTGTCCGGCAATTGTTGGCCGGGCAGGGCGAGAGCATGGCCATGGCCGGTTTGGGCCTGACCATCAAGGTGTTCGATATCGCTGTTGTCGTCGGGTTGTTCCGGAAAATCCTGCTGGTCGCTCATGGGGCACCTGCGTGAATGGCTATGGTGCTTAGATGGGGCGCGGGGGAATGGGTTTCAAGCTTCAAGCTAGAAGCTGCAAGTCGCAAGCTTCAAGCTGCAAGAAAAAAGCGGGACCTCTCAGGCCCCGCTTTCGCTTGTAGCTTGTAGCTTGTAGCTTGCCGCTTGTAGCTTAGTCGGCGAGTTTGTAAGCGATGATGTAATCGCCCATTTTGGTGCCCAGCGAACCGTGGCCGCCGGCGACGATCAGCACGTACTGCTTGCCGTCCTTGCCGGTGTAGGTCATCGGCGTGGCCTGGCCACCCGCTGGCAGGCGGGCTTTCCACAGTTCCTTGCCGTTGTTCACGTCATAAGCGCGCAGGTACTGGTCCAGAGTGCCGCTGAGGAAGCCGACACCACCAGCAGTGACGATCGAGCCGCCCATGCTCGGCACACCTACCGGCATGCCGATCGGTATCGGAGTGCTGTCACGGGTGGTGCCGTTCTTGCGCTTCCACACCACTTTGTTGGTAAACAGGTCGATGGCCGCCACGTAACCCCAGGCCGGTGCCTGGCACGGCACGCCCAGCGGCGACATGAACGGGTGCATGATCACGGCGTAAGGCGCGCCAGTGTTGGGCTGCACGCCGCTGGTTTCGCTTTCGCGCTTGCTGCCGGCGGCAACCTGTTCGCGCGGTACCATCTTCGACACGAAGGCCATGTAGTTGGGCGAGGTGAACAGCAGTTGGCGCACCGGGTCGACCGAGACGCTGCCCCAGTTGAACACACCTACGTTGCCCGGGTAGACCAGCGAGCCTTGCTCGGACGGTGGAGTGTACTGGCCCTCATAGCGCAGTTCGCGGAACTGGATGCGGCACAGCATCTGGTCGAACGGTGTGGCACCCCACATGGCCTGTTCGGTCAGGTCCGGGCCGAGCAGGTTGAGGTCGGAGCGGGCCTGGGTCGGTGCAGTGTGGTCACCCTTGACCGCACCTTGCGGTACCGGGATCTCACGGATCGGCACGATGGGGCTACCGTCGCGGCGGTCGAGCACGTACAGGCTGCCCTGCTTTGTCGGTACGATGATCGCAGGCTTGACGCCTTCCTTGGTCTTCAGGTGAACCAAGGTTGGCTGGCTGCCGACGTCCATGTCCCACAGGTCGTGGTGGGTGAACTGGTAGTTCCAGCGCGCCTTGCCGGTGGCAAGGTCCAGTGCGACCACGCCAGCGCTGTACTTCTCCGCACCCGGGGTACGGTTGGCGCCATACTGGTCGGGTGTCTGGTTGCCCAGCGGCAGGTAGACCATGCCCAGGTCTTCATCGACACTGGCCAACGACCACATGTTGGCCGAGTTGCGGCTGTAGGTCTTGCCCGGGGCCAGTGGCTGGGTGTCATCGGGGTTGTTGCTATCCCAGTTCCAGACCAGGTGGCCATCGTGCACGTCATAGGCGCGGATCACGCCGGAAGGCTCGTTGGTCGACTCGTTGTCGGTGACATGGCCGCCGATGATCACCAGGCTGCGGGTGACCGCCACCGGCGAGGTGGAGTAATAACCGCCGGCTGTGAACGGGCCAATACCGGTAGTCAGGTCGATCGCGCCCTGGTTGGCGAAGCCTTCGCAGACTTTGCCGTTGTCGGCATTGATGGCGATCAGGCGGGCGTCTGCGGTCGGCAGGTAGAGGCGGCGCGGGCAGGCTTGGGCGACAGCTTGGCCTGCGTCGGATACCTTCGGCGCCGGGCTGCCATCGCGGCTGACGTAGCTGTTCTCGTCATAGTACGAAACGCCGCGGCAGGTCATGTGGGCGAAGCCCTTGAACGTACCCACCGGGGTCTTGATCTGCGGGTCGTAGCGCCAGATCTCGGCACCGGTGTCCGGGTCCAGGGCCAGCACCTTGCTGTGGGCGGTGCAGGCGTAGAGCATGCCGTTGGCCTTCAGCGGGGTGTTTTCGTTGGTCAACTCGACCGGGTCGTTGTCCGTTGGCAGGTCACCGGTGCGGATGCGCCAGGCTTCTTCCAGGCGGTAGGCATTCTGCGGGGTGATCTGGCGCAGCGGCGAATAACGGTCACCATGCTCGGTGCGGCCATAGGCTTGCCAGTCGCCGTCGGGCATGGCGGGTGCGGCACTGCCCATTTCGCTGTTGTCGCGGCCCAGTTCGCCAAACACTTCGCCCGGGTGGGTGAACTGGCTGCCCAGCGCGCAAGCGCCAGAGGCGAGCACGGCAAGGCTGAGCAGGGCGGTATTGGCCTTGTTGGCCGGGCCGGTCAGCGGGCGGCGTGCCCACGGCAGCAGCAGTACCACGCCAATGGCGAACCAGATGGCCAGGCGCGGCACCAGTTGCCACCAGTCCAGGCCCACCTCCAGCAGTGCCCATACCGTGCTGCCCAGCAGCACAAGGCCGTACAGGCCCAGGGCAAGTCGGCGCTGAGCCAGCAGCAGTGCGCCCGAAACGGCAAAGCCGATACCGGCAATCAGGTAATACAGCGACCCGCCGAGCTGGCTGAGCTTGATGCCGCCCGCCAGCAAGGCCAGGCCCATCAGCAACAGCAGTACGCCCATCAGGCGCGGTAGCCAGCGGCTTCCATTCTTGGCACCGTCAGTGCTCATCGTATGTTCTCCGTTAGGTGAAGGGTTGTCAGAAAGTGCTTTGGATCTTCAGGCCACCGATCAGGGCGTCGTCCACCTGCGACACCCCGCCCGGATGGCGGATGTACTGCAGGTTCGGGCGCACCGTGAGCCAGTCGGCCAGGTGAATGCCGTAATAGAGTTCAGCGCTGTACTCGGTGTCCTGCACGGGCAGGAAACCCGGATTGTCGTAGTCGTAGTGGCCTGCCGCCTGGTTGGCCAGGCGGGCGTTCTTGCGGTAGGCGGGGTTGACGTGCACGCGAGCGAGGGCGAAACCGATGTCGTCCTTGGCGCGGGCATCGAAGGGGCCCTTGTATACCAGTCCTGCCTGCACATAGTTGTCGATGGCATTGGTCTTCTTGTCGTGCACTGTGGCATTGGCGAACAGGCTCAGGCCGCGCGACTGGTCGGAGGCCAGCGAGGTAACCTGCTGCTGGGCGCCGATCCAAAGGCCGTGCTTGCTCGAACTGCTGCGGTAGGCGGCGCCACTGATGGCTGCCGGCTGGCCGTTGCTGTCCTTGAGAACATCCTGTGCCTTGGCATTACTGTAGTAGTACCCGGCGCGATATTCCCCTTTCAGGCCATTGACCTGCGGACTCCACACCAGTTCGACCGGTATTACGGCACCCTGGGTACCGCTGCCGCTGAGTTTGAAACCGTTGCCGGATTCGAGGTTGGAGGGGTTCTGCTCGAACACCCCGACCTGAGCATAGAGGGCGTCGTTGATGTTGTAGCGCACACGTAGCGCCCACTGGCTGACGGGCCAGTTGTACCAGATGCCTCCGACCCAGTTGCCTACTTGCGAGCCGCAGAAGGCCAGGTTCTGGAAGTCGCAGGGGAAACTGTTGAAGTCCTCGCCTTCACCGAAGCGGCCGAATTTCACGTCCAGGGCGCCATCGAAGTATTTCTGCCTGATCCACATCTGGGTCAGCCGCCAGGTTTCACCCCGGCCCCAGACTTCCTGGGCCGAAGTGAAGCCGCCGACCCGCGGGTCGTTGATGCGGTCGTTGCTGATGTTGTCCCCATGGCGTTCGGTGATGGTCAGCTGCAGTTCGGTGTCTTGCCAGCCCAGGATTTTTTCCAGGTCCAGGTGGCTGCCGAAGGTGAACTGGTCGCTGTACCGCGCGGTGCGGTCATGGTCGTAACCGCCGTGCAGGTTGCTGCCCATCTCGCCGGTGTAGCCGAGGGTGAAGTCGTAGCCTTTTTCCAGCAGCTCGCTGCGGGTGCCGCCCCAGTCACCAAGCATCCATGGCGAGTCGCTGGCGAACATTTCACTGGCGCTGGCTGTGGACGAAAAACAGGCGGTCAAGGCAATCAGAGCGGTGCCGGTGTAGCGAATGTTGGGCAGTGAGAACATGAGATAGCGCTATCTTTTGATTGTCGAAAGAACGGCAAGCGCACCGATGAGCTAGCTCTTCGATGGAAATGGCGACAGGTAAGGTGAGTGAAGCGATTCAGCTTGCGGCGGGGAGGATATAGGGGAACTTGTAAGAAAAAAAGACAAATTGTCGCAGTTGATTGTTACAGCCTGGGTAACAGTGCGGGAGTTGGGTTGCTCTGCAGCCCGTCGCCGTTAAGCTGACTCCCACAGGTTCAGCGGTGCCCTTGAGCTCTGCACGGTCCTTGTAGGAGCCGGCTTGCCGGCGAATGGGGCGCACAGCGCCCCCTTGATGATCAGAAGGTCGTGCGCAGGCCTACTTCCACACTACGCCCCGGCGCCGGTGCTATATCGCGCAGAATCGAACTGGCGTAACGCACGGTCTGATCCGTCAGGTTCTCACCGCGCACGAACGCCAGCCACTGGCTCTGCCCGATATCGAAGCGATACCCCACACTCGCTCCCAGGGTGGTGTAACCATCAGTACTGGTTTCATTCGCCGGCTTGCGATGCTGCGACGCGGCATGCTGCACATCAACGCGCGCCTGCCAGCGGTCCAGCTCCCAGACCAGTCCGCTGTTCAGCCGCAAAGGCGCAATGCGCGGCAGCGGCTCGCCGCTGTCGAGGTTCTTGGCTCGGGTGTAGTCGCCCGAAAGCTCGAGAGCGAAACTGCCGTAGCGGTTCTCGACCAACTGCCAACGGTCCTGGGCTTCGATGCCGTAGAAACGCGCCCGCACGCCCTGGTACTGATACTCAGGGAAATCCCCATCGTCGTGATCGTGGTCATGATCATCGTCGCCATGGTCGTGGTCATGGCCCTCTCGCATGTTGCCCGTGCCGATCAGGCCGATGTAGTTGCGAAAATGGCTGTAGAACACCCCGACGCTGCCCTTGTGGGTGCCATTGTCGAAGCGCAGTGCCAGGTCGGCGGAGATGGCTTTTTCCTTGTTCAGGCTGGCATCACCGACTTCATAAGCCCCGGTGGCGACGTGGGCGCCGTTGGCGTAAAGCTCGTAGAAGGTCGGGGCACGCTCGGTGTAACCGACGTTGGCAGCGAGCGCCCAGACCGGGTCGAGTTGGTACACCGCCCCCGAAGACAGGCTCAAGGCATTGAAGCTGCTGGCGCTGTCGGCATCGACGAAGTTTTCGTTGCCTTTGGCATCCGGGTCGACGCGGGTGTGTTCCAGGCGCGCACCCAGGCTCAGGTTGAGGCGTTCGGTGGCCTGCCATTGCTCAAGCATGAACAACGCCAGGCTATCGGTATCGGTGTGCGGTACGAAGGCTTCTTCACCCAGTGCCGAGAATTCGTTGCGGCTGACCTGGGCGCCGATCACGCCTTCCAGCGGGCCGATCGGTTGGTGCCTAGCCTCGATACGCGCCTCATAGCCCTTGTTCTTGAAGGTGGTGTGCACTTCGCCTTCTTCGATTTCGCTGTGCTCGTAATCGGTGTAACCGGCATCGACCTTGACCGAGCTGAAGGGGCCCTCGAGGTCACGCAGTTCGGAGGCGAAGCCGTAGTGATCCTGCTTCATGTCCAGGCGCACACCGGACTCGGCCACTGAGCCGTAGTTACTGTCGTAGCGGCTGTAGGACAGGCCCGCATAGCCGTGATCCCAATGGTAGGAACCGCCCACTGCGCCGCCATCCTGGCGACCGTCGCTGTTTTCCAGGCGGTGTTTGCTGCCGGGCTCATCAGCGTCGCGCACTTTCGAGCTGCGTGCGTAGCCTGGGATGCGCAGGTCGTTGAACTGGCGGCTGTTGGCATCCAGGTGCAGGGCGAAGGTGCCGTCACCGGCTTCCAGCTTGCCGGCACTGCTGCGCGTGGTATCGGCACCGCCGTAACGCAGTTCACCGGCACCGTGAATGCCCTCGATGGGCGCGTCGGGGATGCGGTTGTCGAAGGTATTGACCACCCCACCGATGGCGTTGCCGCCGTAGAGCAAGGCGGCGGGGCCACGGACGATTTCGACGCGCTCGACGGTTACCGGGTCCAGTGGCACGGCATGGTCGTACGACAGCGCCGAGGCGTCGAGGGCGCCGACGCCGTTACGCAGGATGCGGATACGGTCACCGTCCAGGCCGCGAATCACCGGGCGGCTGGCGCCTGGGCCAAACCAGGTGGAGGCGACGCCGGGCTGTTTGTTGAGGGTTTCGCCCAGGCTACCGTGCTGTTGCTGCAGCAGCTCGTCGCCTTCGAGCACGGTGCTGGGGGCAGCCAGCTCGCGGTTGCCCAGTGGGTTGGCGGTGATGATCTGGGGTTCGAGTTCCACAGCCTGGCTGGGTGATGAGGCTAGCCAGAGGGCGACGGCGAGGGGGGAGAGGCGTAGGGGAGAGCACAACATGGAGAGTGGCGGTCCTTGGCAGAGGCTTTTGTATTGTTACTATATAACATCACTATTTCAGCACAGAGGTTTCACCGTTTGCCAGCGGTTTTTGTATTGGTGCTGCTGCGTCCCCTTCCTCACTACACTCGTGTAATGTGCGCATCTTTTTATCCGCGGGAGTACTGGCATGAGCACGGCCAACCACAACGCGCTGCACGGCAAGACCCTCGAGCAGATCCTCACCGAGCTGGTGGCGCACTACCAATGGCAGGGCCTGGCCGAGCGCGTGGATGTGCGCTGCTTCAAGAGCAACCCGAGCATCAAGTCGAGCCTGACCTTCCTGCGCAAGACGCCCTGGGCTCGGGAGAAAGTCGAGCAGCTCTACGTGAAACTGCAGCGCAACGCCTGAGATGCCGCGTCATCCCTGGCTGACCCTGGCCGCAGTGCTTGGCTGGTTGGGCCTTGCTGTGCAGGTGTACCTGGTGCTGCTGGCGCGCTGGCAGGAAGCGGCGAGCCTGATTGGCGGGCTGATCAATGTGTTCGGCTATTTCACGGTGTTGACCAATACCTTGGTGGCGACGGTGCTCAGCTATGCGGCGTTCGGGCGAGAATCGGGCGTGAAGCGCTTCTTCCTTTCGCCCTCGGTAAGTTCCGCTGTGGCCGCAAGCATCGTGCTGGTGGCACTGGCCTACAGCGTGCTGCTGCGGCATCTGTGGCAACCCGAGGGTTGGCAATGGCTGGCGGACGAACTGCTGCACGACGTGATGCCGGCCCTTTACGTTGTGTATTGGTGGTTCGCCGTGCCCAAGGGGCATTTGCGGCTCTGGCATCTGGGGCCGTGGGCGCTGTACCCGGCGGTGTATTTCGGCTACGCACTGTGGCGGGGGAGTGAGATCGGGGTATACCCGTATCCGTTCATCGACGTTGCAAGCCTTGGCTACGGGCAGGTCATGCTCAATGCCTTGGGCGTACTGGCGGGGTTCTGGGCAATTGCGCTGGTACTACTTGGGCTCGATCGCTGGCGCGGGCGGCGGCTTGCTCGGCCTGTACAGGCCCCTTCGCGGGTAAAACCGCGAAAGGACCGGGCCTGACGACGCACATCACTCGTCGTCCGCTGTCCCTTCTGCCCGCCAGTAGGCAGCCGCTTTGAGGGCATCTTCCGGCGCACCTTTCTCCAGCAGCAGCGCCTTGGTCTGCCGGGTCAGCGATTTCTCCAGTGCCACCCAGCTGTACAGCTTGCCCTCAGGCAAGTTCAACCCCTGCACCAGCGCCAGTAAATCCTCATCCCGCTTCACCCAGATGACTTCCACTTCAGCCTTGCTCGGCAGAGGTTGGCGCTCCTGCTCATCCTCGATCTGGATGACCGCCAGCACCCGCCGGCCTGCCGGCAGTTCTTCAAGGCGTCGCCCGATGGCCGGAATGGCTGTTTCGTCACCAATGAGCAGGTAGCTGTCGAAGATATCCGGGACCACCATCGAAGCCCGTGGCCCGGCAATGGTCAGCGTCTGCCCCGGTTCAGCCTGTGCAGCCCAGGTTGATGCAGGGCCATCGCCGTGCAGGACGAAATCGATGTCCAGTTCTTGGTTGACCAGGTCGATGCGCCGCGGCGTGTATTCGCGCATGGTAGGCCGCGCTCCGCCGTCGCGGCCCATATTGCGGGCGTCGATGGCCTGCTGTTGTTCGGCGGTTTCGGCGAACAGCAGTTTGATGTGGTCGTCACTGCCCAGGCTGGTGAAGCCTTCCAGCTCGGAGCCCGCGAGGGTGATGCGGCGCATGCGCGGGGTGAGGTCGGTAACCCGCAGTACCTGCAGGCGGCGCTGGCGGATTTCGTGATTGACGCGGTGGATGGTGTCACTCATGGAGGTTCTCCTTAGCAGGGGCGGCCGGCCCGGCGGCGATGGCCTTGGCAGTGTCGTTGAGCAGGGTGCGGACCCGTTCGATTTCGTCCGGCGCCCAGCGGCCGCTGTGCATGTGCAGGGCATGGCGCAGGTTGCCGACCGCTTCGTGAATTTCTGGCGGACGGTCGTGGCCACGCAGGGCGCGCTTGCTGACTTCGATGCGCATGCGCACGCCGTCCAGCGCCACGGCTTGTTCAGCCAAGGCGGTACGGCCGGCCTGGGTAATGGCGTAGAGGCGTTTGCTACCTTGCACCTGGCCGCTGATCAGCTCTGCTTCCTCGAGAAAGTTGAGGGTGGGGTAGATGACCCCGGGGCTGGGCGTGTAGCTGCCATCGAACAGGTTCTCGATCTGGCGGATCAGGTCATAGCCGTGGCCAGGTTGCTCGGCCAGCAGCGACAGCATCAACAGTTTGAGGTCGCCGGGAGCGAATACCCTTGGTCCGCGTTCACCCCGGCCGGGGCGGCGTTCGAAAGGGTCGTGGGCGGAATGTTCACGCATGGCAGTGAGGCTCCGTGTGTTTAGATATATCGCAAGATATTACTCAAGATATATCTAAACACAAGCGGTCAAATGCCGATGATTATCATTTAAATTTTAGATGGGTCACTTGGGAGCATCGCAACCTGCGGCGGTTTGCACGCGTTCGGATTGCCAGGTTCAAGGTACGGCATGAGGATGGGCGCCATCCCCTTGAGCACCTGCACAGGCAGCGCCGAGGTGAACTTGAACGCCTCCGCGGAGCGCCCGGGCACGAAGGCGGTCAGCGTGCCGAAGTGGTTGTCGCCGAGGAAGAACACGAAGGTGGCGGTGCGGTTCAGCGAGCGCGAGCCGATCAACCGGCCACCTGCGCCGAAGCTTTCGATGCGGTTGTCGCCTGTGCCGGTCTTGCCGCCCATCACCAGCGGGGTGCCGTCCTGCAGCTTGAAGCTGCCGGAAATACGCCGCGCCGTACCTGCGTCGACCACTTGCGACATGGCACCTTTGAGTGCCCGGGCCACTGCTACCGGAAGAATTCGCTGGCCACGGTCGGGGTCGCTGTTCAGCCTGGTTTCGTAGGGCGTATCGGCGGCGAAGTGCAGCGTATCGATGCGCAGCGTGGGCAGGCGCACACCGTCGTTCTGAATGATGCCGACCAGTTCGGAAAGAGCCGCAGGACGGTCGCCGGAGCTGCCGATGGCGGTGGCCAGCGACGGCACCAGGTGATCGAAGGGGTAACCCACGCTCTTCCAGCGCTGGTGGATATCGAGGAAGGCTTCGATTTCCACCATGGTGCGGATACGGCTGTCACGGGCCCCCTGATGGCGGCTCTTGAACAGCCAGCCATAGACTTCCTGACGCTCGAAGCGGCTGGCATTGACCATCTCTGTGAGTGAGGCGCTCGGGTTCTTCAGCAGGTAGCCGAGCAGCCACAGGTCCAGCGGGTGAACCTTGGCGATATAGCCTTGATCAGGCAGGTCATATTTGCCTGGGCCGTAGGCCTCGTACATCTCTGCCAGACGGCCATCGGTAAGTCTGCTCAGGGCGATCTTGTCTTCCTTGATGTGCGCGCGGACAAATGCATTGAAGGTTTCCTGGCCAGCTGCCGGGAACAGATAGCGGTGAACTGCGGCCAGGCGCTGCGGTGTGACGCGCATGCTGTCGAGGAAGGTATCCAGGCGTTGCTGCGAGGTTTTGCGCTGGTACTTCCGCCAGAAGCGCATCAGGTAGCTGGTGCCTTCCTTGTCGGCAAAACGTGCCAGGTACTCCTGGCGGCGCGGGTCCGAATCGTCCTTGAGCAGCGGCACGCGGTTGAATGGCTGCTGGTAGGTCACATAGCGCACCACGTCGCGCATCAGGCGAATGAAGGGCAGGTTTATCGACTCGCGCAGGGCTTCCTTGAGGGTCGGGTTGCGGCTGTTGTCCTCCTTGCGGAAGTTGTTGAACACGTGCATGCCGCCGCCGGTGAAGAATGCTTCGCCGGTATTGGCCGAGTACTTGCGCTCCAGGGCTGCGTCGAGCATGGCATCCAGGCTCTGGTTCTTGCTGTTCAGCGCCAGCCATTCCAGTGACCATTGGGTGATGCGATCGAGCTCGGCGACCTCGACCTTCTTCAGCTCTGCGGCTGGCATGCCGGCGTACTTGTCGTGCAGTTCGGCGATGATCTGCAGATAGGTGGTGAGCACTCGCAGCTTGGCCGTTGAGCCCAGCTCAAGCTTGCTGCCTTCGTTGATGTCGAAGGGCTGGTCGGTGCTGTCAGTCTGCACCCGCACCCTTGAGCCATCGGCGGTGCGTTCGAACAAGGTGAAGCTGTAGCGCACCTGGTCGGTGGTCTTGCTGGTCAGCAGGCGCTCACCGATCAGGCCGATCTGCGCAGCGAATTCAGGGTCGGAGAGGTTCTTCAGGTACTGGCTGACCTGAAGCTGAAGATCGGCCTGCAAGGTGCTCGTTGCCGAGAGGTCGAGGCGGTCCAGGTCATACAGCGGGCGGTTGAGCATGCCTGACAGGCGGTTGCGGGCCAGGCTGATGCCTTTGTTGGTGATGATCGGAACGATGGTTGGCTGTGCCACCCAGTCGCGGTACAGCGCCTTGCTGGCCAGCGCCGCGTCGGCCAGGGCGCGCTCGATGATGCCGTTGGCAGCGAGCACGCGGATGTGCGAATCAGTGAGCTCGGCCAGTTCGACGCGGCCCTTGGTCAGATAATGCGAGGGGCGGCGCTGGGCGATCATCAACGACAGCACTTGGCGCAATGCCAAACCACGTGCGGCCATGCTTTCGGGGTCTGTCGCGGTCGAGGTGAGGGCCTGGTTGACCTGGTCGAAATCGGCGCCGTACCACACACGCAGGCCTTCGGCCATGCCATGCACTTCACCATGGCCGGGCACCGCCGACAGCGGCACGCTGTTGAGGTAGTCGCGCACGATGCGCTGGCGTGCCTCGGTGGTATCTGGCCCGCCCTGGTAGGCGCGCACGCTGGCGGAAATCATCTGGCGGATCTTTTCGGTACCGGAAACAGTCAGGCCGTCCGGTGAATGGCGGTATTTCTCCAGCTGCGTGGCCAGCGTGCTGCCACCGGCGGACTGGCCGGGCAAGGCCAGGTATTTGGCCACCTGGCTGTAGGCGGCCTTGGCGAAGCGCGGCCAATCGACTGCCGGGTTGTTTTTCGGATCCTTCGGGTCCAGCAGGTCGCGGTTTTCGATGAACAGCAGGCTGTTGACCATCACCGGAGGGATTGCGGCGAAGTTCGGATACAGATATTGCGGATAGTTGTACTGGTACAGCGTGTCGCCGCGGCAATCGGTGATCGACAATCCGGCCTGGATTTTCTCGATGTAGGGCGCGAACAGGCCGTGATCCACGTAGTTCATCAAGGCAGGCGAAAACCTTACCTGCTCGCTGATCAGGTAGTCGCGCTTGAGCAGGCGCGGCAGGAACTCGCCCAGCGCGCTATAGCCCAGGCGTTTGTCGAACGGTCCCTCGCCAGGGTAGACGATGGCGTCACTGGGCCCCGGCTGCAGTGAATAGGTAAGGGTGCTTGCCAGCTTGCTGAACTCGCGGGACTGCAGGTCGGACGTACGGAACTCGTCATAGGCGGCAAAGCCGATGGCGATTATCGCCACCAGCAGGATCAGCAGGATCAGCCGCCACCAAAGCCGACGCTGACGTGGGGACTTTGGCTGCGGCGTGTCGGCCAGAGGTGTTTCGGGTGCTTCCGTTCTGGATGGTTCCGATTGCCACAGTGCGCCCATAGTCTTCAATCCGGCCAGGTATTTTCGTCTTGCTTGTCTGAAGCTTAGACGTTGAAGGCAGTAGGTGAAAAATTTGTAGAAAGTGCAGAAACCTCATGTGGGATATGCGCCTTTGGTGTGGGTTTCTTCGGACAACTAAGTTGCTAGGGTAGCTGGGGTGAGGCAGGAGATAGCGATAGGCCTGCGGGTTTCTCTCCAAATTTTTGGTTATTTATAGTGAAAAGCCCTACAGCGAGCTTCCTATACTGCTCGGCCCCTTCGCCCTGCCGGGCCGCTCTACACCGGCACACGGGCCGGCCCACAAGGCCAGCCTGGCAAGCCAACGCCACGCCTATCGGCATGGCCGGCGCTGCACGAAGGTCTAATCCAATAACAAAATGAGGTTGTATTGCTATGCCCGTCGGCAACCACCCTGCCCATGGCGAGACCGCACAAGGCGGCCCGCTCAAGCGTGAACTGGGCGAACGGCACATTCGTCTGATGGCGCTGGGCGCCTGTATCGGCGTCGGTCTTTTCCTCGGTTCGGCCAAAGCCATTGAGATGGCCGGTCCCGCGATCATGCTTTCCTACATCATCGGTGGCCTGGCGATCCTGGTGATCATGCGTGCCCTCGGCGAGATGGCCGTGCACAACCCTGTCGCCGGGTCATTCAGCCGCTATGCCCAGGACTACCTTGGCCCGTTGGCGGGTTTTCTGACCGGTTGGAACTACTGGTTCCTGTGGCTGGTGACCTGCGTCGCGGAAATCACCGCCGTGGCTATCTACATGGGCATCTGGTTCCCGGACGTGCCACGCTGGATCTGGGCGCTGGCGGCGCTGGGCAGCATGGGCGCGGTGAACCTGGTTGCGGTCAAGGCTTTCGGCGAGTTCGAATTCTGGTTTGCCCTGATCAAGATCGTCACCATCATCGCCATGGTCCTGGGCGGCATCGGCATCATCGCCTTCGGCCTGGGCAACGACGGTGTGGCAGTCGGTATCTCCAACCTATGGAGCAATGGCGGGTTCATGCCCAATGGCGTGACCGGTGTGCTGATGTCGCTGCAGATGGTGATGTTCGCCTACCTGGGCGTGGAAATGATCGGCCTGACTGCCGGCGAAGCCCGCAACCCGCAAAAAACCATCCCGCAGGCCATTGGCTCGGTGTTCTGGCGCATTCTGCTGTTCTACGTAGGTGCCTTGTTCGTGATCCTGTCGATCTACCCGTGGAATGAAATCGGCAGCCAGGGTAGCCCGTTCGTCATGACCTTCGAGCGCCTGGGTATCAAGACTGCCGCCGGCATCATCAATTTCGTGGTGATCACTGCCGCCCTGTCGTCCTGCAACGGCGGTATCTTCAGCACCGGGCGCATGCTCTACAGCCTGGCGCAAAATGGCCAGGCGCCGGCCGTCTTTGCCCGTACTTCGAAAAACGGTGTGCCACGCAATGCGCTGCTGCTGTCCATCGGTGCCTTGCTGCTGGGTGTGCTGGCCAACTACCTGGTGCCAGAGAAGGTGTTCGTCTGGGTGACGTCGATCGCTACCTTCGGCGCGATCTGGACCTGGGTGATGATCCTGCTGGCGCAGCTCAAGTTCCGCGCCGGGCTGTCGGCCACCGAGCGCAAGGCACTGAAGTACCGGATGTGGCTGTGGCCGCTCAGCTCCTACCTGGCGCTGGGCTTCCTGGTGCTGGTGGTTGGCTTGATGGCGTACTTCGAGGATACCCGTGTGGCTCTGTATATTGGCCCGGCGTTCCTGGTGCTGCTGACGGTGCTGTACTACGCGTTCCGCCTGGCGCCGAAAGAACTACAGGGTGTAGCCGGTAACGCTTCCTGATGTGAGATAGTCGGGGCCGCTTTGCGGCCCTTTCGCGACACAACAGCAGATAGCGTATCCCGGTAGGAGCGGCCTTGTGTCGCGAAAGGGCTGCGCAGCAGCCCCAGGGTTCTATCAGGCCGCCACCTCACTGTGCGGCTCAAAGCTGTCCGCCCGCGCCAGCTGCCACATCCGCGAATAGAACTGCCCGTCCACCTCGCCAGTCAGCAGCTCCCCCGGCTTCAAGAACACGTGCATCTGCGAGAACAGCTTGATTTCGGTAGCCGACACGCGCCGCACCAAGTGCTTGGCTTCCAGTTGCGCGGGGTGTTCCAGGCCGGCGGCTGCGAGCATTTCTGCCAGGGCGCGCAAGGTGTTGTGGTGGAAGTTCACGACCCGCTGGGCTTTGTCCGGGACCACCAGCGCACGCTGGCGCAACGGGTCTTGTGTGGCCACGCCAGTAGGGCATTTGTTGGTATGGCAACTCTGCGACTGGATGCAGCCGATGGCGAACATGAAGCCGCGAGCAGAGTTGGCCCAGTCGGCACCGATGGCCAGCACGCTGGCGATGTCGAAGGCGCTGACGATCTTGCCGCTGGCGCCGAGCTTGATCTTGTCGCGCAGGTTCAGGCCGACCAGGGTGTTGTGCACGAACAGCAGCCCTTCGCGCAGCGGCACACCGATATGGTCGGTGAACTCCACCGGTGCGGCACCGGTACCACCTTCCTTGCCATCGACCACGATGAAGTCGGGCAGTATGCCTGTTTCCAGCATGGCCTTGGCGATGCCCATGAATTCCCACGGGTGGCCCAGGCAGAACTTGAAGCCCACCGGCTTACCGCCGGACAGCTCACGTAGCCTGGCGATGAACTGCATCATCTCGATGGGGGTGGAGAACGCGCTGTGGCGAGAGGGCGAGATGCAGTCCTCACCCATGAGAATGCCGCGGGTATCGGCAATTTCCCGGGTAACCTTGTGCTTGGGCAGGATGCCGCCGTGGCCGGGCTTGGCGCCCTGGCTCATAAACTTATGTACTATAGATCTGTTGACCTAGGAGTACATGATGGGCAGGAAGCATGTAAAGCATGACATCGGTGAGGTGGTAGCCGCAGAGGAGGTGATGCAGCGCCTGAACCTCAAGGATAATGATGGCCTTTACCCATTTTCCCCTACTTGGCGGTGGCAGCCAAAGGCGGGAAAGGGACGAGGAAAAATCGTTTCTCTAACGATTGACGCTAGGGTCGCGACCGCCAAAGAGCTTTTAGCGAAAGGTAAGAACGAACATAGGCATTTCTACTCAGAATTTAAGGGCGAGTACCCTTGGGCGGTAGACGTGCTAGGGCGTGGCCTTAAAAGTTACTGCCTGGAGAGTCGTTGTTCACACCAAGAAGCCTCATATAAGCGGAATGCCATTGGATATTTTCTTGGTTATTGCCGCAAAGCAAAAGCTAAGTTGGAAGTTGCAGAGGATCTTGACTATAACCTGATCTGCGCATGGCGTGGCGATCTTCGCTTGCTTAATATGGGTAGTAGGTACAAGGCTACGATGTTTCGACGGGTATGTGTAGTGCTGGAGAAGCTTATGAAGACAGAAGTTCTCTCCAATAAGTTTACCATGCCAATCTATACATCGGACGCCCCTGAGCACCTTCCCTTATACAGTGATTCTGTGATGTATCAGCTAATTGGAGCGTGCGTAAGCGATATTTCAAAGGTGATGAAGCATGCTCGGGAGTCCGCTTTGTCTAAAGTGCAGAAGGCGAACTCTGAAGGAAGTAATATTACTTCGAGAGATGCTGATTCTATCATGGGTTCGGCTGGAAGTTTCTCGCAGTATGGAGAACTTTTTTCGAAGCCTTTTGAGGTTGTCGGTTTTGGATCTACAGTTTATGTGGTTCAAAATAGTTGCGGAAAAAAATCCGAGGTTTACGATGAGGGATCCGCAAGCTTACGAAAAATTAGTTTTAAGAAAAGTTCAAATTCTCATGGATGGTTGTCAGAAAAAGAAATTCCTACGCTAAGTACTATATTTGTGTTTCTGTTGTTTTTTTTGATTTTTTCAGGAAAGAACAAGGAAGTCGTGCAGTCATGGCGACGAAAATACAGAATCGGTGATTTTGCGGTTTCCCCGCTCGACTGGAAAGACCCATTGGATCCGTCTAAGTGCAGACTGCGTGGGTGGAAGAATAGGAAGGGGCCGACGTCAATAGAACTTGACGATACCTTCTTTCAAGATTCAAGTGAGATCTACCCGGTATTGGAATTCTTACTTTGGTATACCGATCCATTGCAGGATCTTTTAGAAGGTGAAGCTAAAGATGCTCTCTGGCTCTATGTTGGAAAAAATGGCGTTACTGATCTCTTTTTTAATGATGGTTTTCATTCGAGCTCGAAACAATTCTTGAGTCGGCATGCTATTTGGGACTTTGTCATGGGTGACAACGGTGAAATGGTCAAGGAACGTTTGAGAACTCTGGATAGTCGTCGTTTTCGCAAAGTTTATGCTGCGAGGGAATTCTTGAAGGCAGTTGCTTCTTCTGAAAATCATCGTGAGTTAAGTGAGCGGTTGAAGCACGCATTAAGTCATAAGGAGTTTGACACCACATTGGCCAGCTATTTGTCGGTAGGAATTTCTCGCGCGGTTGTAGATATTGGGATATTTACATTGCAAAACGAGTATGTGAGTGAGGCGCGAAAATTTAGAGGGCTAAGAGTAGAGCAAGGGCTGCCAGTAGGTGTGCCAGGCCTGTACTCGAGTTGTTCAGCACCCCAAGAGCCAGATTTTGAAGGAGCATCTCAGCGCACTGGAATTAGTTGCCAAGAGTATGATATGTGCTTCGGTTGCAGCAAAAGTCGCGTTTTCGGCATTCATTTACCTCGCATTGCTGCAAGAATCATGCAATACGATTCCATGAAATCAATGATGTCAGAACAGCAATGGGAATATCATTACGGTAAGAAGCATGCGCGTGCAAATAATCTCCTTGCAGAGTGGTCAGATCAAAAGGAGGTAGATGCTGCTTGGCTACTAGCTAAAAGTGGTCAAGTGAAATTGCCGTTGGTTGTTGCGAGAGTGTAATGGAAGTCACTAAGAATTTAGAGGTAGGGGTAGAAAGCAATTCCGTAGTCGAGAGACGATGGAAGATTTTGAATTTAGTTCTCAGATCTTTTGGTGATAGGCGAGTTAGCCATCTGAGTGTGCTGCGTGATGATGTTTGGGATTTTCGGACTGAGGGTTTGAGTTATAGGATTAATTTTCGTGCGTTAGTAGGAGCTTCCGATGGAGACTGCTTGCCGCTTATAATCTTACTTAAGATCGTTGCTTACTGCATGCTTAAAGAATATGCGTTGATTGATCGGGCTCCGCGAACAGTTTACAATATTTTATACGCCTCAAAGCCTTTAATTAGATTGTTGGTGGAGCGAAAGTGTCTGATAGCGGATCGTCAAGGTGGCTGGTTTTCATTACCAAGAAACATATCCCCGGATGTTCTTCTTGATTATATTGGTGAAGTTAGCTCGTCAAAGCTACATGAGAACACTAAGCATGATAGGGTTAGATTCTTATTAGAGTGGTGGAAGAACTCTCGGGATGAACAAAAACTTCCCGATTTCATGAAGCTGGAAAGTGACCCATTTGAAGGTAGAAAACTAAAAGATTTTAAGGGCTTTAGTAGTAGCAAAAATGAGTGTTCGCCTGATGAAGACGGCGACGATTCTGGCTGGCAAGCCATTCCTCTCGAATATGCATTTCCTATAGCTAATGCTGCCATAGAGTATATTGAAAAATTTTCTGAACCTCTTATTAGATACCATCAAGTGATTAATGAGGGTATATTAGCTAGCCAGGCATCTGTATCGCGCGGTGCAGTCGCAAGGGAGTGCGCAGCGCTTGGTATTGAAGTCGATGATTTAGCTAGCGGTTTGCCATTTGAGTTGCGCTTCAATAAGTACTGGCCGCCCAGTCATCCTTCGAAGTTTACTTATAGGCTAGAAAGAAAAGAAGCAGAGCGTTGCATATCTCACATTAAGCGTGCAGCTATTACTGTTATATTTTTTACAACTGGATTGCGTAATCGGGAGGCACGTGAGCTTGAAGTTGGCTGTTGCGTTCCTGATATTAGCCAGGGTGTCGACGACTTTTATCGTCTTACCCTTGTAGTGAAAAAAACGAGCAAAGAGTACTACCAAGGTCAGGTGGTTTCGCTGCCAGTGCCGAAGATCACCTATCTGGCCGTAAAGGTACTGGAAAAGCTAGGCACATTAACTCGACGAGATAATGTTTTAATTAGTCCTCTGCAGTCTAACGAAAGATCTGATCATGTCAGTAGTCAGGTTACCACTACCACTATTATAAATTATGTCAAGGCTTTTGCAAAAGATGTAGGGGTGGGGTATGAGCCTCATCCTCATCAATTTAGGAAAACAATTGCCGGTTGGTTTGTGCTCAATAGTCCAGTGTTGGGGCCTCTCTTGGTGATGAGACTATTTTCTCATAATTCAATTGCGATGACCGAAATGTATTTGAAGAACAACCCTCTGATCGTCAAGGCAAGGCAGGAGATACTACTCGAGCAGTCCTTGAAAATTGTAAAGGGTATTGGTGAGTCTGCGCAATCTGGAAAGCTAGCAGGGGTTATTGGTGAGCGTATTAAGGACAGCCTTAATGAGGATCCACTTTTTAAAGGCCTAACTGGTGACGTTCTTGGGGCCACTATGGAGGAGTATCTGCGAGAAAGAGCTAAGCACGGTAATATGCATTTCCTGCTAACGCCAATGGCCGTATGCGTTTTTGATCCATCAGATCAGACGAGTAAGCCTTGTGCTAAGACAGTCCCTGTGACTAACTTGGGTTGCGAGGATACGTCGAGTGGCTTGCCTTTGGTGAGTAACTGTGTCGGGGTTAGTTGCAATCATTGTCTGATGACTAAATGTCAGGCTCCACTTATCGAACAGTCTCTAAGCTTCTATAATGATTTATTAAGTGGTGCAATTGACGAAGATTATGCTCGGAATCTTCATATTATAGATTCTGCCAGGCAATTTGTTGGATCCTACAGCCCAGTTCTTGAGTTGATAAGATGAAGATTAAAAAAGACACACTGGAAGGTGCGAAGCTAGCATTTGATAAGTTAAAAAAAGACGCTGAGCACTCTGGGGCAAGGCTTACAATATCTGCTGTGGCACGCTTGGCTAACGTCGATCGCAAATATTTCTATGGGAAAGTTAATACGCCGGATGAAAGTAAGCGTCGAGCGTGGGTTTCCTTGGGCGAAGAAATTAATGAGTTTCGGAACCGCCAAAGATCTCCTGAACAGGTGGGGTCTGAGGCTTCAATATCAAAAAAGCTTGAAAACGCGCTAATTGAAAATTACAGACTTCTGGAATCTGTTAGTGATCTTGAGAAATCCCGAGCTAAAATGCAGGAGTTACTTTCCTCTAAGGGAAAACAGCTTGAAGAGCTTCAAGCTCATTCGGGGAGGCTTGAGGACAGTTTGCTGTTCGCGACATCTGATAAGCGATCAATTGTAGGCTTTGGTTCGAAACCACATATCATCAGTCCTGATTTATTTCGAAAGGGTGTGGATTCACTTTCGCTTAAAAAGGCTTGGGTAATGGCGCTCGATAAGTTGCGTGTCGAATTAGATAGGCCTATCGAAAAGACTTTATATATCACCGTTGGTGCTCCAGGGAGTGGCAAAAGCACTTGGTCGCTGAATCAATCGTATCAGAATAACTTCTCTATAATTTTTGATGCATGCTGTTTGACGAGAGCTGATAGATATGAAGTCTTGTCTTTGGGGCGAAAGTATCCCAGCACGAAAATTGTGGCTGTAGTATTCTATGTGACCTTTTCAACGCTAAAGAAAAGAAACAATCTACGGGAGAGCGATAAACAGCTGCCGTTTGAGAAGTTAAAATCAATGTTTGAATCATTCGAGCAACCATCATTAGAGGATGTATCAGAATTTTTTGACGAAATCGTGATGGTGCGGGGGGAGGGTAGTTTTGTACGTTGAGTCAGTTTGGAACCTAGATGGTACGCCGATACCGCATGTGGAAGGTAAGCTTCATTATCCATTAGCGCAGTATTTGATATGGTTACGTAAGACTCCTATGAAAAAGGGTGGATATCGAGAGCCTACCACTATTTGTAATGTTTATAAGCATTTGAAAATATGGTTTGATTTTTGCGCGGATCAAAGCGTTTCTTTCGATGTGGTGACATATGAGTTTCATCTTCAATCGTTGAAAAAGGCACTGGTTTCTAACGGTGTTCAGCCAGAGTCAATCAATGGCTACTATCGGAGTTGGCGAGGATTTTATGAGTGGTGTGAGGAGCAAGGTATTTCTGCTGTAATGAGCTTTCCGCCTAAAATTGAGGGTAGAGCACAGTTTTTCGGTCAGTCGCGGAACTTTAACAATCGATCTACCGGTCGTGCTGTACAGATTGATCCAGGTTTGGAAGCTGTTACCACAATTCTTGACTATAAGGATTGTGTGCTAAATATGGAAGAGTATGCACGTTTTGCTGGATTTCTGGATGAGGTAGATCCTGTATATAGCAGCATCAGCTATATGATGGTTACAACTGGTCTGCGTATTGGTGGCGTCATGCAACTCCCCCTCGGCAGTAATAAGTTGAATCCACGCTGGCTTCGATATCCAGAATTGGAGGCTGACGGGGCACTTATTCAGAAGCTAAGGTATTTGCCAAAAGGTAATAAGAGAGTTCTTGATTGCATTGTGCCTGCTGCGGCGCTTAAAAAACTGCACAACGAGTATGTCATTGGACACCGAAAGGATCGAATAAAAATTTTCTCTGAGCGCTTCCGTTCTCAAACAGCTCCGTTGTGGCTAACAGCGACTGGAAAACCTGTAGAGAAAAATGATATTTGGGCCGCTTTCAAACAGGCTTCCGAGAAGTTTGGCAGGCGAGTTGTGCCCCACCACATGAGGCATACTTATGCAACTTATATTGTTTATAACTATTTTAAGGCTCATGGGCTAACCCCTAACTTGGCTTATGCACATGACATTCATGAGGCTCTACGCGCGCAACTAGGGCATTCGGATTTTGAGGTGACCAAACGCTACATTAGAACTGTTATTCGAACGCATACAGATGTTTGGTTGCCAAAGCTAACTCCTCATCTGGAGCAAGCTGTAAACCGTGAAATGCCTAGTGAGGTATTGGCAGCAGTGATAGATTTTTTTGAGCCTCATTCTGTTAAAGAAAAAGACTGAGCCTCTACTTTTACTATCAGGGGAATGCCGAATTTTCGTCGCATAAAGCTGAAGCTGACGTTACTGTGGTTTTTTCCTGCGTTACTCCAGAATGCCCTCATTACCAAGATTGGCATGCTCACGGCATACAGATGCCAAGAGCTGCTTAAGCTGGAGACAGTGTTATCAACCAGCTGCGGACGATTCCAGCGTTTTGGCTACAAGTACTGCGAGAGGTGTGTGCCATCCCAGGTGCGGCGAGCTTTCTTCAAGCGCTCGGGAGGGGGCTATACGCAACGATACACGGTTTGTTTACACAACCTTAGCAGCAGCATGGGAAATTTGAGGATGTTAGGTCTGTCGGCATGGCCGCTAGCTTGCTCAAGAGGGACACGAGCACTGCTCACCCCAATTCTCCAGGCCAGAAGGTGAGGATTCATAGGCGGGAGGATGCGGCGTTCGTTCGCAATCCTCATCATTGCCTCGCCTTGTCAGCCGCCTTCTGGTGGCATGTGCCAAATCTTGTGCACTGTGGACTTGGGTATGCCTAGCTTTACCGACGTCTCTTTCTGGGTCAGTCCATCGGCTTTGCAATCAAGAACGGCTCTGATTTTCTCGGCAGAGGTAGCTGGCTTACCTCCCTTGGCTGCGATCAGCACGCCATCAGAGAACTGCGCTGGCACATTATCCATGACCCTCATTGCACGAAGCTTATCCAGCTCGCCTCGTAGGTAGACCATGAACTCGTCGAGAGTCTCGTGGCGGTCAAAACTCGAAGCGGCAGCCAGCAATGCTACTGGGTCGACCTCCAGGTGGCCGCTGATACCCTCAAGCATTTTGAGCGTCATGTTCGTCAAGCCATGCTCAACGTTGTGCAGGTGCCGGGCCTCCAGCGTTTTCACCATCTGCTCTTGTGAAAGGCCTCGAGCAGCACGCACGGTGCGCAACACAGCTGCTAGGGAGTGGGGCGAGGGCATCAAGACTTCCGGGTAAAGGGAAGGATAAGGCCACAGCGCAAAATCCACATCTATGAAATATAGTCAGTGAATGTGGATTGGTGTTATTGTGCCTCACCTGTCCCGGAACGTGTGAAATTGAGCGTTATTGCAGCTAACGGCAGGGAAAGGTGTCAATTTATATTAATTGTTGTAGGGCTTAACACTAGCTTATAGCCCGAGAAAAAGCGGGGGATGAGTTGTGTTGGTGACTAAGCGAGACGACTTGCAAGGCCAGTTTTTGGCGCCGGATCACCTGCGCTTGCTCTGGAACTCGGCGAGCCTGAACGCAGATTCCTACTACTTCATCGTAGAAGGGAGTGGCTTCGTCGACGGATGCCTTGGGCCTTCTATGAGCATTGTCTCGAGCGTGGAGGCTGTCGATTCGCTGTGCAAAGGGGGTACGGCGGAGTTCTTGAGCGTGAACAAGATTCAGCTGATGGCTCCTCCGTCGATGACAAAGCAGAACGAGTTTTCCATGCAGGTGCTATCGGAGATTCGCATCCAGAAGGGTAGTCAACCGAACCCTATCTACGAATTTGTTACGCGTGATGGGCAGGTCTACTCGAGCGCGAGGGGTTGAGCTATGGCTGCATCTCTAGACGAGATCATGTCGTTTCTCTATGGCCCAGGCGACTTGGTAGAAGGATGGGCTGGTAATGCTGCAGACCTCGTCCATGCAGCTCAACAGCGTTTTCCTGGCAAACCTTTCTGCTTGATCAAGCGGTGGATCCTCATCGATGTCGTAGCCAATGAGGGTGAGCTATCGCCGGCAGAAATCCCACCGATGGTGATCTTCGCTCATGAGGTTGTTCAAGACAGCAGGCGGCGTTTCGATCCTGGGCATTGGGTTCGAACGACCTATGCAGTTTCTCTCCCTGATCGGAGCATGTTTGAAACGAGGAGTACCGTCTATTTACTTCTTGGCGATGGGTACAGGAAGGGAGCGACCCTTGATGTGGTCTTCTCGCAGCATTCATAACCGATTTGGGAGGTGCCATGGAAATTGATGAGATCGAACGCGAACGCCGTCGTGAAGCCGTGGCAGCAGAAATCGCTTGTTTAGCTCTAGATGGAGGCCGGCTTGCTGCTGAACGCCTGGCTCGATTACAGGGTTATGTAGACGGCCAAGTTAGCCTTGAAGAGCTTCGAGCAGAGCTCATTGAACGAATGCGACAAGATAAATGGGGCATTGCAGATGAGGACGAGATGCGTCGGGTTTGGGGTGATCCTGAGTGACTCGAATCTTCCACCGCTAGCCGGCTAAAGCCGAAGGAGCGAGCTTTTCGCCGGCGGCCCTATTTGGACTATTCATCTGGGAGCTCCGATCAGATGCCTGAACGGTGTTGAACAGCCGCCACCAGGTTTCGATAGCCAACACCGCTGCTCTTATCCAGCGCTTCCGGGCACCCTCAAGTAACTATCAGTAGCCGGGCCTCCATGGAGTCACCGGAGACACGATCAGCCCTCGTACAGGACTCTGCTGACTCGATGAAAATTTTGATCTACTCAGATCTCCATCTGGAGTTCGCGGACTTCCAGCCTCCTGCGACGGAGTGCGATTTGGTGGTGCTGGCTGGCGACATCTCGGTGCGTAGTCGCGGAGTGACCTGGGCCAACGACACCTTCAACTGTCCGGTGATCTACGTCTGTGGCAACCACGAGTTCTACAAAGGCCACATCGACCGCACGCTGACCAAGATGCGCGATGCGGCTGCAGAACGTGTACACATCCTGGAGAACCAGTCCCTGATCATTGGCGACACCAGGTTTTTGGTAGCAACGGCCTGGACAGACTTCACCGCGACCGGGGACTACAGGGTAGCAATGAGGGTGTGCGCGGAATGGATGAACGACTTCAAGCGTATCCGCATCGGAGAGGGCTACAGCAAGCTTCGACCTGCCGACCTCATCGCTCGAAACATCACCACTCGTGATTTTCTGATGACTGAGCTCGCGAAGGATTTCGTAGGGAAGACCGTGGTTATCACTCATCACTGCCCAATCCGAGAGGTCGCGGGTAATGGCCACGAAGGTCATCTGGGGGCCGCCTACTTCAATGAATGGCACGAACTAGTTGCCTTGGCTGACGTTTGGATTTTCGGTCATACGCACTATGTAGTCGACACTATCGTCTCGGGCTGCCGGGTTATCTCCAATCCGCGAGGCTATCCAGGAGAGCGCACTGGTTTTTCGCCGGACTTCACCATAGAGGTTTGACAGGGTGCGCCTGCAGGTGCGGACAATGTCAGATTTGAAAAAGGAAGAGCTGATGTCAGCTGAGATCAACATTGAGTACCACTGCAAGAGCCTGTCGGATTTCCAGCTCAAGCGGATCATGAGAGCGATGGCTTACAGGTACTCGCCACCTGTCACCGCCTACTTGAGCGATGTCTTCATTTCTTCGGAGTGCGCGGTCGGCATCGTTTTCGGTCACACCGAGCCAGGGCAGTTTGAGCAACGCGCGGATGGGCACATTCTGCAGACGTCCCGCATCGATCATCTGAAGAAGGTAGGGCGTTACTGGGTGATCACGACGGAGAAGGGACGGTTTGTACTGACGTCGTTCAAGCGGGGATTGGGAAGGGCGAGCTTACGAGCGCTCATTGCGGAGATGATTCAAACAACGTAGCCAGACGCCTCCGTGCGCTGGATGAACGATGCTTCGATCAGGCTTCCGACAGCAGTGTTCGACGTCGGTGAATGCTACTCAGGATTGTGTAATCCCGGATACGGTCGTGGGAGAGGTGTCCAGCATCTACAAGTCCTCGAATGTAGCCTTCAGCTTTGCCCCGAGCTTCACGCAGATCATCTACAGAGGTGCTGTGGTGGATGTCATGAACGATCAGTTGCCAGCGCTGACTCTGCCGGCGACCGATGGGGTCGGCGGAGAAGACAGGAGCTTTCAGAAGAGTTTCGTAGTAGCCAGAAACAGGTGGATTGCTCAAGTAGGGCGCTCCTTGGTTGAACCTGGCCCGAGGTTATCATGCGCACACTCATTCGCCTGTTACTCGCCGGCACATAGAGTTACCGTTCTTCTCGCAGCGAAGCTGGCGAGATAGGGGGCGCCAACACATGAGGTTTCACATGGTCAGACGCAGGACACCGCTTTCCTCATCCAAGATCGTCGACACACCTTTGGCTGCTATGCCCAGCAGCGTGACCAAAGCGATGCAGATCGATTTTGGTTGGGAGATCACAGCTTTTCTGTCATCAGTTGAATACGGCTCCGGAGAGCTCTTTCTGAAGGGCATCGTGTTCTGTGATCGTGAGAAGCGGTTCGATGATGGTGACCCTATTCGAACCTCCTTAATCATGGCCTCTGAAGAGATCCATGGGTATCTGGTAGTGCAAACGCTGAGCAGTCGCTATGTGGTCTGCGATTGGGCAAGTCATGATGCGCGAGAGAATTCCTCGGTTAAGCATTGATATGCCAGGGTCAACTTGGCAGAAAGCATGAGTCGAGAGGCTCGGCCATTGACATTGGAACAAGATCGGCGGCTGACCACTCGTTGCCGGTCTGGGCCTTCCTATAAGTATGGGAGCGACAGCATTTAGCGCCACCGGTCTGAGCCCACCGCTACCTCGCTGAACATATTGGCTCACCAGTTCGCCTGAACAGAGTAGGGCGGATTTCTGCCGCCCCTAATTTTGGGAGTTCAGCATGAAAGCAATCGTGTACAACGGCCCACGGGACGTCGCGGTCAAGGATGTACCGGACGCAAAAATCGAGAAACCTACGGATGTGTTGGTGCGCATTACCACTACCAACATCTGCGGTTCTGACTTGCACATGTACGAAGGCCGTACCTCGTTTGAGGTCGGACGTGTATTTGGCCATGAGAACCTCGGTGAGGTAA
Organism: Lelliottia jeotgali; assembly: GCF_977070485.1. Lineage (NCBI taxonomy): Bacteria > Pseudomonadati > Pseudomonadota > Gammaproteobacteria > Enterobacterales > Enterobacteriaceae > Lelliottia > Lelliottia jeotgali. The sequence continues at coordinate 154,862 of NZ_CDRVFO010000008.1, forward strand.
TTGAAGTCGGTGAGGGGGTTGACCGGGTCAAGGTCGGTGACAGGGTCTGCCTGCCGTTCAATATCGGCTGCGGGTTCTGCGAAAACTGTGAAAAGGGGCTCACCGGATTCTGCCTTACAGCCAATCCTGGTGCTGCCGGCGCCGCTTATGGTTTCGCAGAGATGGGGCCATATCAAGGCGGTCAAGCCGAATTGCTGCGCGTCCCGTATGCCGATTTCAATTGCTTGGTATTGCCGGAAGATGCCGAGGAGCGTGAGGACGACTACGTCATGCTCTCGGACATTTTTCCCACCGGTTGGCATGCAACTGAACTGGCCGGGCTACTTCCTGGTGAGAGCATTGCGATTTACGGCGCAGGGCCTGTCGGCCTGATGGCGGCTCATTCGGCAATCATCAAAGGCGCATCTCAGGTGTTCGTCATCGACAACCAGCCGGATCGTCTGCAACTTGCCGCGCAGCTGGGGGCAACCCCAATCAACGCAGTCGAGCAGAAGGCCGTGGAAGAGATCATGAACCTGACCCATGGCAAAGGCACCGACCGGGGCTGTGAGTGCGTGGGCTACCAGTGCTGCGACAAGCATGGGCATGAAGCGAATTACCTCACCATGAACAACCTGGTCGCTTCAACCAAGGCCACAGGCGGCATCGGCGTGGTGGGTGTGTTCGTGCCAGAAGATCCTGGAGCGAAAAACGAACTGGCGAAGGAGGGCAAAATGGCCTTCGACTTCGGTGCGTTCTGGTTCAAGGGCCAACAGATCCGGACAGGCCAGGCGAATGTGAAGGCCTACAATCGCCGCCTGGCAGAACTCATCCATCATGGGCGCGCCAAGCCCTCGCAGATCATCTCTCATCGCTTGAGATTGGCCGAAGGCCCGGATGCATACAAGCACTTCGATGCGCGGGATGATGGCTGGACGAAAGTGGTGCTCAAGCCTGCTGCGTGATCCGCTCTCTCTGCTTCCAGGGAAGGAAGCTTGGCGAGAAGGGAGACCTGCATGCTTTAAACTAGCCTTCACCGGCTTGTCAGGGCGTTATCACCCGGCGATTTCCAGTTGCGTGTTCTTGCGCCACCCTCGCAGGTTCATGGCGCAGAGGCAGAACTGTAGGATGATCAGAGCCCAGGCATGTGCTTGCCAGCCCCACACAGCCCACAGCAGGTTGCTTGCGATGAAACAGCAGAATCCTACCTTCCTTCTACCAGGACGGCGCGAACCGATGCACCAAGCTGCCAGCACGGTCATCACCATGGCGGGCCATTCGAGTAACCCAATCCAATATTCCATGAAACCTTCCAACTGATAATGGGTATCTGAAGCTGATCACCTGCCAGCTTCTAAAGAGCTGGCAGGTGATGGCTCCACTAAGCGGCTCGGCGCTCGCCTTTGAGCATCTTTTTCTGCATTTCCATTGTTTGCCCAAGCTCCTCGAGGGTGTCCTTGCTGAGCAGCTTCTTCGCCGTGGGGAAGAGCTCGCCTTCTTCTTCCTCGATGTGATGCTCCAGCAACTCTTTCATGACCTTGACTCTCCCGGCGAATTCGACGGTGCCGGTTTCGGTATGCAGGAGGTCGGGTAGGACGAGGGAATCGACAGTCCGGTGTTCCTCCTTGGCCTCGTAGTACATTTTCGCTTCTTCCTTGCCACCCGCTTCCTTGATGGCCGGATAGAGAATTTCTTCTTCGAGCGCGGTGTGAATCTGCAGCTCCTGCTCGATCCTGTGGAGTAGATCGGCCCGCTTTTTCACCGCTCGCTCGCTGGTGGTCGACAGCTCTTCGAGCAGCCTCTTCACCAGCTTGTGGTCTTGAATCAGTAAGTCGATAGCGTTCATGGCGTTACCTCATCACGGATTGAAAGAATGGAGAACTTGCCTGTGGTTGAGTAGCCGCCAAGCGAGACGGTTCAACGCAGATGATGTTTGGCGTCATCGTTCAGGATGGGAACCACCAATTGCCATTGCGGCCTTGAGGGCTGCCAGGTGAGTCAGGCCCTGCGGAAGGTTGCCCAGATACTGTCCAGTCTGCGGATCGATCATCTCCGAGTAGATGCCTACACCGTGTGATAGCCCTTTCAAAGCATCTGCATAGGCGGCGTCGGCGCGATCCTGGTTACCTAGAATGGCCCAGGCTTCGATAAGCCAGAACGTACAGGCCAGGAAGCAACCTTCCTCTTTCTGTGCATCGGTGTAGCGATAATGGAAAGCGCCGGCCCCCAGATCATGATCAATGGCTTGCAGCGTGCTCCGCAGACGTTCCTTGCTGGGGTAGCCAAACCTGACGGCCAGTGCCAGTGAAGCGTCCAGTCGCTCGCTGTCTGGATAGAACACATAGGCTTGGCGTTCTTCGCTCCAGCAGTGCGCCTCGATCCATGCCTGGATGCGCTGTCGCTCGCGATCCCAGCGTTCACGGCAGGTGGTGGGAAGGTGGCCACCATCTGCCAGTTCGATGGCCCGGCTCAAGGCTTGCCAGCAACTGATCTTGGACATCGTGTAATGCTGCTTTTCCGGCAACTCCCATATACCGGCATCCTGCTGACGCCAACAGTCGGCGCACTGGTCGGCAAGGCCCGAGAGGAGCATGGCGCTCGGGGAATCAAGAATGTTGCCGCTGTCGATGAAGCATCGCGCTGTTTCGAAGATATCGCCGAACACCCCGTGTTGAAGTTGGTCGCGGGCGTCATTGCCAACGACTGGAGGGGAGTTCTTATAGCCAGGCAGGTCGACCGGGCGCACGCAATGACCGATTGCACCGTCCAGGGTATAAAACACCCGTGGCCCATGTTCCTCCAACCGGCGCAGTAGCCAAGTGAATGCAGCCTTGGCTTCTGGCTGTGCGCCGATGCCCAGAAACGCTTCGATGGTGTAGCCGGCATCGCGTATCCAGGAGAAGCGGTAGTCGTAGTTATTACGGCCGCCAATCCGTTCGGGAAGGGATGAGGTCGCTGCCGCCATGATCGAGCCGCTTGGAGAGGACAGCAGAAGCTTGAGGGCCAGCGCATTGCGGACTACCTGGGTCTTGTACGGGCCGTCGTAGACCAGCCCCTTCGACCACTGGCACCACTCCCGATGCGAGCCGTCGACGCGTTCATCGATCAAGGCCAATGGGGGTACGACCAGGGGCTCATCTCGTCCTGCGATGATTGCGACCACTGAGCGTTGTCCTGCTGCAAGGCTAAGGACAGCACGGACGCCCATGTCGTCTTTGCGTTCGATGTGCACATGATGGTCGTGCAGGAACATGCCGAGTATTCGCCCCGCATGAAAAACGCAGGCATTGTCATTCGGCGCCACGTAGGGGCTTACCGTGTCGGCTTGGGTTCCGAAGTCGATGGCTAACTCGAAATCGACCGCACCCTCGACACACTCAATGCGCCTGGCGAGTTCGGCCCAAGGCAGGCGTCCGGCTGGCCCGCTGTTCAAGGATTCCGTCAGCCGGGCACGACCCTGACTGGTGATGAAAATTGTCTCAAGGACGTTGCTGTCTGCTAAGTAGCGGCGCTCAGCAACGAACGGCTCGCTAGGGGTAATGGAAAAGAAGCCTCCTGTTTCAGGGGCCAGCAGCTTGTCGAATAGGGGTGGTGAATCCATGTGCGGCACACACCACCAGTCGATGGAACCGTCCAGGCCAATCAGTGCCACGGAACGCCCATCGCCGAGCGCACCATACTGCTCCAAGGGCAACCATCCGCCCTCATCTCGTTGAGGTGCACCCTGTTGAGCTTCTACCGGTTCTCTTTCCATCAGCATGCCTTCGAGATCACGTGTTCTGATTCCGACAGGGCTATCTGGCGTCTGGTTCGTCTTATGTGAGCGCTGCGTAAATAGAGGGAATTTAGAATTGGCATGGATATCTCATTTAAAGCGAGATACAAGGGAGCTTCGTTGCCTCGCATTTACCCTGCAGGGAACAAGAACAAAAGGGGGCTTAGATGAGTTGTCTGATTTGCGCGGGGCAAGCTGAGTCCGTTGAATGCACCGGTGGCTGGGAAGAGCGACACTGTTCTCAATGCGGCTGTTACCGAATGTCCCAAGCGCTCATACTGGTGATGATGGAAGAGGGTCAGATTTTTGATACCGAGCGGATGCGGGCCTGGCTGGTATCTCGGCGCGAACTGATGCCCATCCCTACCATCGACCATAGCCAGGCGATATTGGCACTCTAAACAGACATGGGTTCTACCACTGGCAGCCTGTTGTCTTACTCGGCAGGAATGATTGAAATCTTTCCATTGCGTTCGACGATAGCGAACTTCACTTGCTCAATTTTTTCGATGCCTTGGCTGTCTCGTGCTGACTCGAGGATATCGTCCTCCGTGAGTCGTGCCCGACGCATGCGGTGATGCAGAAAGCGCCCATTCTCAACAACCAGGGTAGCGTGCCCGTCCAGAAGTCGGGCCAAGGGCTTGGAGTTCAGCTTTGCGAGTGAAAGGCCGACGTCCAGTACGATCAGCGTGGCGATCACCAGCATGGCATTGGTGAATGAAAAATCGTCACCCAGAAGCGCCTGCTGGGTGGCTTCCCCGATGATCAGCAACAACACGAAGTCGAAGGTCGTCAAATCGGCCAGCGAGCGCCGCCCGGCCACGCGAAACAGCAGCATGAGGGCGACATACATTCCGGCTGCGCGGAGGATCGAATCCATGACGCACTCCTAGGGGTAAAGAAATGTGGAGAAGTGAACGACGCTTTCAGGGCCAGCCCTGACGCTGCCTTCCAGAGTGCCTACGTGCTCACTTCGAAGGGTCAAGTACAAGGTGGCGACCCCATCTTCTTTAGTACCCAATTGGAACAGCAGGGCCTGGCCATGCGACATCGACTGTTGTGGCTCCGGTTGCAACGTCTCGATACTGGCGTCACGGAGCAATGATCCCTCGATTTGCACTTCCACCGGCTGACCAGGGATACCCTGAACGGTGATGAATAGACTGTCTGTCGTGCCGCTTCGGCTGAGGCGCTGGTACTCAACCCGTACCCGGCCATCCTGGCTCACCACCTCGGCATCGCTCAACGGGCCATTACCGAACAGGCCTGCCAAGGCAAGCAATACGATGGCCACGAGCACGTACCAGCCCACGCGCTCGAAGCGCCAGACGCGCTGCTGCATCGGTATATCTTCATGAACAGGGTGACGCCTGGATAGCAGTTCATCTTCCGACATGATCACAGCCCTCAGGCGCGCTCGCCGCGTAACCAGCGCTGGTGATAGTGGGAAAGCCGGGTCAACCCGAAAAGGGCGCCTTGGCGCATAACTTCAGATCGCTCGCCGAAGAAACGCTGAGTGCGCGTGAACACGGCAATTGGCTCGCCGGCGAAAGCCCACGCAAAGCACATCGTCCCCGGTGGTATCCCGGATTCGGGTGCCGGCCCGGCTATCCCGGTGGTGGCGATCACCACGTTCGCATCGCTGTCTCTCAAGGCGCCAAGGGCCATTTCCCAAGCTACTGCTTCGCTGGTCAGGCCATATCGTTCGATGGTTTCGGCGCTGACGCCCAGCAAGCGCTTCTTGGCGCTGGGCGAGTAGACAACATAGCCGCTTTCCAGCACCTCTCCGGTACCCGGTACCGCCGCCAACAAAGCCACAAGGCAGCCCGCAGTGCACGATTCTGCTGTGCTCAAAATCAGTTTGTTGTTTTTGAGGTAGCCGAGAGCGGCTAGTACAGGGTCGTTTTCCATTTCAGAGTCGACTCGCTTGTTTTGCGGTGGACGCGATGCTCGGGTATTTGGTTCATCGCATCTAATGCCCGGCTATCTCGAGGAGTGAACCTGACCTGAACTTTCCCTCGTACATTGGCTTCTTTTTATTCAAAGACAAGGTAGGAGAGCATGATGAAGAAAGAGAGCGATAGGCAAAAGGCAGGTGCGCAGACGAGGCCGCATGGGGAAGAGGAGCGAGACAACGATGCTCATCGTCCGGACGGATCAACGGGGACAGCCCACGACTCCACGGCGCAAAAAACGGCCCGTGATCACGATCAGCAAAAACGCTGAAACTGCCCACGAAAAGGGTTTGAGGCTCGCCTACTCGGCGAGCCTCTTTTCGCTAAAGGATCGGTTTACCGCCAGTCACTGCGTAACGTGAGCCACTGATGTAGCTGGCCTCGTCGGAGCCCAGCAGCACGTAGATCGGCGCGACTTCGACCGGCTGCCCCGGGCGCCCCATCGGGTAGCTGGAACCAAAGTTCTTGACGGCCTCGTCCGGCATGGTTGCGGGAATCAAAGGCGTCCAGATAGGGCCTGGCGCGACGCTGTTGACCCTGATGCCTTTCTTGGCTAGCAACTGAGCCAAGCCAGCAGTGAAGTTGGCAATGGCTCCTTTGGTCGTGGCATAGGCCAGCAGGCTGGGAGATGGATCATCGGAATTGACCGAGCTCGTATTGATGATTGAGCTTCCCTTGGGCATGGAAGGCAGAGCCGCCTGGCAGATCCTGAAGATGGCGGTGATGTTGGTATCGAAGGTCTTCACCCATTCGTCATCGTCGATTTCTTCCAAGGTCTCGTGGGACATCTGGAACGCCGCGTTGTTGACCAAGATGTCGATACGCCCGAACTGGGTGACTGTCTTTTCGACGATGTCGTAGCAGTGCTGTTTCTGCGCCAGGTCTCCGGGCAACAGCAGGCATTGACGGCCTGCGGACTCAACCCAGCGCGCGGTTTCTTGCGCGTCTTCATGCTCATTCAGATAAGCGATGGCGACGTCGGCGCCTTCACGGGCATAGGCAATCGCGACTGCCCGCCCGATGCCGCTGTCTGCTCCGGTGATGAGTGCAATCTTGCCTTCGAGTCGATTGTGGCCGGTATACGACTGCTCGCCACAATCCGGGTAGGGCTCCATCCTGCGCTGTGAGCCGGGGACATCTTGAGGCTGCGAAGGGAAGGGCGGGGTAGGGAAGTCTCGCATGGTAGAAGCTCCTGCAGTTGAGAACGTTCATACCGGTTCGAAAGGCCCGACCTGCTCGTGTTGGTTTCAATCTGCGGTTGGTACGACGAGCGGTGCGGGATATCAATTCAATTGAATTCCATGCCCCATCGCCTGTTCTACCGAACTCAGCTCCAGGCTCATCTCTTCGCTCGGAGCCCAATTCCCGGAGTAGCGAGTGCCTCGAATCATTACCCCCGCGACCCCTGAGCACGAGATCAGCGAGCACAATGCCAGGATGTTTGGCTCTCCCAAGGAGCGCCTGGATTTTTACCGGCGTGAGATCCAGTACGAAACCAGCATCCTGGCCAACCGCACGGATGCGTACCTAGCGGCCCAGTCGTTCCTGGTCATCGCCTTCGTCTCCTCCATGGGGAACCTCAATCAAGGATGGGGCGAGATGTTCACCCTGATCGTACCCGCTTTCCTCGCCTTGCTCGGGGTGCTGAGCTCGCTCAACGCCTGGCCTGGCATCCGGGCGGCATACAACATCATCGATCACTGGCAGCTCAAGCAGAGCCATCTGCTGCGCAGCGAGCCGTTGATGGGGTTGGCTTACGACGAGTCGCCGCTGTTCTGTGAGGCGGAAACCTCGCGTGCAGGGCATCGAAAGTCATTGCTGTTCTCGCTACGGACGCCATGGATCTTTCTGGTGTTCTGGGTGTTATTGGGTAGCTACTCGGTTTACATTCAGCTGGCCTGAACACGTTTGCGTGCAAACATGGAGGTAACGTTTTGAAGATTGAGGCAGTACTGACCGAGCTCCTTAATGCCCGAGGGCCGGGCGGAAAAGAAGATGAAGTACGGGCCATTTGTCTGCGCGAGCTGCGCCTATTCTGTGATGACACGCACATCGACCCTGCTGGCAACGTGGTGGGGGTCATTCGTGGTGGCCGCGCTGGTAGCCCAGAGGCAGCCATACGCGTTATGGCCCACCTCGATGAGATCGCGATGATCGTCAAGAATGTGCTGGAGAACGGCACCCTGGAGGTGCTCGCTCTAGGGGGTTCACAACCGATAAGCTTCGGCGTCTGCCCTGTCGATATCCTGGGCGATGAACACATCCTGCCTGGTGTTTTATCCTACGGCTCAATGCACAACAGCGGTCGGACTTCGAATGGAAGAGACGTGCTGGCAGGCAATGTTCAGTGGAAAGATGTCTACATCGTCACGCGCAAGAGCAAGTCGGAACTTCAGGAGCTGGGCGTTCGGCCTGGTACTCGAGTCGTGCTCAGCCAGCACTGGCGTAAGCCTTTCAAGGTACATGACTGTATTGCGGCTCACTTCCTCGACGACCGAGCTCCGCTGAGCGCTGTCATTCTCTGCGCGAAGCTGCTGAACGAACGGCGAGAAAAACTGAAGCAGGACGTCTGGTTCGTGCTTACGACGCTGGAGGAAGAGTGGAATGCCGGCGCCATGTACGCAGCTTCCCGGCTGCCCGGCGACACCACAATCGCGGTCGAGGTCGGCCCTGTACTTGAGGAATATGGCACGGAGCTTTCGGCCAACCCGATCATCAATACCGGCGACCAGAAGGGATACTACAGCCGCACCGTGGTGCAGGGCCTGATCGCCGCTGGCCGAAAGGCCGGTTATGAGCCGCAGGCGGCATTGCTCGTCGATTTTGCGTCGGATGCAAGTGCGGTATTGAGTGCGGGGATCGATGCCCGGGCCGGTTGCATTGCGATACCGACCGAAAATACCCATGGCTTCGAGATGGTGCTTCTGGGGGGGATTACGGGCTGCGCTGAGACCTTGTTCGAATTCCTTACAGGTACACAAGACACATAGCCCGAATCGCAAGCATGCCTTACCCACAAGCGATTTCGATGGAATTTTTTTCTCCCGTGCTTGCTCAATATCGCATGAGCTAGGGAGGGAATTCTGGTGGTCGGACAGCAACTCTATGTCATTGAGTACGAGCTTCACGGTGAGCCTCGGACATTCATCATCCGTCTGGAGAAGATGGACAACGGCGTCGCGTGGCACTGGGCCAGTTGCGATGCCGGTGTTGGCATCATCCCGCGATTCAGTCAGCAGAACATCAAGCTGGTCAGTCGCCCGATGGCTGAGCGTTATGGCGTTGCCAAGGTGAAGTGGAGGGTGGCTGGCGAGGGCCCCGAATTCGTTCCGCAACCTATCGATGTCGGCAAATTCTCAGGTGCTACCTAAGGGGCCTGAGACCTGCATTCCGTCAACGTGCCTGGAGGTGTTGCCATGCAGCCTAAAACCGAAGGCTCTGAAGAGAAAGGCCCAAGCGACTTACCTTTCATTAATGATCCGGAAAAGCCCACGTCGCCTCCTTTGAATGACGCTGATGCCACTGAGGCAGCCGAGGCAGAGGAAGACATCGAGGATGACGGCCAATCCCTTTAAGCTAGGAGGAGCACACGATGGACAACTACCACCTCAGCCCTACAGCAAATGGATGGGAATTGAAGAAAGCCGGTGCTGAACGCGCCTCCAAGCGAGCGGCGACTAAGCATGAATTGGTCAGCGCCCTCGCAGATTTCTTCGATGGCAAGACGGCATCGGTGAAGATCCATAAGGCGGATGGCACTATCGAAGAGGAGCGCACCTACCCCCGATCTGCTGACCCGCGCCGTAGTGAAGGTTGAAGACCGTAACTGCCTCTGACCTCGGCATCGAAGTGACGGATGTCGGGGGAGTGTTCAGGTGGTTGCTGGCCAGCTTTCTCATGGGCAAGCGCATCCGATCTACAGTCGCCATGAGGGCATACCGGATGCTTGCCGATGAGCAGGGACTAGATACGCCGTATAAGCTTTCGCAGGCTACACATGCGACCCTTGTGAGGCTGCTCGGGCAGGCTGGGTATGCGCGATACGATGAATCCACTGCCCGACGATTGCATGCCCTTGGTAAGAAGGCCGACGCGGAATTGGATGTTCAACTTGAGGCGCTGCGGGACGATCCAGGTTGTGAGGGCTTCAAGCGCTGGCTGCTAAGCTTCGAGGGTATAGGCCCTAAGACGGTGGAGATTTTCATGCGAGAAGCACTTGTCTATTTGTCTGTGTCTGGCAGCCATTGAGCGAATAATGGCCATTAGCCTCCGTCGACACGCGTCCAGATGAGTGGAACACTCGAAAAATCAATTATGGACTGGAGAGGGTGATGAAGCTCGACATCGAGGGTTTGTCGCTGTTAGGGAAGACAGTAGTTGTCGTGGAAGATGATCCAACGCTTCAAACCCTGCTGGTGGATATCCTGATTGAGTTGGGCGCTGCGTGCGATACGTTCGATAACGCCGAAGACGCCTTGATTCACTTGATGGCGCTCAAGAGCGACTGTTCGTTGATCGTTGTCGATCACGGTGTTCCTGGAAGTATCAAAGGCATGGAGTTCATCTCCATGGCCCACGAAAGGTGGCCTGGGCTGCCCGCCATCCTGACCTCTGGTTACCAGCTTGATCCATCGCAGGTCACCCCACCTGTCACTTACCTGTTCAAACCATGGTCAATTGACGAGCTCGCTGAAGCTATCAACCAGGCGCTCAGCTCTGCAAGTGTTCCGCCAGCTCTGCCCGCATCGTCCGACCATAACGCTCTTTAGCGCTGCAGGTTGTCTCGATCTGCATCGTCCGCCCGCTGCTCGCTAGACATTTGGTGGGGCGTCTCGCAGTGGCTGCCCATCGCCTGATATTCCTTGCGAAGTTTATGGATCTCTCGATTGTCGAGCGCTTCAAGATCGAGCACCGACTGCTCTGCTGATTTCGTAGCACGGATAAGCTCGTCGAGCTTCACGTGGATGATGTCGTTGTCCCGGTTCTGGGTATTCTGGATCAGGAAAACCATCAGGAATGTGATAATGGTGGTCGACGTATTAACGATGAGTTGCCACGTGTCGTTGTAGTGAAACCAGGGGCCTGATGCAGCCCACATGGCAATCAACACCACGGCGATCAAGAAGGTGCTCGGCTTACCGGCGTGGTTGGCGAGCCATTGGCAGAACTGGGCGAATTTCATGACGGTAACTCCAATGCGACCTATCGGTTTTGACAGCAGAGGAGCGCTGAAATCTTTTTTTACATTTCGCCGTGATGATGGACGAACGCAATAAGTGCAGCGGAACGACGTGTTTAGCCAGAAAGTCAAAAAGTAATCGAAAATTCTCCCAAGGCTTCTGCGCAGATGACCTTCATCGTCTGGTTCGCCATGCTGGGTGCAGTGCTCCTGCTGCTCTCGCTTTCATCCTCGTACCTGCGCTGGATTCCCGTTACAACATCCGTTGTGTGCCTTGGGTTAGGTATGGCTCTGGGAACATCGGGCCTGGGTTTCCTACAGCTCGACTTGAGCAAGTCGAGTGGCTGGATGGAGCACCTCACCGAAGTCGCGGTGTTGTTTTCGCTGTTCTTCAGTGGCCTGAAGTTGCGCTTGCCCTTGCGCAACCGCAGCTGGTTGAGCGCTTTCTATCTGGCGGGGCCGGTGATGTTGCTCTGCATCGGTGGGGTAACGCTGGTGCTGCATTACGGCCTCAGCCTGGGGTGGGGAGTGTCCGTTCTGATTGGAGCTATCCTGGCACCCACAGACCCGGTGCTGGCAACCCTGGTACAGGTGGTTGATGCCCAGGACGATGATCCTGTCCGTTTCAGCCTGTCCGGTGAGGCAGGGCTTAACGATGGAGTGGCTTTTCCCTTCGTCATCCTCGGCCTGTTCCTGCAACAGGATACCGGGCAAGCCTGGTTCTCTAGCTGGCTCCTCAAGGACATGCTGTGGGCAGTCACTGCAGGTCTGCTGCTGGGCTACTGGATGGGGCGTGGCTTGGGCAAGTTCACGCTTTTCTTGCGTTTGCGCAATGACGACAGCACCGTGTCGCCCAACGACTATCTCGCCCTTGCCCTGATCGCGCTGGCTTATGTGAGCGCCGAGACTATTCAGGCCTATGGGTTTCTCGCGGTTTTCGCTGCGGGCCTCGGTTTGCGCCAGGCCGAGGTTCAGACCTCAAATAGCCCCGAAGATCCAGCTGCAGAACATCTGGTACAGCCTGTGGTAGGACACCAGCATGTCGCGCCGGAGCAGGCTGTCAAAGGTGATGTGGAAGGGCTCGATGACTCGCAGGTGGCTGCGGGGATCATGTTGGGTGACATGTTGGCATTCGGCAGCTTGATCGAACGGGCAATGGAAGTTTTCCTCGTCACCATGCTAGGGGTAGTGCTGATTGAGCATTGGGTCTGGCGGGCATTGCCGGTCGCCGGAGCGCTGTTCCTGCTGATGCGACCCTTGAGCGTCCTCCTGTTTCCGGTTAGGGGAATGCTTAATGTCCGGCAGCGAGGGCTTTTGGGTTGGTTTGGCATCCGAGGTATCGGCAGCTTCTACTACCTGTTCTATGCCCTCAATCATGGGCTGCTTCCCGCCTTGGCCGCGCAGAGCATCAACCTGGTGCTGTCAGTGGTGGCGTTGAGCATTCTGCTACATGGATTGAGCGTTCAGCCGCTACTTGCCAGATACGAAGCGTGGAAGGAGAGGGTTTCCTGATGGCTATTCAACAGAAAGGTGCCAGGGCAGCTATTGCCCTGGCACTGAATCACCGCCAGTTAGCGGTTTTCGCTACCGCGACCGCCGCCGTGGCTGCTTTGCCCGCCTTTACGGCCTGCCTCGGAGGCACGCTCACGGTCGTTGGCAAAATTGCCGCCTGAACTCTGCCCGCCTTTGCGACCTGCCTCCGACGCTTTCTCGCGATCATTGGCAAAATTGCCAGGATTGTTCTGAGCAGTACCACCTTGATGGCCACGATGGGTTTGGTTGTTAGCCATGATCTTTCACCTCATGTCGTCACACAGGAAAGTCTGTGTTCAACTCGGACGTCGGGGCGCGGGGTGTTTACTCCGAGGGTTTTAGCCGAGGCCGACAGGTTGCGCGAAAGAACCGGTGCAGGCGTGTGTGGTGTCCTTAAGCTTTGTTCGCGAACGTTTGGAAAGGATCAAGCTTTGCAGACGCCGACCTTCCAGCCCCCTCGGCGTGGTTAAGCTGAGCGCAAAGCAGTTCTTGGAGCTGGGTGATTGGCCACGGCTTAGGAAGGAACTCCGCACCTGGCGGCAACACTCTCCCTGCAAATTCGTAGTATCCGCTCATGACAATGATGCGCGTCTGAGGTTTTTGCTGGCTTGCCATGCAGGCAAGATCAACCCCATTGAGTAAACCGGGCGTTTGTACATCCGTTATCAGCAGCGTCCAATCTTGCTTCCTCAACGCCTCATTGCCGTCATCGGCAGTCGCCACCGCTGTCACCATGGCCCCCCATTCTTCCAGGTACAAGGTCAAAAGCTCTCGAATCATGGGTTCGTCCTCAACGATAAGAACAGTTGGGCGAATTATCTTCGCAGCGGAAAGCAGCTCTTTCATACGGGTACTCGGATATGCGGCTGCAGGACGGGAGGGACATCCAGGTCTGCTTGCTTACTTCCAGCAAGACGTAGCAGCGCGCCATCACTACGACATCGCGAGCGTTCAAGAAATTCACTCCAACTTGAGTCAGTACCATCAATTCGCATCCGTGAGCGGATCTATAGCGGGGGCGATCCTCGGGACGCATCCATGCCGCTGACACCGCTCTGCTGAACCTCTGGGAGCAAGGATGACTCAACCCTCCATCAGCGTATGAGGCCTCCTGATGCGAACGCTCGAGAAAAACCTGTCTGCCGCCCAATTGCTGAAGCTCAATTGTTTGGCGGTTTGGTATCGGGTACTTAAAGACAGGGCATTGCGCATGGACTCGCCTGACGACTATCACGAGGAACTGCTTCGCCAGGCCGATGAGATGGATCGTCGAGGGATTATCTGCTGGCAGGAATGGCGCGATCTTCGTCTGGAGGCTGACGCTGCTTACCTGAGAGCGGTAGCAGGGGAGGACTATCGCCATGTTAATCCCACGAGCTCGTTAGCAAAGTAGGGATCGAACGTGATCTCGCAATGAAACCACGCTCATTCCTCTGTAAGCAGACCTTCTCTATCTATCCCTGCGTCGTGAATGTGTGAGGCTAAAACCCACAAGGATTCCCAGCGCCGCTGCGCCGATCAGCAGGGGCGTTTTATCTTTTGGCTTCCTCCAACCTCCGTCGATACCCCTCCTGCCACTCGGAGGCTCAAAGAGGTTGCCTGACGATGTTTCGGCTATGGGGCTGCGATTTATCCCCCAGCGCGACAGCCTTCCTGACAACAGAGGCAGCCCTGGTATCAGGTAGCTGGCCAAATGCGCGAGGCGCGCCGCAGCGCCAACCGTGGTGTGAGCACGAGGCGAGATTGCGCAGGCCACCATAGCCTTCGCCACCATTTCGGGATCGTATACGGGGCCTGGCGGTGTCAGTGCATGCCCGGTGTAGTTGCCGCCGTCTCGGAAGCCTGGTGTGTCCATGACTGCTGGATAGATATCGCAGACGTGGATGTTGGGGAATTCAGTCAATTCGCCCCGCAACGCCTCGGTCAGCCCACGTAAGCCGAACTTGCTCGCTGAATAAGCGGCTGCATAGGGTTGAGCCACCCAGCTGCCCAGCGACAGCGTGTTGATCAGAATGCCGCTACCCTGCGCCTTGAAGAGGGGAAGGGCGACGTAGGCACCTCGCAGGTAACCGATCAGGTCGGTCTGGATGACCTGCTCGTGCGCCTCCAACGGCGTTTCTTCAAAGTTGCCGACCGCGCCGACCCCCGCATTGTTGACCCAGATATCGATCCGTCCTTGGCCAAAGTCTGCAGCCTGAGCGGCCAGCGCTTGAACCTGGTCGCTGTGGGTGACGTCGGTCGTGATCGCTATGGCATCCGTACCGCAATCGGTGCATTCATCGAGGACGTCGAACAACGCCTCTTCATCGCGTGCGGCGAGTACCAGGCGAGCACCTTTGCATGCAAAGGCATGGGCGGCGGCTCGACCTATACCGCTGGAAGCGCCAGTGATGACCACGACCTTGCCGCACAGAGGCCCTTTGAGCGGAGCGCCACGGTCAGGCGCTTCTCGTTTCGCAGCCGAGGCGCTGGGGTCAAGGGGTGCAATGGGGTCGCTGGCCTCGATCCGCGAGAGCTCAAGGGAGGTGCCGTCGACCAGAATCAACGTCAGCCCTTCGACCGTGCCTGCCTCCCGGTTTGGAAATACGGGCTCACCTTCGGCATTCAGGCTGTCGTAGATGAAGCGCGTACCTTCGAGCCAGCCCACGGCGGTAAGAAGCTCAGGGCCGAGATAATACTTCCCGTCTTGAAAGAAGCCGGGGAACTGATGAGCGCGCTCCACGTTTTCCACGCGATAGCGTTCGCCTGATTTCATGCCTGTCGCTTGATCGATCATGTTGAAACCCCTGTAAGTGGCGCTGGGAAATGTCAGCCTTTGCTGTGCTCGTCGGAAGTGGGCCCGGTACCTCGCTTGATGCCGCGTGGGCCAGCAACGCCCCAGATCCCCAGGCCAACCAGTGGTAGCGCGACGATCAGCAGGGCCCAGGCCGCTTTGACTGCATCTGACTTGTCGCTCCGGAAGACGCTGACGATGGCCCACAGATCGATGAGTAAAAGGATTGCTGCCACGGCAATCCAGAAGTAGCTGGCGAGACCGTTCATGTGCTTGTCTCCTTTACACGAAGTCAGGGCCCAAGGTGCCCGCTGCCGCGCCTGGCACGAGGATGACCTTTCGGCAGTTGTCCTGCTTCTGATCGAACATCTTGTAGCCCATGGCTGCCTCTTCGAGGGCTAAGCGGTGTGTGACGATCAATTCCGGTTGTAGACGTCCTGCTTCGATGTGTTCCAGCAGCTCAGGTAGATATTTCTGAACGTGGGTTTGGCCCATCTTGAAGGTAAGGCCCTTGTCGAACGCGTCGCCGAACATGAACCCGTGAATGAAGCCCGCGTATACTCCGGGGACACTCACGATGCCGCCACGCCGCACGGCAGCAATGCTCTGGCGCAATGCTTTGCCACTGCTGCCTTCAATCTTCAGGGCCGTCATCACCGTTTCGGCGGTGCTGCCCTTGGCCTCGAACCCTACCGCGTCGATCACCGCATCGACCCCGCGCATGCCTGGTGTCTGACGGATGATGCTGTCGGCTGGATCGTCGTCCTGCTCGAAATTGATCGGTATGACGCCGTAAGCCTCGCGGGCGTAGGCCAGGCGGTAGTCGTTGTCATCGACCATGAAGATGGTTTGTGCCCCGAGCATTCGCGCACAGGCGGCGCTCAGCAAGCCCACCGGCCCGGCACCGTAGATCGCCAGCGATGAACCCTGGCCAATCTCGGCATTGATGACCGCCTGCCAAGCGGTGGGCAGAATGTCCGAGAGGAACAGCACCTTGTCATCGGCCAGGTCGGTGGGCACTCTGAACGGGCCGACGTTACCCTTGGGCACCCTCACGTAATCCGCTTGGCCGCCAGGGATACCGCCATAGAGATGGCTGTATCCGAACAGCGCGGCGCCCGGGGGAATGCCCTTCTTGTTGATGATCGAGCCACGACCTGTGTTGGTGGTTTCGCAGGCAGCGAACAGATCGTGCTGACAGAAGAAGCAGCTGCCGCAAGCGATCACAAAGGGAATCACCACGCGGTCGCCGATCTGGAGATCAGTGACTGCATTCCCGGTGTCCTCGACGATGCCCATGAACTCGTGGCCGAAGATATCGCCGGCTTCGGTTTCTGGGATTTTGCCTCGGTAGAGGTGCAAGTCGGAGCCGCAAATAGCTGTCGCGGTGACCCTGAGGATGATGTCGTCTTCTTGCTCGATGATGGGATCAGGAACGTTATCGACCCTGACGTCGTGTGCTCCGTGGTAGGTCAGTGCTCTCATAAACGTCAGCTCCTGCAGCCGTGTATTTGCGTGATCGGTATGCAGGGGAAGCCATGACAGATGGCAAAGTTCAGACCAACAAGTCCGGTGGTACTTAAAACACATTCTCGACGCCCCCCTTTCAAGCTGAACATTCCTGATCAGGCAGGTATCCAACCATCTGAGTCATTGCGAGAAGGGCAGGCCAATTAAACGAGGAGCCTGGCGATGGACGACACGATGTTGGCATTCATGGTGTTCGCGGCCTCACATCCCAAGGTGCTTGCGCAGGTACGAGCGCTGACAGAAGCGGAGGCTTTGGAAGCTGGCGAAGCACTCCCGGATCTTCGCGAAACCATGGCTGTACAGATCCTCAGTGCTGAAGCAAAGGCTCAGCGCAAAACCCTGGACAAGCTAGTTGAAATGATTTTGGACAAGGCCGTCATCGAGCCCGATGCACCAACCAATGCCAATGGCTCCAGCCTTGAAAAGTACAACCGGATGCGAGATTTCGACGCATCACCTGAGCCTTCTGGAATTCGTAAACAGTCGACGCGGACGATTCAGGCTCTCCAGTTTTGCGTACAGAAGCATGACGCCACACGGTTGCATTACGACTTCCGCCTGGAGCTCGATGGTACGTTGAAGAGTTGGGCGATCCCCAAAGGGCCCTGCCTCGATCCGAAGGTGAAGCGGTTGTCGGTGCACGTGGAGGATCACCCGCTGGACTATGCCTCGTTCGAAGGCACCATTCCCGAAGGCCATTACGGTGCTGGTGATGTGATCGTCTGGGATCGTGGTATCTGGCTTCCTCAAGGCGATCCAGCTGAGGCGTATAAGAAGGGACGCCTGAAATTTCAGCTTCAGGGGGAGAAGCTGTCCGGCCTGTGGAGCCTGGTTCGAACCAACATCGAGGGTAAGCAGGAGCAGTGGTTCCTCATCAAGCATCAGGACGAGTCGGCTAAAACGCTGGCTGACTTCGATGTAGTGGCGGAACAACCGAACAGCGTGCTAAGCGACCGTATCCTCATCCCCAAGAAACGAGGTAAATCCAAGTCATCAGCGTCCGTTGATTCAGCAGCTAAAGCAGAGCCGCTTCGAACGGCTCATGCCGTGCCGGCAGACCTTCCAGAGAAGCTCGCACCGCAGTTGGCCACGCTCGTCGAGTCGAGTCCCCAGGGAAGTGAATGGCGCTTTGAGATCAAGTTCGATGGCTATCGGATGCTCTGCCGAGTCGAAGCTGAGGACGTGCGCCTGTTCACCCGCAATGGTCATGACTGGACTGATAAGCTGCCGAAGCAGGCCGCAGCCATCAAGGAGCTTGGCCTGGAAAGCGCCTGGCTGGATGGCGAGATCATCGTACCGAATGCTGACGGCGTGCCCGATTTCCAGCTGCTGCAGAACGCGTTCGACGCGGGCAAGAGTCAGGGCATCATCTACTACCTGTTTGACCTTCCATACCTCAACGGCGCCGACCTTCGCCTGGTGCCTGTAGAGCAGCGACGAGCTGCTCTCAAGGACATCATGGACAGCAACGAAAATCCCTTGCTCCGATTCTCCGACGACTTCACCGAAGACGTGGACGCACTCATGAACAGCGCGTGCCAGATGAAGATGGAGGGCCTGATTGGGAAGCGCTCCGGTAGCCCCTACGTATCGAGGCGCAGCGACTCTTGGATCAAGTTGAAGTGTAAGCATCGCCAGGAGTTCGTGATCGTTGGCTACACCGATCCTAAGGGTGCTCGAAGCGGCTTTGGGGCACTGGTGCTGGCCCTGACTGAAAAGGACAGCGGAGAGCTTCGGTACGCCGGCAAGGTTGGCACCGGGTTCACCGAGTCGACCCTCTCCACCATCTTGAAGAAGCTGCAGCCCTTGGAGCAGAAGGAGGTGCCGGTGGCGAATCCGCCAAAGGGTGTCGACATCAAGGGCATCCACTGGTTAAAGCCGGAGCTCCTGGCTGAGGTCATGTTCGCTGAGATTACCTCAGATGGGGTGGTGCGGCACGCCGTCTTCCATGGCCTCCGCACTGACAAACCCGCCAAAGACATCACGGAAGAGAAGCCGGCGCCCGCGCCAAAAAAGGCGACATCTGCCAAGGCGGAGGCGACCAAGCCAACAAGCAGTAAGGTTAGGATTACGCACCCCGAGCGAGTCATCGACCCCAGTAGTGGCCTCACGAAGCGCGATCTGGCCGAATACTATGCCCAGGTCTCATCTTGGCTCCTGCCTCACCTCAAAGATCGGCCCGTTGCGCTCGTGCGAGCGCCTGAGGGCATCACTGGCGAACTGTTCTTCCAGAAGAATGCTGAGCGCTTGGCAATACCCAATATCACGACCGTACCGAAAGCTGAAGCAGGCAAAGTAGGCATGGTGATCGATAGCGTCGAGGCCTTGGTCGGCGCCGTGCAGATGAGCACCATCGAACTGCATTCTTGGAACGGCACGACAGCTCACATTGATCAGCCAGATCGCTTCGTACTCGATCTCGACCCAGATCCTGCTTTGCCCTGGAAGGCGATGGTCGAGGCGACACAACTGACCCTAGTGGTGTTGGATGAGCTGGGGTTGCAGTCGTTCCTGAAAACCAGCGGTGGCAAGGGTATCCACATCATGGTGCCGCTTACGCCGAAGGCTTCATGGGAAGAGGTGAAGTCGTTCAGCCAGACTGTGGTGAGGTACATCGCCAAGCTCATCCCTGATCGCTTTTCCGCTGTGCTTGGCCCGAAGAACCGCATCGGTAAGATCTTCATCGATTACCTACGAAACGCTAAAGGCTCGACGACGGTCAATGTTTATGCGGCCCGAGCCCGTGAAGGACTACCTGTATCTGTCCCGATTTACCGAGAAGAGATCGTCGAGCTCAAGTCCGCAGCGAGGTGGAACATCACCAACCTTCAGGAGCGCCTGGATGAGCTTGCCGGCGATGATCCTTGGGCAGGCATGGCCAGAACTAAGCAACTCATCACTTCAGAGATGAGCCAGCGAATCGGCATGAAACAGGAGGAGTAGAACGATGGACAACTCGTTCGCTGACCTGAGCAGTTGTCATCTTTGCTGTTATCCACTTATTAACCTGCCGACTGAGCTCGCCGATGCCCGGTCATAAGCGAGTGCGGCCCCTGTCAGTCGCCCATGCAATGGCTCTGGAAACAGTCTCACCAGGTCGCTTTGCATAGGCCTCTTCAATCCGAGCAAAGTCTGAGGATTCGTAGATGCCAATGAAGAGCTGAGTAACGTCCGTGCTGGATACGCGAGCCTGAATATCCAGCCAAGCTCCATCTGGTGTAACCGTCTGGCCAACTCACCCCTCAGCACACAGACCAGCTCGGACAAGAACGGGTGGAAAACAAAGCCTTGCCCGCAGGTATACCCATTGAATAAGCCTGTATCTGACGTAGGTCATGCAGAGCCTGCCAGCGGGTCGCAATCGACGATGGCTTCATTGTATACTTCGGCTCCGCATACCCCTTGAGCTACAGGAACATCAGCATGACTGTACTCCAAACGATCTACTGGCAGCCTACGCCGCCTTAGCGCTACGCCCCCTCGCAACAACCTGCTTCCGCTAGCCTCGCTCGCGGGTGCTCACTGCTGTACGCCTGGTTTTACACCTTAAGCACACAGCAAAAAATCCTCAAAATTTGAATTTGTATCGATTCGCTCGCCACTCCCTTGGCGTGCGCGATGCTTTGCCTTGGATATTTATATGCTGCAAAAACTTAGACAAACGTGGTTTTCCAACGTCCGTGCCGACGTGCTCGCGGGGCTGGTGGTCGCACTCGCGCTGATCCCGGAAGCCATCGCCTTTTCCATCATCGCCGGGGTAGATCCCAAAGTCGGTCTCTACGCCTCCTTCTGTATCTGTGCTGTCATCGCCTTTGTCGGCGGGCGCCCCGGAATGATCTCGGCGGCGACAGGCGCCATGGCACTGCTGATGGTTACGCTGGTAAAAGAGCATGGACTCCAGTACCTGCTGGCCGCGACGCTACTATGTGGCGTACTTCAAATCCTTGCCGGCTACCTGAAGCTCGGCTCGTTGATGCGCTTTGTTTCACGCTCGGTAGTCACCGGCTTCGTAAACGCATTAGCGATTCTGATTTTTATGGCGCAATTGCCTGAGCTGACCAATGTCACCTGGCATGTCTATGCCATGACCGCTGCGGGCCTGGGAATCATCTACCTGTTCCCGTATGTACCGAAAATCGGCAAGGTGATTCCCTCTCCATTGGTGTGCATTCTGACGCTGACTGTCATCGCCATTTACCTCGGTTTGGATATCCGCACCGTCGGTGACATGGGCCAACTGCCTGATACGCTCCCGATCTTCCTCTGGCCTGAAGTTCCGCTGAATTTTGAAACCCTGCGCATCATTTTCCCGTACTCGGCTGCGTTGGCAGTAGTGGGTCTACTCGAATCAATGATGACCGCGACCATCGTCGACGACCTTACCGACACCACCAGCAACAAAAACCGCGAGTGCAAAGGCCAGGGTGTGGCCAACATCGCTGCCGGCATGCTTGGCGGCATGGCAGGTTGCGCCATGATCGGCCAGTCGATCATCAACGTGAAATCTGGTGGCCGCACCCGTCTCTCGACATTGTGTGCCGGCGTTTTCCTGCTGCTGATGGTGGTATTTCTTGGCGAGTGGCTCTCCAAAATCCCTATGGCGGCACTCGTGGCTGTGATGATCATGGTGTCCATCGGCACCTTTAGCTGGGATTCCTTGCGTAATCTGAAAGAGCATCCGCTGTCGACCAACCTCGTCATGGTGGCGACCGTCGTGGTCGTCGTGGCCACTCACAATCTGGCTTACGGCGTACTGGTAGGTGTGCTGCTGGCCTCCCTGTTCTTCGCAAACAAGGTCGGGCACTACCTGGATATCAAGAGCACTCTTGAAGAGACGAAATCGCATCGGACTTACCGCGTCGTGGGCCAGGTGTTCTTTAGCTCTGCGGACAAGTTCACTGAGGTTTTTGACTTCAAGGAGGCGCTCAACAAGGTCACCATCGATCTCACACAGGCGCATTTCTGGGATATCACCGCCGTCGCAGCGCTGGATAAGGTCGTGATCAAGTTCCGACGCGAAGGCGCTGAGGTTGAAGTGCTCGGTCTCAATGAAGCCAGCGCGACAATCGTTGACCGCTTCGGCGTGCATGACAAACCCGGTGCCATCGACAAGCTCATGAGCCACTAAGGAGAACGACAATGACCCGCGTAATGGCATGCATTGATAACTCACAATCCTCATTGGCGGTCTGCGATTACGCAGCATGGGCCTCGCAACGACTCAGCGCTCCCCTGACCTTGCTTCATGTGCTGGATAAGGAGAAATATCCTGCATCCGCTGACCTCAGCGGCAATATCGGTCTCGGTAGCAGAGAACATCTGCTGGAAGAGTTGGCCATGCTGGATGCGCAGCGGGCAAAACTGGCGTTGGAGCATGGGCAGCACATGCTTGAAAAAGCTCGCGAGCGAACAGTTCACTCTGGCGCCATGTCACCTGATATGAAGCAGCGCCATGGCCATCTCGTCGAGAGCCTGAGCGATCTCCAAGACGATATTCGGTTACTGGTGATTGGAAGAGTCGGTGAGGACAGCACGCGCAGTGCCCAAAGTCTTGGCAGCCAGATTGAAGCGATAGTCCGAACTATCCACCGCCCCACCCTGATTACAACCAGCCATTTCAGGAAACCTGAAACGGTCATGGTGGCATTTGACGGCAGCGCAACAGGCCACAAGACCTTACAGATGCTTGCTTCAAGCCCGCTGTGCGAAGGCCTGCCAATTCATATCGTCATGGTTGGAACGGATTCTGAAGACAACCAGAACGCGCTGGAGAAGGCACGAACCACGCTTGCGTCTTCCGGCTCGCTGGTGCATTCCGAGATCCGCCCAGGCGAAGTAGAGTCCACACTGCATGCGTATCAGGCAGAGCACGGCATTGACCTCTTGGTCATGGGGGCGTACGGGCACTCACGCATCAGGCAGTTTCTGATAGGCAGCACGACCACGACGATGCTGCGTACATCCACTGTACCCTTATTGCTGCTTCGCTGAGCCAGTTCCACTGGCCACAGTATTTCCAGAACTGAGGAAATACCGTGGCCACCCTGGACGATGACTAACTGATCTTGCCGCTACGAGACCACATGCAACTCATAACTGAAATTGTTCACCCCGAGCTGAAATCCAAGCAGGGCAGAGTATTCCGTCGACATGCAGCTCGCGGCATCGTGATGCGGGGTGAACAGATCCTGTTGCTGTTCACCGAGCGCTATAACGATTTCAGCTTTCCTGGAGGCGGCCTTGATGGTGACGAGGACATTGTCGCAGGCCTGAAGCGTGAGCTTGAGGAAGAGACTGGTGCTCGTGAAATACAGGTGCTCCAGCACTACGGTTACATCGAGGAGTACCGGCCCTACCAAAAGCCACAGTACGATCTGATGCACATGACCTCGCATTTTTATCAATGCGAAGTAGCGCCCCAGCTAGAGCCGGTGAGAATGGAAAGCCACGAAATCGCTAATGGTATGCGGCCTGTCTGGATCAACCTGCATGAAGCCATCGCACACAATGAAGCCGTCATGCAGCGTCACGAGTCTTCGATGGGGCAGTCAATTCTGCGCGAAACCTACATGCTGAGAAAAGTCGCTTCCGAATTGTTGATGCCAATCAGCCTTTGAGCTGACTATTTGGCGAAGTCCACTTAGCCTGCCTCAGGCAAGCATCCAATGCTGCGGGAGTAATTGCGTGATTTCGCTCGCCCGCTGTGTCGGAAGCCGCATCAGTACATCCTTGAGATAGGCATACGGATCGTGCCCATTCATACGCGCCGACTGGATCAGGCTCATGATTGCCGCCGCCCTTTTTCCACTGCGCAGCGACCCGGCAAATAACCAGTTCGAGCGCCCAAGCGCCCACGGCCGGATCAAATTCTCGATCTGGTTATTGTCGATGGGCACAGCACCATCTTCCAGGTAGCGCGTCAGCGCTACCCAGCGTTTAAGGCTGTAATCCAGGGCCTTGGCCGTGGCCGAACCCTCGGGCACAAGTTCGCGTTGGGCCAACATCCACTCATGCAGTTTTTCAGCGATGGGCACCGCTGTTTCCTGACGTAATCGCCAGCGGGCTTCGTCGCTCATTTCCTTGGCGTGTCGCTCGACTTCATACAACCCGCCAATCGAGTGAAGCGCCTGCTCCGCCAACTGGCTTTTATTGGCTGCATGCAGGTCGAAGAATTTGCGGCGTGCATGGGCCATGCAGCCGATTTCGGTGATGCCCAGCTCGAAGCTGGCCTTGTAGCCGGCGAAGTCATCGCAGACCAGCTTACCGTTCCACGTGCCCAGGAAGTTACGCGCATGTTCGCCGGCACGGCTGGGGCTGAAGTCGTAGACCACGGCCTTTAGGGCCGAGAAAGGCGTGGTGCTATAGGCCCACACGTAAGCGCGGTGGGTTTTCTTTTCGCCTGGTGCGAGCATCTGAACCGGGGTCTCATCGGCGTGGATCACGCCCTGGGCCAACACATGCTCACGCAGCGCATCGACCAGAGGCTGGAGCTGCACACCGGTCTGTCCGATCCATTGCGCCAGTGTCGAACGGGCGATGGGCAGTCCGGCCCGACCAAAAATCTTCTCCTGCCGGTACAGCGGTAAATGGTCGGCGAACTTCGCCACCATCACGTGGGCCAAAAGGCCTGCGGTCGGGATGCCCTTGTCGATCACTTGGGCCGGTACAGGCGCCTGGATCAGTGTTTCACACTGACGGCACGTCCATTTTCCACGCACATGCCGCTCAACTGTGAACACGCCCGGAGTGTAATCGAGCTTCTCGCTGACGTCTTCGCCGATTCGCTGAAGCTGGCAGCCGCACACGCACTGAGTATTCTCTGGTTCGTGACGGATCACGGTTCGCGGAAACTGCGGCGGCAGTGGTGCACGCTTGGGCTTATGACGTGGCTCGGCCGGTGCGGCCGGCGGATTGGCTGCCTTCAGCTCGGCTTCGATAGCTGCGATATCGGTATCGAGCAGATCATCAAGCAGACTGCCTTGGTCGGGGCTCAGTTGCTCGCTGCGCTTGGCGAACTTGTGTCGCTTGAGGATGGCGATTTCATGAGCCAGTTGCTCGTTGACCGTTTCGAGGCGTTGGATTTTCTGGCTCATGGAGTCGACCTGGGACAGCAACTGCATAGCCTGTTCGGCCAAGCCGCGCAGCTGTTCCGGTGTCATCTGGTCGAGATTGGGCGAGGAAGTCATGCCGCTGATTGTGTCAGAGCAGGTCGTCAACAGCGATAAACCGATGGGCTAATGGCAGGGGCTAAAGCACTGTGATCGCGCTGCCTGCGCCGACCCGCTGCCACGGCAAACCCAGTACCAAGGCTTGAAGTTGCTCGTTATCGAGTTCGACTTCCGATCCGTGACGGATGCCGGGCCAATGAAACTTGCCTTGGTTCAATCGTCGCGCTGCCAGCCAAATGCCCACACCGTCATGCACCAAGACTTTCATTCGGTTGGCACGGCGATTAGCGAAGAGGTATGCGCAGTGCGGCTTCGCCACACCGAACACCGCGATCACCCTGGCCAGCGCGGTCTCGGTACCGGCGCGCATGTCCATAGGCTCGGTGGCAAGCCAGATGGCATCGATCCGAATCATTCCAACAGGTCTCGCAGAAAGGTGGCACAGGCGACAGCGCTTTCGGTCGGCCAGTTCACTTTGACGGTGCCACGCGGGTGCTGGATTTCAATGCAGATACTTGATGAAGCTGCCTGCGAATGTCCTCCGGCTAGCGGCAAGGGCACTGGAATGAAAGCAGGTTGCAGCGCCATAGTTTTGTTCGTGAGTACCCTAATCCATTTATGTACGAGGTTCGCGTTAAGGCTGTGCTTCTGCGCGACGCTGGCAATCGATGCGCCGGGCTGGGCGCACTCTTGGACAACTTGGGCCTTGAAGGATTTTGAATAGGAACGGCGTTGTGACTGCATGGAAAGACCCGCTTAAAAGGCTAGAAATGGTGTCCACTTAAATTAGGTGGACACCATCGCCTTTGGCGTCGGGGTCAGGAAGGTGAGTTGGCCGGACGGTTACCATCTGGTAGCCGTACCTGGTGCGTGTAATGTTTCAGTACAGGATCAGCCCAAGCCCAAAATATTTCGCCTCGATAACGCATCCATGCCTCCTGATTAAATCTCCGTTCAACGAGCTTAGCCTGCTTCGTCTAGTGCGCAGGGTACAGTGGTGTCGATTCGTGGCGGGTTGCGCTCAAGGCATGAGTCGTGTTGATGCCTTGCTGTAGTGGGTCTAATACTAAATAACTGCTAAGAGGGAGGAGCATGCCGATGCGATTTGTTGTAATTCCCGCTGTGCCTACCGAAAAGGAGACTTTCCCCCGGCGCCTCGGTTTTCCTAGCGCGTTGGGGGAGGGTTACGATCTGTACGATACCCACGACAAGATTCGCCTCACTATGGGTTTCCCCACCCGGGCTGAAGCCGAATTTGAGTGCTCAATGCGTAATGATCTCCACCAGGCTGGTGAAGAGAATTTCACTAGAAGTGGCTGATGCCTACGTCCGCTTCAACCTTCCTCTAGGCCCGGTAAGCGAGCACGAAGGGCTTCGAACAATGCTGAGATAGACCAAGGTTTCGAGAGAAACGTGGTGTTGCCAGGCAGATCTTCGACGCCGGGTGTCACGTCACCGGAGGTGAGAAGAACCGGCAGCGCAGGCCAGCGGTTCCAGATTTCGATTGCCAGATCCAGACCATCCAGCTGGCCAGGCATGTGAACGTCGGTGAAGACGAGATCAGGTGCGAACCCATCAGCTAGCATCAACAAGGCGTCATCCGCGTTGGAACACTCCGCTATTTGCACACTGGGCAACGAAGCGAGGCACTCCGCCGTTACCTCACGGAGAATGTCATCATCTTCAACGACCAGAATACTTCTGCGCATGGTTATGTACTCGCACGTCATAACCGTTAGGGCTTAGACGGCTTTCGTCGTTGCTCCGATGCGATGGACGGTGTACATCATCGTTAATTAGTTTTTTGCCCGCATGACTCTACCGCTTCGCTGTCATTCTTCTCATTTCCCACTGCGGATGCTCCCCATGGAAAAGCTGCCCCTTGACGAGACAATACGTGCCGCACTGAAAAAATCGTATGCTCGCTTGCAGAAACAGCATCAGCTTGTGGTCGAGTTTGGCGTCAGGGCGCTTAAGGCAAGCGATCTGGATGTGTTACTCACCGAGTCCTGTGTAGCGGTTGCCCAGGGCATGCAGACCCGCTACGCCAAGATCCTCGTGCCGTTAGGAGAAGGAGACGGTTTCCTGCTGTCGCACGGGGTGGGTTGGGACGAAGCGGACATCGGCTCTGCGACGGTTGGAGCGGATGTAGCCAGTCCAGCCGGTTATGCCATTTCCACCTACCGCCCCGTCCTTTCCAACCACCTGGGTCAGGAACATCGTTTCAGAACACCCGAATTATTAAAAAAATATGGCATCGAGCGCGCAATCAATGTGCCGATCCGAGGGACGTTGGCACCGTTCGGGGTGCTTGAGGCTGACAGCACCAATGGCGACGACTTCATTGAAAGCGACCTGGTATTTCTGGAAGGAATCTCGAACGTCATCTCCATGGCTGTCGAGCGCCTGGCCGGGGATCATGCGGACGCGTTGCCTGCACCGTATTCTGAAAGCATTCTCAACGCCAGCCCAGACTGTGTGAAAATTCTTTCCATTGCCGGCGATATCGAATTCATGAACGATGCTGGCATGCGCCTGATGCACATCGGCGACCTGGCGCAGGTCAAAGGTCAGGCGTGGTCGAGCTTGTGGCCTGACGAGTCCATTGCACTGGTTATCGAAGCAGTGACCAAGGTTGTTGCCGGAGAGACCACCCGATTCGAAGCATACTGCCCCACGGCAGCTGACGAGCCCAAGTGGTGGGATGTCACGGTGGCGCCCATTCTGAGTCAGAGTGGGCAAGTGCAGCAGCTGATCGCGGTCTCGAGGGACGTTACCGAGCGACATCAGCACGAAGCCGAATTGATCTCGCTGATCGAGACCCAGAACTCGAAGCTGAACACCAGTGACTTGTATATGGAAGAAATCCATCATCGCGTCAAAAACAGTTTGCACTTGGTGAACACCTTGCTTCTGCTCCAGGCGAATCTAACGCCAGACGAGGCGGTAAAACTTCAACTGGAAACTGCCGCAGGGCGAGTCGTAACCATCGCAAGTGTGCACGAGCGTCTGTACCAGACCGCATCAAAACAAGATGTTCTGGCCTGTGATTATCTGCGTGCCTTGCTCGGAGATCTGGGCAAAGCGTTGGCTGACCGCACCATCGTGCTTGATGCCGACGCTTTCGTTTTGCCGCCAGAGCGCATGGCACCATTGGGCCTGGTGATCTCAGAGTTGATCACTAACGCCCTGAAATACGGCAAGGGCACCATCGAAGTCGTGGTCAGGGAGAAAGATGACCATGCGCTGATCACCGTGAGTGATGAGGGTGAAGGCTTTCCCGAGAACTATCCGAAAGCAAGCGGAACCGGTTTGGGCATGCGGTTGGTGAAAAGCTATTCGGGCTACGGCAGTACAGCTATCACGATTGATCGGGCGCAGACGCACAGTACCATTCATGTTCGCTTCAAGCTGTAGCGACACAGAGTTTTGGCTGGGGCTAAACCCTCTTACAGGTGGTACCACTCTAACCGTAGCGTCGGAACCAACCTCGTTGGCGCTTGTGGTGATCCATCCGACACAATGCAATTGAAAAGCCGTCTCGCTTGGCTATCTTTAATAGTCCGTATAAGACTAAAGTCGTAGGAGGGCGGCATGCGTATTCGCGGTGAAATTTTTTGGAAGTGGGCTGATCCAGTGCTTCATCATCGGAGCCATGACGAGGAACTCGATGACGGCACGACCATCGATGTCCAGGTCAGGCTTTCACGTACAGGTCAGACCCAGATGTTTATTGGCGTGTATGCCAGGAGCGGTATGGCGATTCACGAAGAAGCCTTCGACTCCCGACCAGGCGAGTCCATGACCCGAGCGTTGGCGTGGGGCGTCGGGCGGGCGCGGCGTCTCGCTACGGATCAGCGGCCTGCTGTTGCGCAGGTAGCCTAAGTCGGTCGCCAAGCATTCAGGTGGCCGTCCTGCATAAGTGGTACGGCCACTTCCTCTTAGGGATCAAGGTGCAGCTACAAGCTCGGCGCATCCTCACCGGCGTGTAACGCCCTGTTCGCCAATTTCGTCAGTCCAATCCACTGCTCAACACTGATCAGGCGTGATCGCTCCAACTGTTCAGCGTCCTGCCAAGCCTCATGGTATCTGTCCTCACACAGCGTGCCATTTTGAAGAAAGCGATTTCGCCATGCCAGCATTGCATCAGAGCCCTCATTGCTCATTGATCAACTCCCGCATGACTCATTTCCGCCAGGATGGCGAAAATGCGGCGGGAGATTACCGGAATCACCGGTCGACTGCACATGGAATGCCGATGATTGGTATGCCAAATCCATAGACCTGACGGCCCAGAAAAACACCCGTAAGCCCTTCTAGCGCGCCCTTCAACGTTCTCGGCGGAGGTGCGAAATTTTGGCTTGGGGATCACTTTCCCTTGAGGAAGCAAGGTCACTGCTTGAGCTTGGCGACGATTTTATGGCAAATGAACAACTTCGCAGATAAGCCCCTAAGTAGCGGAGCGTTGGCCCCAGTCTGGGAGTTCAAGGCTTGTTTTTTCGGTAGATGATCAGGGCCACGACATCAATAGCAATCACGGCTATAACCACGATCAGCATGAAGTAATGGTCTCTCGGTACCATTTAAGCTTACCCCCAAAAAAGCTGTCTCTTTGAAGGGTGCAATTGCTATTCCAATACCGACCTTACGGTAGGCGGGAGCGTGGCTTCAAAGGTGTTTTGGAAGCCAGGGCTATCCGTGTCCCTGGCTATTTGCTCAGCGGTTGTCTTCCGTCATCCCGCTGTCTTCATCCTGAATAGCTTGCCACCCTTCATCCATGCCTTGCTCCTGGTCAGCTTTACTGCCAGTGGTGTGTCCTCCCTGACCACCGCGTTGGGTTGCGCCACCGGCACGCTGATGATCATCTTCCTGTAATTCACTGCCGCTACCATGACCTGTTTGTTGATCCTCAGATCTTCCCCCGGACATTTGACCCCCTTTTTGGCCTGCTTCCGATGCCCGCTGTGGATCATTGGCAAAATTGCCGCCTGAGGCTTGGCCGCCTTTATGGCCGGCCTCCGAAGCCTTCTTACGGTCGTTTTCAAAATTACCAGGATTGTTTTGTGCGGTGCCGCCTTGCTGACGTACCGTGTCTTGATCGTCCGCATGATCTCGCACCTCGTGTATTCACACAGAGAGCCTGTGTTCTGTTCAGATACTGGACGAATTCTGGAGGCTCCCTTTACTTTTGTATTATCTGACCGGGTGCGCGAAAGATCGTGAAGAGTAACGTATCGTGTGATAAAGGTTGCGACGTAGCTTTGGCAGCTGTCCGCGCTGGGGGCGCGACTACCCGGCTTCAAGGAGAGGCAGGCGCTGCCGGATGTCGGCGATGAGCCTTCTACCTTCTGCCTCCATCAGATCGCCGTTATTGGCAACGGCGGCACACCTTCGGCACGTGAGGATGGCCTTCTTGTTCAACCTCTGTGGTCTTACAAGGTCTTGTCCACCGCATTTGAGACATCTCAAGGTGATGCTCACAGCTTTCCTCTCCGTGGATGGTGATCAGGATACCTCCCTCGCCGTGCTGATCGCTAAACACGGCGCGGTACATGGAGTATCGCGGTGAGCTGAGCGTTCACTTTGAGACATGGCCGACTTGGCCAGCCCGATTCTGGGGTGAAACTTCACGTCAAGCGATAGCATAAACATCACGCCGGCGAGCTTCTTTGTCAGACAGACACGCCGATGCGTAGATCTTGGGTTAGATTTATAGGTCTCCCCCGGTGGTACTTTTCATATGGATTGCGGTGATCAGCGTTCAGCAATTGGATCGTTCGTAACGCACGACGGGCAGATTGCCAACCAGATGCTTCAAGTGGACTGGGCTAGTACCACGCTTGGTGATCCAGGGCATTGGCCGGTTCCGCTACAGCACGCCGTGAATTTCTTGCTTAGCTCAGATCTGCCCACTGCAATTCTTTGGGGCGCCGATAGAACACTGCTCTACAACGACACCTGGATCCCTGCCATGGGGCATCGTCAT
This sequence comes from Lelliottia jeotgali, assembly GCF_977070485.1. Lineage (NCBI taxonomy): Bacteria > Pseudomonadati > Pseudomonadota > Gammaproteobacteria > Enterobacterales > Enterobacteriaceae > Lelliottia > Lelliottia jeotgali. Next base: position 185,740 of record NZ_CDRVFO010000008.1, read on the forward strand.
CCCCGAGGCCTAGGTAGGCCTGCGCACGAGATTTGGACGGCGGTTTGGGGTCGGGTCAGTTTGCAGCTCGAAGCTGTGATGGAAAAGGCAAGCCTGTTGCTGCTCTCCGATTCGGAGTTTCCGGTTCGTCTGGATCGTGAGAAACCGTGGGCTTTCAGCTTGAGTCCTTTGAGGGCCCCAGAAGGGCACATTGTCGCTGTTCTGGTGCAAGGTCAAGAAGTCCATCCATCAGCTCTTGAGCCGCTACCGTCGCACATTACCCTGGGTCGAGACCGACGCATGTTCGATCAAGCGCCGGGCTTCATCACAATCCTGAGAGGCCCTGATCACGTATTCGAATTCGTTAATGAGGCTTTCAGGCGAAGCTTTGGTGATCGAGGCTACATCAATCGATCTGTCCGAGAAGTGTTCCCAGACCTTGAGGGGCAGGGTTATTTCTCTTGGCTGGATGACGTGTTCAAGTCGGGCGAGCGCTTCGTCGCTACAGGCACGCCTATCTCGCTGCTCTGGGAATCAGGGGCGGTTGAAACCCGCTATCTGGATTTCGTTTATGAGCCAGTTTTCGATGATGTCGGTGCAGTCACCGGTATTTTTTGCGAAGGCTTCGATGTCACTAATCGAGTGGAAACCGAGCGGGCGCTGAGAGAGGAGAGTCGAACACTTGAGATCCTTCGAGATATCAACGCGGCGTTCGCCAGTGACTTAAATCTTGAGCGGATCGTGCAAAACCTCACGGATGCGGCAACATCGCTCACAGGAGCAGCTTTTGGTTCGTATTTTGCCAACGAGGTTGATGAGGCCGGTGCCCACCTGAAGCTGTATACCTTGTCGGGGGCTGATCGGTCGGCCTTCGAAAAGTTAGGTCATCCGCGCGCTACCCCAGTGTTTGCACCTACTTTCCGAAATGAGGGCGTCGTTCGATCCTTGGACATCCTAGCCGACCCTCGTTACGGCCAGTTCGAGCCGCATCGCGGAATGCCCAAGGGGCATCTGCCAGTGCGAAGTTACTTGGCGATCTCAGTTGTATCGAGAACAGGCGATGTTTTAGGAGGACTGTTTTTCGGTCACCCCGAACCAGGAAAATTCACAGAGCGACACGAACGGCTGGTGGTCGCATTGGCCTCTCAGGCAGCAGTGGCTATCGACAACGCACAGCTTTATCGGCAGGTACAGCAAGCGAAGGCCACGCTTGAAGAGCGGGTTGCTCAACGCACTGATGAGCTGTCACAGGCCAACGAAGCCCTGCGCCAAGCTCAGAAAATGGAGGCGCTAGGGCAGCTAACCGGCGGAATTGCCCACGACTTCAATAACATCCTGGCAGCGATACTGGGAAGCGCTGATTTGCTATCCCGACGATTGAAACAGGGCAAATGGGACGCTACCGAGCGCCTGCTTGACGGGATTCAAGTCAGCGCCAAGCGAGCAGCGTCGCTGACCCAGCGCCTGCTTGCATTTTCGCGACGGCAGACACTTGATCCACGCCCTACAGACATCAACGCACTCATTGAAGATCTGGTCGACCTCATCAACCGCTCTGTTGGGCCGGCCATTACTGTCATCACGCAACTGGAGCCAGATCTTGGGTTGGCCCGGATTGACCCCGCCCAGTTGGAGAGTTCGCTGCTCAACTTGGCGATCAACTCGCGTGATGCCATGCCCGAAGGACGAGGCGCGATCTCCATCACGACGCAGACCATCGAACTCGACGACCTGATGGCAATGCGTGCCGACCTTCCTGCTGGAGAGTACATCGCTATTTCAGTCACTGACTCGGGAAGCGGAATTTCGCAAGAGAACATCAAGCGGATATTTGATCCGTTCTTCACCACTAAGCCGCTGGGCCAGGGTACCGGCTTAGGGCTCTCCATGGTGCACGGTTTCGTTCGCCAGTCTGGAGGGCAGGTAGATGTGCATTCCCAAGAAGGCGTGGGCACGACGATTCGGCTCATCCTCCCCAAGTTCGAGGGGCAGTTGGAGCTTCCCGAAGTGGGCGAATCGAAGCAGCCAATCCTCAGCAGTGAAAGTGCTGGAAGAATCCTTGTCGTCGATGACGAGCCTATCGTGCGCATGTCCATCGTGGAAGCCTTGATGGAGGCCGGGTTCGAAGTCGACGAAGCTGAAGATGGATCCAGCGCTATGCAAACGCTTCGCTTGTGTCCGCCTTATGATCTGCTTGTCACCGATGTCGGGCTTCCAGGCGCATTGAATGGACGGCAGGTGGCAGATGCTGCTCGGGAGGCTTTTCCAGATCTTCGGGTGCTTTTCGTGACCGGCTATGCAGAGGGATCGGTTTTGAAAGGCGGATTTCTGACGCCTAGCACTGCTGTGATCACGAAGCCGTTCGACATTCAGGTACTCGTGAATAAGGTGACCGGTATGCTTCACCACCCCCAGATTTGAGAGGGGCGGAACTCAACTTCCGACCAGTCAGTCATCAGCATAAGGAAGTTCGTCCCAGCGTTCAGGATGTCGCGCATTCATCAGGTGCGATCCCTTATGAGCGTCATCAAGCATCGTCTAGCCAAGGCAAAGGTAACGATCATCTGCTCTCGAAATGACCAGGTTCTTCTGATTCGCAGGAAGGGTGCCAAATGGAAGTTTCCAAGCGGCCTGCTTGTGACCGGTGAGGCGCCAATCGTTACCGCTGCCCGCGAGATTTGGGGGGCCTTGGCGCTTCATTGCACAGGTTTGAACGCTGTAGGCACCGTCGAGGTTGGCAACGTTATCCACCATATTTTTACGACAGACCTCCCAGACGGTAGTAGCGTCGTGCTTGGCAGAGGCATCGTTGCCTGCAAATGGGTTTATTGGGATAAGTTGAGGCCAACTATGCTGAAGCCAAAAGCCGCTGCCTTGCTGTCACAAGATCTGCAGGAGCTCATTCACCAAGATGGACGCTCGGCGTCAGCGCCGGCCTTCAACACAAACTGAACGGTAAGATCGGCGTGCGGGTCGGATCGTTAAATCCCATGAAAAAGGTGTTAGCGATGAAAGCGATGACTCGACTATTCACTGGTCTGGCCTTGGTTGGTGCTATGGGGGCTACTTCTGCATGGGCTGATACGCCCGGTGCTGACTGGAAGGTGAACAAGGATCAGGCTGAGGCCGCCTTGAAAGGCGCAGGCTACACCCAGATCACCAAAATTGAAGCCGACGATGGTCACTGGGAAGGCGAAGGCCTCAAGGCTGATGGCAAGCGGTATGAATTCCAGGTTGATCCCCACGACGGCAAGATCATTAAAGACGAACTGGATAATTGATCAGGGCGGCTATTGCTCTCTGAGCGGCCCGCGCGTGGAGCGCGGGCTTTTTTTCGGCTGGCAGTCCATTCTCTTTGGCCCGAACAACGTTATCGGTTGTCCTCAGTCATGCCGCTGTCTTCGTCCTGTACTGCTTGCGAAGCTTCATCAATTTCGCTTTGCCCATTGTCTGATTTGGGCCCTGTGGTATGACCTCCCATGCCCCCCTGATGAGCTGCACCAGCTGAGCCATGGTGATCGCTTTGGTTCCCTCCGCCCAAGTCCTGACCACCTTGAGGGAGTTCTCGTTGAGGGTCGCTTCCTAGCGTCTGTCCTCCTCTTTGACCAGGCTCAGATGGCCGGTGTGGATCATTCTCGAAGCTACCGGGATTGTTTTGAGTGATGCCGCCTTGCTGACCGGTCTTGTCTTGATCGTTTGCCATGATCTTGCACCTCGTGGAGTCACACAGCGAACCTGTGTTTCCTTGGGATGCCGGCGAGTACGGGGACGCTCCCTTTACTTTCGTGCCAGCTGACAGGGTGCACGAAAGGTCGTTTAGGGCAACATAACGTGTGATAAAGACCGGTGCCATGGCATCGCAGTTTGTGGCGATCTAAGCGCGTTTAACGGGCTTCATGGGAAATTGCACGCTGATTTGACCAAGCGTTTACGACAGCCGTCCCTGTAGGGGCACGCCCAAGGCATAGCTACAAGCAACTGTTTCAAATGCTATTGGCTGGAACGGCTGTTGGTATTTGCCGGAGTCGATGTAGCGGGGCGGTGCAGATGGGTACCGGTTGGATCGGTGATTTGGATGACGTTACCGTACTGCCAGCCATCAGCCTGGGGATCAGCTGCAGGGACTCGGATGTCAGCCCGCTCAGCTTTGGTTTTTGCGGCATCCAGACCCAGGCGCCGATTGCGCTGTTCGACCATCGCCGGGTCAGCCTGCCCATCTGCGGTAAAGCCCATCATCAACTGCGGCACACCTACAGGCAGCGCTTTATCCTGGTCGGTGTGCCAGGTGTGCCATGTCTTCCCATAAGTATGCGCCAAGCGCTTCATCAGGGCATGCTCTGCAGGTGCCGGTATGCCTGGAGCGATCAACTGCCCAGAAGAGACCTCGTAACCATGGCTGTGCCACATCGCCTTCTCCTTGGGTGGTAATCCGGCAAAAAGCTTCTCGTCGATGATGTACTCGATGCCCATGATCTTCGCACCCTTGGTATTGCCGTCGAATATCACACACTGAATGACATCCTCGTTGAGGATGGAGCAGTAGTGGTGCGCTTCCATCTGCACGTCCGGATGCCCGTTGTAGAAGTGAAAGCCATCCAAATAGGCGTTGATGCCCTCAATGGGCGGCTTGGACTGCAGCGTCGCGGCGCCGGCTTCCAGCAACTGGGTTTTTGCCGACTCTGGCCGGCCTGGTGTCTCCATAGGAGACTTCGTTTCGGGAGCGGAGCAGGCCCACAGCAGAGTGCAGGCGAGGGGAAGAGTTATCGATTGGAATAGCTGTCGCATGAGAAAGGCTCTGGCTGGTGTCCTTAGAGGACAGCCTTGGCCGATGAAACGGACAGCCCAACGGACGAATGGCCCGAGTCGATGAAGAATTGCGGACAAAAGAAAGCCCGCTGCTAGGCGGGCAAGGGAGCTTCTATCACACGTAGGGATAGCTAACGTTCCCACACCGCATGTGAAAAGGGCATGAATGGTATCGGGCGAGGTCTATCGCAAACCGCTTGCCTTAATCCATGCTTTGTAAGCTGAAACCAGGCTCTGCGGAACGCTCGGTAAACCCTGCTCAAGCTCGGTCAATCTTGACGGACTACCTACCCAGTCGGTGACCCAGGCGATCAATCTCAATCGGGGTGCGGGGCACGGCGCTACTTGCTGTTCAAGCTCATCCGCGATACTGGCCAAACGCTCGATGCTATCGTCGAGTTCGGTAATCTGATCCACGATCCCGCTCCTAGGGTGATAGCCCAAACATAACACGTCGAAATCGTGCGTCATCGAAGTGTGACAAATTTCCATCCTACATTCGCGCATTGGGGCGTGGCCGCATTGGGTCGTGGCGTTAAGTTACCTGGAACAATCTCTCCATCTGGGCGAGACATTGCCACTCCAGCGAAACGGACTTCGTTCCAGCGCCTGATCTGTCTCATCGCAGGCGCACTTCGTCCGCACTACCTATGCAGCCGGGCTTTTTCAGAATACTGTATGCGCATACAGTTAAAGGGGATGCCATCATGACAGGCACCAATCTGCCGGTAATGTCGATCCAAGAGTGGCGGCAGCTGCTCAACGACACCGAGGCCCTGCTCCTCGCACCTAAGAACCATCACAGGGAGCTTCTGCATCATGCATACGCATTACGTGATACGCATGCCGTAGACTCAGGAACCTTGGCCGATATGTTAGAGCTCGCGGACGAAGCATTGATGTACGCCCATTCCGTCCAAACTGATCAGCAGTAGTAGGCTAAACACACGCCTGAGTGGCGAGGCGTGGTGTGGGATCGCTTTGACGAAAGGATGAGATCGTGAAAAGAGATCTGGACAAGTTGCTCATGCCTGACCACCCTCTGTATTCCGAGGCTGTGGAAGCACTCAAGCTGTACCACCAAGCCCAGGCTGAAGGCGTAATTGGAGCAGAGCTGGAGCGCCTGCGGTTGATGGCTGAACATCGATTCCAGGCTGTCACCGATTACCAGCTCCGAACTCTTGGCGACCCACCAGAGAAAGGCCATTAGCAACCTGCCATAATGTCGGTCGCCAACATGAGTCCTCAATGTAAAACATGGGACGACGGAGCTGATGGGTAGACCTCCAGAACTTTCCACAAAATGCTATGCAGATCGTCCAACCAACGCGCTCTTAAGTGGATGTGGTCTAGCGGTTGCGTATGGTATCCAGTGCAGGTGACCAGACGTTATGTCCGCAGCGTTCACACACGACTGAGTCTTGAGGCTCATGGAAGGTCGGGAAGCCGCAGCTGACGCAACAGTGTAGGCCAGCGTTCAGCGGTGCTAGGTATTCTGGACGATGTTCAACTGGCAGCACCGACAGCCCTGGCCGGGTGTCGTCTGGCCCATAGAAATACAGACTGAGATCGCCATCGGTTTCCAATAGGCCGAGTCGAACCTGGCCAAGATGCTCCACGCCTTGTTGGCGCAGCTCCATGAAAAGCTCGTTGGACGAGATGTTCAAGTTTCGCAACGAATGGATCTCGTACATTCCATCCTTTACCACCGTGATGGGTAACCCATCGATCCAGGCCTCGCATGTCCTGCTGCGCCTCATCATCCAGACGGTTCCGCGATAGAGCAGCAAAAGCGTGAGGAAAACCAATGCGACCGGGAGGAGGGGTACATCTTCGTAGAAGGTCACATCGCCTGCGGCTGAGCCCAAGGTGAGGATCACCACGAGCTCGAATCGGGACAGCTGCCTGATTCCACGTCGACCACTGAATTTCAAAAAGAAAAACACGGCTAGAAACGCCGCTGTAACACGAAGGGCGACCTCCAAGAGAAAGGTCAGCGGGAACTCGCCAATGAGCATCCTTTGCAGATCAAATGTAACCATTCGCTGTTTCCCACCTGTTGCTATCTCCTATTACAGATTGACCGGCAATTTTCGGTCTAGGTTCATGCGCTGGGGTCAGGGAGACAAGTATTCATGCTCACCAGGAGTCAAGCCGCTCTCTCGTGGCGCTGGCAGGCTCAGCTATTCGCATTGCTGATTCAGACGCGTGTACTTGAACGCCATAGCATAGAAATTGAACAAGAATGGAAATGCGTATTCAAAATTTAAGTAGGGCGAGCTGAAAATGGTTTAGAGTAAGCGACTAACTTCATCCGGTATTTGAGGAAGCATCTATGTCACGTCTCGCAGAATTCCGTAAGCTCGAGCAAACATTGGCCGCACAACTGGCCGAACTCGAAGCTATGAAAGGCTCCTCCGAGCTGCAGGCGGAAATTGAATTTGAGACCAAATTGCGTGATCTGCTGAACAAATATGGTTACAGCCTGCGTGACATCATCAACATCTTGGATCCTCAGGCCAACCGCCGTACCGCAGCTCCTGCTGATGTCGAGAAGGCTCCGCGCCGCGCTCGCCAAGTGAAGCAGTACAAGAACCCGTACAATGGCGAAGTGATTGAAACCAAAGGCGGCAACCACAAGCTGCTAAAGGAGTGGAAGGCGCAGTACGGAGCTGATGAAGTTGAAGGCTGGCTCGCCTAGAAGACGCTCTGTCGGTTGTTTGCTAAAGCCCCCATTGGGGGCTTTTCTGTGGCGTTGGAGTGACGTGTTTCGACATGTCAACTGAATCGACAGCGTAGGCCGCATCCCAATGCACCCAAGAAATCCTGCCACTCAATCCCCTGTTAGCACCGTATCCCCATTCGGTACGATAGCTTTGTCACCAAGGTGAATGAGCTTGAACTGAACGTTGTGAGTGGCCTCGTTGTAGGCTGCGTCACTGTCATCGAACGAAGCGGCAACGATGCTCTGCAGGTTCTTTGAAGCGGAGAGTTTTTGAAGCAAGGCGAGCTGACTTTTGGTGGCCATCGAGTGTTGACCTGGCTCGTCGAGCAGGATAAAGCCAGGATGATTTCCGTTAACCGTAAAATGCGCCGACGTCTCGTACAGAGAGAGGATATAGCTCCAGATCAGCCTTACGAAGTCACTGGCACTCGACTCGCGTGCGATGTTAGAACTGGTCTTGGAGGCACTGGAGGCAGCGGCAGCCTTGCGCTCGCTGAAATCTTTCCGGTAAATCTCTCGAAGTTCGATTTTGTCGAGTTCTGGCAGCAGATTGTCTACGTTGAACTTGATGTCTGAAACAGGGGCGCTATGGTAGTCGAACGACGCGACGTTGGAGCGGAAAATCTTTCCAAACAAGTCGTACTTGGCTAGGTCAGCATCTGAGTAGTGCTCTTTTGGCAGTTCAGACCTACTTTTCTGGTTCTGCTTGAAACGTGCCGAAAGCTCGACCAGCGTTTCCAGCTGCTCCTCATTACGTTGAAGAAACAGGGAGGCCTCTTCAATGCTCAGCTCAATCTGCAGCTGCTGGCGCAGATTGGCCTTCGATACTACGGCATTGGTCGTGAGATCAGCTTTCAGCGCGCGTAGTTTGTCCTTGGACTGAGCAATCCGCTTGGAAAGCTCCTCTCTGACAACTATCGTCTCTTTGACGGACTGCTCGATCCCAGCAGTATCACGCTCCAGCATTTTTATCTGGGACTTCAGATAATCGATGTTGGTCGCGATATCCATGTGCGGAGTGCTTTCATGGAGGTCGGTAAGGGAGTGGCCAATATTCTGCTGGCATGCCGGACAGACGTCACTGGCAACATCTAACTCCAGTGATGCACCGTATCGAATCAGTTTCTGGGCTGCCTGATTTTTCGACAGCTCTTCCTCGGCTTGGCGTTGGTGAAGGGCGTTGGCGTTTCTCGCTGCACGGTGCAACGTGAGCTCACCCATGCATGCTTCGAATGCAACTGTCAGCTCTTGAAGCTTGGCGGTCTCTTGCTCAATGAGCTTTAGCGTATCCTCTGGCGCAGAGTCTTTCCATTTGAGTTCTTCATCAGTCAACCTCTTCAGGGCTTGAATCTGATTACTCTTGTGCGTGTCCAGATCAATCAGGCCCTGGAGGGTGGACTTCATGTAGGTCACGCTCGCCGGTTGGAATTCCACTACCGGACTTCTTGGGAGCTTCTGCACCTTCATCGAGCTTTTCAGTGCGTCGTTAGTGATTGCCCTGTAGGTATCTTGCCAAGACGTATTCAACTCTTGCGACTCATGGTCGAGACGGGCACGAATAGCATCCATCTCAAACACATTGGTGCCAATCAAAAAGTCGACAATCTTGATCCGGGCTTCTTTAACGCCGAAGTAGGGTAGGTTGGCAATGTAATCCGTCCAACCTCGCTTTTGCTCAATGGCCATCGCCGCAAAGATGTATTGAAGGTACAGCTTGACCTGCTTACCGTTCGTGTGGGGCACCATGGGCAATCTCAGCCCCAAGAAATGCTCCAGATAGGTATAAAACCCCTCTCGCAGCTGAGCGCTTCCGCCGTCATGTAGGAACCGGTAGAGAATCGGAGCTGTTTCCCCTTTAGGGAGGGCCGCACACTCTTGGATTTCGACCAGCTTCGGGTTTACCCCATCTTCTTTGATCTTTCTAGTGATGGTGATCGTCTTGCCGTTCGACTCTATTTCCATGATGACCATGGAGCGAATTACATAGTGCTTCGTGTCATCAAACTCAACGTGGTCTTTCAGCACATACGTCAGCGCCTCGGCATTCTGAGCACCAATCAACTCCTCCATGCCAAGGGCATAGAGGATGCTGTGGACAATGGTGCTTTTACCTGCGGAGTTTCGACCACGGATAATATTGAGGTTGCGTGAAAACTCAGCCATGAAGCCGAACGGGCCTCCGGTCGTTTCGATTGCGATTTTGATACGTTTGATGAACAAGGCTATTCCCATTCCTTGGATATGGTTTTGACCATGCTTTCAGTGATCTTGCGGCCAATCTTGGAAAGCGTGGTTTTCTCGTCAGCCATAACGGTGCCATCACTCATGATGTCCGTTACCAGTTGTAGGCCTTTGGGAAGCAACTTGAAACCGGTGGTGGTAGCTTCGATCAGCCCATCTCTAAATGCAAGTTGCAAGGCGATAGAGAGCGCAGGATCGAACCCCCAGACGGGAAGGCTAATCTGGCCAAGCTTTGCGGCCAAGGTCATCGTTTCCATCCGCCTAGGGGACTTCATGGCCCAGTGCATCAGGTGAAGTTTGACCAAACTGCACTTGTTACCATGGCCACAGAGGTGGAGGATCAGCAGCGCCTGGCAAATCTTGTACATAGGCCTGAGCTCAGTCAGAACCGGCATGGGTCTTGGTGTGAACTTGATCGTTGCCATCAGCTATAGAAGTCCAGTTGGCAGACAGCGAGCCAACGGGCGACTGTTCTGCGCACTATGTCGTCCGTGAGTTTTCCATCAATGTTCAGCTGGTCATCGCCCAACAGTCGAGCGGCTAGACGATCCTTGATCATCTCGACCAGTACATCGGGATGCGCTGAAGTGGTCAAGCTCCATTCTTCAACATTTTCCTCGAAACCATTTAAGGTCTTCGCAACTTGGAAGTAGGTCTGAGGCGATTTGTCATAGAGCCCTTGAAAGAAACTATCGTGATCAAGGAAGGAGTTTTTGGTCATTTTGAAAAGCGCGGCAATAGCTCGCTCGCCTTTTTCAGACATACGTAGTTGAGTCTTTCGCTCCAGATTCTCGTCATAAGAGGTCAAGTCCTCGTTGACTTTCGGGATTGTCTGTTTGTCTTGACCAATAGAGATTGGAACTCCAGCCGAGATTCGGTGCTGGTTTATTTCTTGGATGTAGAAGTCTATATCTTGAACCAGTACCGTAAAATTTTCATCAAGGTGCGGAAGGGCCCACGCCCTGACTTCATCCTGCTTCCTCTGCGCATGGGTTAGCAGCGCATTGTGGGCGATTTCCGGGGTGATGAAATACCAGTCCTTGATTTTAGTTGGGCCCAAAATTCCTTGGAGGCTAGCCTGGTTGTCCTTGAGCTTCTTGAGGTCGCGGGTGATTTTGTCCTGCTGCTTCCTGTTCAGTACGGTGCGCTCATACAACGCATCAGGGCAGTAGCATTGGAAGGCGAGTCCGGTGTGCTTGGTGAAGCCTTCGATGCCAAAGTCACCTGGTGTGGCAGGCACATGTTGGTAGCCGTCGGCGCCAAATTTCGATTTCAGAACGAGCTGAAGCGTCGCCTCCCAAGTCGTTCCATTGAAGGGGCCTGCTGGTGTAATAATCAAAGCTCGCCTGCCTTGCCACGCGTGTCGGTTAGTCCATTTCCGAGGAAAACTTAGCCGTGCCTCGGGTATCGTGTAGGTGGTACTTCTCACTCGGTGCTACGACGCTATCAAATGGCCAGTTTAAGGTCTACATTTGAGCGTAAATTGACAACCTAATTTAACTGGTTATATATCCAGTTAAAGTGTGTTGCATAGAATATCTACGCTGCGTTGAGGACTGTTTTCATCAAGCTGGCTGAACAGTGTAATGCTCAAGGAGCGGTAGAAGATGATGAACACCTCCGCAGCGTTGGGATGGCCGGGCTCATAAGTACTTAAGCGATAGACCTCGTATCTCACGAGTCTTACGGCCCTGTCAGCGGCCATCATTTCGGCATATTCGCGAGGACTATGGCGCCCCTTTGGATCTGTGTAGCGTTCGTAGCCGCGAGCGAAATCATCGACTATGCGTTGCTAGCAGGTAAGCATGAACAGTTCACCGAAATGGGTGAGCAGATGAACCTGAATGAGGATTCGTTATCGTTAACTCGTACTCTCCACACAAGAAGTCAGAGCCTAAAAGGGATGCTTTGCCAAGAAGCTTGAAGGTCAACACAATTCGGTTGGTAGCAGAGCATCTGTTGACCCGGATTCTGTAGCAGCAGGCCGCTTTAGTGGGCCTAGAGGTCACGGTTTTCCTACGTTGATCAGTCAATATTAGGCAATAAAGATGTGATCAACAGCTTGACAATATAAGTTTTGGCTCATCTTGATCTCGATCATCCGCACCTGCGGGCTGCGTGCCTGGGCGGCAAAGCGCTCGGGGTCGAAGCGCCCGTCCGCAGTGCGGCAGCCGAAGTAGCCGCTGCCCAGTTCCCACACCAGGTCGCCGCCGTGTTCGCGGTGGTAGGGGCTGATGCTGCCTTCGCCGGTGTCATGGTGGAAGTTGCCCAGCTTGGCCCCTTGGTTGAGCGCGCGGATGGCATTGGCACTCAGCGAGCCAAAGCTCATGGCGGAAATGTTGAAGATCGATGCCGAATAGGGCTGGCTGCACTGCGGTCCGCCAATGATGATCCGGAAGCTTGATGGATCGGCCAGCGGGGCCGGGCGCATGGAGTGGCCGATGAACTCGAAGCCAGACTCGTAAACGTCGATCAGCGTACCGAAGGGCTTGTCCGACGCTTCGTTTTTGGCCCGCGCGTACACCAGCGAGCGCTGGGCGCGTGAGAAGGGCAGGGCATCGCTGTCGGCTTCCAGCAGGTACTGGCGGATCTCCGGGCGAATACCCTCGACCAGGTAGCGGATGTTGCCCAGTATCGGGTAGTTGCGGCGTACCGCGTGGCGTCGCTGCAGCAGGTCGAACAAGCCGATCAGGCTGAGCACGGCCGTAATCAGTGTGAACGGCCACAGCCATTCATGGTTCAGGAACGGCAGGCTCGCCACGGTGAACAGAACACAGGCGGCAAACACGGCATAGCGACTGAGAAGTGACAGGCTCATACGGGGTCCTTACGATGGCGCGGTCAGGCTCAGGGCCTGGGGCAAACCCCGACCATAGCCCGGTTGCGCGGCGCTGAACATGAAAATCGGGGTATCGAAAATCATTCGCGCAGCAGTTTCTGCCGCCACCGTTGCTGCTCTTCATTCGTCGCTTGCACCAGGTAGGTGTACCGGTTGGCAATTCGCACTGCCACCGGCACGCCATCGTGGTACAACAGACGATTGCCACCGGCCGCCGGCACCTTCGCTCCGGGCAGCAGCGACCCGATCAGGTTCAGCGGGTCACTGGCGCTGACCACCACCAGCGCGCCCTCCATCTCGCGCCGGCGCACCTGGCGCAGCAGCCCGACCGCTTCCGGCAGGGCGAACTGCTCCCCAGCCAAGCCGGCGATGAAGCGCCCGCCGCGAATCTCGCCGCGTGCCTCAAGCCGGTGGCAGCAGCGCAGCAGCTCACGCCAAGGTGGCAGCACATCACTTTCGCGCTCCAGCAGCCGCCAGCAGATCACACCGTAGCGTCTTAGCAGGGTGCGGGCGACGTGTTCCAGCCGTTGCACGTCGTCCACTTCGGCATTGCCCCTGCGTAACAGCGCCCAGCGCCCGGCATGCGCCATGCTGGTGGAAATCGGCGCATGGCCGCGCCGGCTGTTGCGCGATGAGCGTTTCGCCGCCGGGGTGATCAGGCTACGCAGCCCTGTAAAGCTGTCGGCACTTGCAAGGCCGGAACCGACCAATTCCTGTAACGCCGTTTCCAGCTCGCTGGGCAACAAGTGGGCTTGCTGGGTCAGTTCGTCGAAGAACAGTGCGCCATGCGCCTGCAGTACTTCATGCACACGTTGCGCACGCGGGCTCAGCTCGTCCAGAGCCGGCGCAGGCACAAGGCTGCGCCACAGGCCCAGGTGTTGACGTGGCAACAGCACCAGTGGCGTGCTCGCCAGCGTACTGCTCGACACCTTGCCCGCCAGGCGGCTCCAGGCGAACTGCCCGCTGCGGCACGCCTCGTCGAGCCAGTGAGTGCTGTAGTCCTTGATCCGTGCCGGCAGCAGTTCTGCCTCCCAGGCGCCGGCCGCGGCAGGGAACCCCTGCAACTGCTCAAGCACTTCAGCTACGGCTTGCGGCCCACGCAGTTTTTCGTCGGCCGCCAGGTGCTGCCAGTCAAACATAAAGCGCATGAAGTCCTGCAGGCTTACCGGCTCGATCTCCCGGCGCAGGCGCTTGACTGTGTAGCGATGGATGCGCGCCAACAGGTGGCGTTCGCACCATTGGCGTTGGACCTCACCTGGGCTGAACTGGCCACGCAGCACGTAGCCCTCTGCTTCCAGGCGGGCCAGTGCCTGTTCGATGGCAGGCTGCGGCTTGCCCAGTGGAGCGGCGATCTGCGCCAGGGTCAGCGGGCCGTGGCCGCTCAGGCGGGCGCGCAGCAGCTCGCTCAGAGCGCTGTCCGGGTCCAGGGTCTGTTCGAAGCCGGGGAGCACGTGGAGGTCGGGCTCCAGGCGTGCATCCGGATACAGCGCTTTTAGCAGGCTCAGGCGCTCGCGGGCCAGCCACAGGTGTTCGTCGGGCAAGCGCGCCGCTCGGCCTGCCTTGGCCAGTTGCCTGAGCAGCAAGCCCCAGGTTGGGTTCGCCTGGGCTTCGTGCTGGCTGATCGCGCCCAGGGTCATCAAGGCTTCGTGCATCTCGTCGGCGTTGCCGGGTTGCGGCCAGGCCTCTGCCTGGACAGCGCTGATGGCATCGGCGTCCAGCGCGCCCAGGTCATCGCCACTGTGCACCTCGTTCCAGCGTCGGTTGAGTACCGCCTGGGTTCGGCGCTCCTCCAGCGGGGCATCGTCAAGGAACGCGTAAGGCCTGGCGTTGAGGATGGCAGAGGCCAGCGGCGAGGGGGCCGGCAGGTCGCGGCTCAGCAAGCGCACCTGGCCACTTTCCATGCGCCTCAACAGCGCCAGCCAGCCCTCGCTGTCCATGGCTTCGTGCAGGCAGTCGTCGAGGGTCTGCTCGATCAGCGGGTGATCCGGGATCTGCCGTTCACCGGCGATGTTTTCCAGGCAGGCGATCTGGTCGGGGAACACGGCGGCAATCAGGTCTTCGCTTTTCATGCGCTGGATCTGCGGCGCGACCTTGCGTCCCCCGACGTAGCGCGGCAAGGCCATTGCCACTGCGGCATTCCAACGCCAGCGCACCCCGAACAAGGGCGCATCGAGCAGGGCCTGGATGAGAATGTGCTCGGCGTTGCGGCTGGACAGGTAGCGCCAGACTTCGTCCAGCTCGAAGCTGTGGCTGGTCGACAGTGACAACACGATGGCGTCCTCGCTGGCTGCCGCCTGCAATTCGAAATTGAACGTGCGGCAGAAGCGTTTGCGCAGCGCCAGGCCCCAGGCGCGGTTGATGCGGCTGCCGTAGGGAGAATGGATGATCAACTGGGTGCCGCCGGACTCGTCGAAGAAGCGCTCCATCACCAGCGTGTCTTGCGAGGGCAGGGCGCCCAGCACTTCACGGGTACGCCCCAGGTAATCGAGCAGTTGGCTGGCGCAGGCCTCGTCCAGCGCATAGGTATTCTGCAGCCATGACAGCACTGGGGCCAAAGCGCCGTTACCAAGCCCCAGTTGCTCATCGATACGTGCCTGCAGGCGGGCAACGGCAGCGGACAATTCATCACTGCGTCCCGGCGCTTCTCCGAGCCAGAACGGAATGGTCGGCGGCAGGCCGTGGGCGTCTTCGACCCTTACCCGGCCGGGTTCCACCCGCATGATGCGATAGGACGCGTTGCCCAACTGAAAGATGTCGCCAGCAATGCTCTCCACGGCAAAGTCTTCGTTGACGCTTCCGATGTTCAGCGCCTGCGGCTCCAGCAGCACAGCATAGTCGGCGGTCTCGGGGATGGTCCCGCCGCTGGTGAGCGCGGTCAGTTGGCTACCGCGGCGCCCGCGCAAGGTACCGCTCACCGCGTCGCGGTGCAGGTAGGCGCTGCGGACGCCTTGGCGCCCGTTGTAGCCCTCGGCGAGCATGCTTAGCAGGGCTTGGTAATGCCTGGTGTCCAGTTCGGTGTAGGGCGTTGCCTGGCGCAGGCAGTCGAACAATGCCTGTTCCTGCCACGGCTGGTTGCTGGTTTCAGCGACGATCTGCTGGGCCAGTACGTCCAGTGGCGCATGGGGTATGTGCAACTGGTCGAGCTCGCCCTGGTGAACACAGTCGAGCAGTGCCGTGCACTCGATCAGATCATCCCGCGAGGTGGCGAACAGGCGCCCTTTGGGGATGCCTTCGACCTGGTGCCCGGAGCGGCCGACCCGCTGCAAGAAGGCGGCGATGGAGCCTGGGGAGGCGATCTGGCAAACCAGGTCGACATCACCGACATCGATGCCCAGCTCCAGTGAAGCCGTGGCTACCAGCACCTGCAACTGGCCGTTTTTCAGGCGCTGCTCCGCATCCAGGCGCAGCTCCTTGGCCAGGCTGCCGTGGTGTGCGGCCACGGCCTCTTTGCCAAGGCGGTCGCTGAGGTGGCGGGTGAGGCGCTCGGCCAGGCGCCGAGTGTTGACGAACACCAACGTGGTGCGGTGTTCGCGGGCCAGAATTGCCAGGCGATCGTAGACCAGGTTCCACACATCCGTAGCCATGACCGCGCCCAAGGGCACGGGGGGCACTTCAAGGGCAAGGTCGCGCTGGCGGGTGTGGCCGATATCGACGATTGCGCAAGGGCGTTGGTGACCGGCCAGGAACGCGGCCACGCGCTCCACCGGGCGCTGGGTCGCGGACAGGCCGATGCGCCGCAGGCCTTGCCCGGTGAGCGCTTGGAGGCGCTCCAGCGTCAGTGCCAAGTGGGCGCCGCGCTTGTTGCCGGCCAAGGCGTGAATCTCATCGACGATCACCGTGTGCACGCCGCTCAGGCCAGCACGGCCCGAGGCAGACCCCATCAGCACATAAAGCGACTCAGGCGTGGTAACGAGGATGTGCGGGGCCAACTTGCGCATGGCCGCGCGTTCTTTTTGCGGCGTATCGCCGGTGCGCACGGCAGTAGTGATACGAGGTGGCGTCAGCCCCTGGTCTAACAGCGCCTGGCTGATGCCTTCGAGCGGTGCCTGCAGGTTCAGGCGGATATCATTGGACAGAGCCTTGAGCGGTGAAACGTAGACTATCTGGGTTTGCGCGGGCAGTTCGCCGTCGTGCTCAAGGCCTTGACGGAACAGTTCGTCGAGCACCGCGAGAAAGGCGCTCAAGGTTTTGCCCGAGCCGGTGGGCGCGGCCAGCAGCATCGATTGGCGTGCGTGAATCAACGGCCAGGCGCGGGCCTGGGCGTTGGTGACCGTGGCGAAATGGCGACGGAACCAGGTGCCGATGGCGGGGTGGAACAGCTCCAGCACCGGGTGTTGATGGGCAGGCAGGTTCATGAGAAGGTTATGGAGGGTCGCTGGCAGATTGGCAAGGGACCGTTCGTCTGTGAAGCCGGCTTGCCGGCGACAGGGCTCCATGGGATCCTCACGGGCTTTTCTGAGTGAGCCTGACCATGCCCAACGTTATCCGCATTGCCGCTGCCCTGTTGATCGACCCACTGGGTCGAACCCTGCTGGTACGCAAACGTGGTACCCAGGCGTTCATGCAGCCTGGGGGCAAGATCGATGCGGGTGAAACGCCGCTTGACGCACTGGTGCGCGAACTGCATGAGGAATTAGGGTTGCGCATTGACCCTGCTCGGGCCATCCCGATGGGCCGTTTCAGCGCACCGGCCGCCAACGAACCCGGCTTTGAGGTGCAGGCCGAGCTGTTCCGCGTCGACAGCGCCGAGGCCGTGGTCCCGGCGGCGGAAATCGAGGAAGTGATCTGGCTGGCCGCTGACCAGGCACCGATGCCTGAGTTGGCGCCGCTGACCCGTGACCTGATACTGCCGCTCTACCGCAAGGCCCTCAGCGTACCGCGCTGACCCCATCGAGTGTGGCGAACGAGGTGTCCTTGGCGGTGAGCAGGAAGTCGCGCATGTAGGGGGCATCGAGCATGTCGGTGCGCACTCCCGCATAGAGCGTGGCGAACAGGCCTTTCTCGCCCAGGCGCTTGCCCTTCACATAACCGCGCGAACTGTACTCGTGCAGCGCCCAGTGCGGCATGCCACACACACCGCGGCCGCTGGCCACCAGTTGCATCATCATCACGGTCAGCTCCGAGGTGCGTACGGCCGCCGGCTCGATGTCGGCCGGCTCCAGGAAGCGGGTGAAGATGTCCAGCCGGTCGCGCTCCACTGGGTAGGTGATCAGCGTCTGGTCGAGCAGGTCCTGGGGCACGATGTAAGGCTTGCTGGCCAGTGGGTGCTGGTTGGCCACGGCGAGCATGGCTTCGTAGGTGAACAGCGGCACGTAAGTGATGCCGGCAAGGTCCAGTGGGTCGGAGGTCACTACCAGGTCCAGGTCGCCACGGGCGAGGGCGGGCAGCGGCGCGAATGCGAAGCCCGAAGCCAGGTCCAGCTCCACTTCCGGCCAGGCATCACGGAACTGGTCGATGGTGGGCATCAGCCATTGGAAGCAGCTATGGCATTCGATGGCCATGTGCAGGCGCCCGGCAGTACCACCGGCCAGGCGGGCGATGTCACGCTCTGCGCCGCGCAGCAGCGGTAGGGTGGCATCTGCCAGTTGCAGCAAGCGCAGGCCGGCGCTGGTGAAGCGGATAGGTTTGGTCTTGCGTGCGAACAGCGGCAGGCCCAGGCGTTCTTCAAGTTCCTTGAACTGATGCGACAGCGCCGACTGGGTCAGGTGCAGACGTTCGGCGGCCTCCACCAGGCTATCAGCCTCGCGCAGGGCATGAAGGGTTTTCAGGTGGCGGATCTCCAGCACGGCTGACTCCGAGAACATAATTTGAGTGAATAGCGAATGAGTTGAGTTTCTCTCATGTTGGTCCCGCTGTCGACTGGACCTTGCGCCGGACCACTGGGCAGGCTTCATCAAACTGTCACGGAACTGTGGCAGCGCGCCCGAACGAATTTCATCAGACTCGCGCTCTACTGGGGATCTGCATTCTGGTGTTTCTTTCATGCGGGCTTTTTTGCTTTTTTTCTTGTTCCTTGTCAGCGTGCCGGCGAGCTTCGCCGATCAGCGTTGTGATGCTCATGTGCCGGTTCAACGGGCCGAAGCAGGCGATCTGAGCCTGGTTTACCAAAGTGTCGGCGCGCCACGGGACCCGGCTTTGCTGCTGGTCATGGGCCTGGGTGGGCAACTGATCCACTGGCCGGATGATGTGGTCGAGGCGTTGTGTCGACAAGGCTTTCGTGTCATTCGCTATGACAACCGTGACGTTGGCCTGTCGCGCTGGAACCAACAGCCCCCCTCGGCCAATCTCACGGTCGAGCTGTTGCGCTACAAGTTCGGCCTGCCGGTTGCCGCGCCCTATACGCTGACCGACATGGCGGGTGACGGGCTGCGCCTGATGGACACATTGGGGATTGGTCAATTCCATGTTCTGGGTGTCAGCATGGGTGGGATGATCGCCCAGCACATGGCTGCAATGGCGCCGGAGCGGGTGCGCAGCCTGACACTGGTCATGTCCAGCTCTGGCGCTGCCGGACTGCCGGCGCCAGCCCCAGCGCTGGTGCAACTGCTGGCCCGGCGCAGTGCGCCCAATCGGGAAGTGGCCATCGAGCAACAGGCCGACCTGCTGGCGGCGTTGGGCAGCCCCCAGGTGCGTGATGATCGGGCCGCTTTGTTGCAGCAGGCTGCGCAGGCCTATGACCGAGCGTTCAACCCTGAAGGTGCCAAGCGTCAGATCATGGCGATCCTGGCCGAGCCAAGCCGGGTAGCACTGCTCAACCAGCTGCGCGTACCGACATTGGTGGTGCATGGTACGGCTGACCCTTTGTTGCCGGTGATGCATGGGGTGCACTTGGCGGCGCATATCCGCGGTAGTCAGCTGCGGTTGATTCCGGGGCTGGCGCATCGTTTCCAGGAGCCATTCAAGGCACCGTTGCTGGGGGCCGTGCTGCCTTACCTGCAATCACATCGCGAGGACGTGACACATATCGCAGGGTTATGAAAGTGGCGTAGGCCCCCTCTCACAGCCTTTCAGCCCAGCCCGTATTTTTTCACTTTGTCGAACAGCGTGGTCTTGGCCATGCCCAGCTCCTGGCTGGCCTGGCTCAGGTTGCCGCCCGTGCGTTGCAGGGCGTCGCTGAGCAGGTTGCGCTCGAACGCCTCCACCGCTTCGGCAAAGCCCAGCCCTTGGCTGGCGCCACCGCTCGGGCCTTTCTTGAACGCTGGCAGGCCCAGGGCATAGCGCTCTGCAACGTTGCGCAGTTCACGCACATTGCCGGGCCAGTCATGGGCCATCAGGCGCGACAGTGTCTGGCTGTCGAGTGTCGGCACTTCACGGTCGAAGCGTAGTGCCGATTGCTGCAGGAAGTGTTCGAACAGCTGCAGGACGTCTTCACGGCGTTCGCGCAACGGTGGTAACTCCAGGGTCACCACGTTAAGGCGGTAGTACAAGTCGCTGCGAAACTGCCCGCTTTTGCCAAGCGAATCGAGGTCGGCCTTGGTCGCAGCGATCACGCGGCAGTCCACTGCAATGCTCTGGTTTGAGCCCAGGCGTTCCAGGGTGCGCTCCTGTAATACCCGCAGCAGTTTGATCTGCAGGTTGATCGGCATGCTCTCGACTTCATCGAGGAACAGGGTACCGCCGTTGGCGTGCTCGATCTTGCCGATACGACGCTTGCCCGCGCCGGTGAAAGCATTGGCCTCGTGGCCGAAGATCTCGCTTTCGAACAGGTTTTCCGGCAGGCCGCCACAATTGAGCGCCACAAAAGGCTGGCCCTGGCGCCGGCTGAAATCGTGCAGGCAACGGGCGACCAGCTCTTTGCCGGTGCCGGTCTCGCCTTCGATCAGCACGTTTGCCGAGGTGTCGGCAACGTTGGCAATCAGCTCACGCAGTTGCTCCATGGCAGGCGAGCGGCCGATGATGCGGCCCTCCAGGCTGCTCTGTTCGGCCAGCTGGCGGCGCAGGGCCAGCACTTCGCGCGATAGCCCGCGCTGTTCGAGTGCGCGGCGCACCACGTCGACCAGGCGTTCCGGCGAAAAGGGTTTCTCCATGAAGTCGTAGGCACCATTGCGCATGGCGCCGACGGCCATGTCGATATCGCCATGGCCGGTAATCAGTACCACCGGCAGGCTGCGGTCGCGCGCCTTGAGGCGGTTGAGCAGTTCCAGGCCGTCGATGCCCGGCAGGCGGATGTCACTGACGACGATACCGGCGAAGTCATCACCGATCCGTTCCAGCGCCTGTTCGGCGCTACCGACACCCTCGCAGGCGATGTCTTCCAGGGCCAGCGCCTGCTGGCAGCCGAGCAGCACATGCGGGTCGTCTTCGACGATCAGGACGGTTAGAGGCGCTTGGTTCATGGGAGCTCTGCCGATTCATTAGAGGGGGACACCAGCGGCAGGGCTAGAACAAAGGCCGTTCCGCCGCTGGCAGGGTGCTCGACGTTGAGGCTGCCCTTGGCGGCGGCGGCAAGGCTCGCCGACAGGGTCAGGCCCAGGCCCAGGCCGTGTTCGCCCGGTTTGGTGGTGAAGAAGGGTTCGAACAGGTGCTTGCGCGCCTCGTCATCAATGCCGTGACCATTGTCGCGTACCCGCAGGCGATACTTGTCGCCCTGCAATTCGCCTTCCAGCCACAGCTCAGGTGCTGGCTGGCTAGCCATGGCGTCCAGGGCGTTACCGATCAGGTTGACCAGAATCTGCTCCAGGCGGGTCTGGTCAATGGCCAGTTGCAGGTCTTCAAACTGGCTGTGCAGCTTCAGGTGGCAGCCACTGATGCGAGTGGCCAGCACCTGCAAGGTGGCCTCTACTGCCTTGGCCAGCGATGCCTGGCCGTGGTCGTCGCCACGCCGGGCGAACGAACGCAGGCTGGCGGTGATGCGGCCCATGCGGTCGATCAGTTCGTTCATGGTGCGCAGGTTGGTACTGGCGGTGTCCAGCGCGCCTCGTTCGAGAAAGCGCACGGTGTTGCCGGACAGTGTCCGCAGCGCCGCTAGCGGCTGGTTGAGCTCGTGGGCGATGCTGGTGGACATCTGCCCGATGGCTGCCAATTTGCCGGCCTGAACCAGTTCGTCCTGGGCGTGGCGCAGGGTCTGTTCGGCGTGACGGCGTTCGCGGATCTGCCCCTTGAGCCTTTCGTTGCTGGCACGCAGGTCGGCGGTGCGCTCGGCAATGCGCCGCTCCAACTGACTGTTGGCTTCTTCGAGCGCTTCGCGTGCAGCCAGTCGGGTCGCGATCACCTTGCGTCGCTCATTCCAGGCGATACCCAGGATCGCCAGCAGGGCGAACGCGACGCCTACCAGAATGCCTTGCACCATCGACTCGCGACGCAGGTCCTGCAGGGGAGTGAGCAGGGTGAAATGCCAGGGGGTATCCACCAGGCGCCGGGTTTGCGCAAGGTAGGCCACCTCATGAGGTTTGCCGTGGGCGGTTTCACTGTTGGCCGGGAAGGTCAGCTTCTCTACGCCATCGGCCAGCGTCTCACGGGCCAGCGGTTGCAGCTCGTTCAGCGGCCACCAGTAATATTGCAGGCTGCGCGCCAGGCGCTCCTTGATCTGCGGTGTCATGGGGCGCACCGACTTCAGGCGCCGCGCCGGGTCGCTGGAGAGGATGATGATGCCGTTTTCGTCGCTGACGAACGCTTCCAGGCGGGCGCGTTGCCAGCGCTCTTCCAAGGTGTCCAGGCGCACCTTGATCACCGCCACGCCGATGATCTTGCCGTGCTCTTCCAGGCCATGGGCCAGGTAATAGCCGGCCTCGCCGGTGGTGCTGCCAATGCCGTAGAAACGGCCCGGCTCGCCGCGCACTGCGGTCTGGAAATAGGCGCGGAAGGACAGGTCTTCACCGAGGAACGAGTCGGCATCGCGCCAGTTGCTGGTGGCCTGTACCCTGCCATTGGTATCGAGGACGAAGATAGCCCGGCTGCGGCTGCGGCGGTTGAGGCCTTCGAGGTATTCGTTGACGGCCTGGCGTGAGCCGCCGTCTGGGTCGGTGAGCAGGTGCGAGACGCTGTCTTCCAGCTCCAGCAGGCTTGGCAGGTAGGTGTACTTGCTGATTTCGCTCTCGACCGTACGCGCGTGCAACTCCAGCTGCCGCTCACCGTTTTCACTCAGGGCGCGTATGCCGTTGCTTTCGCTGATCAGGTAGCCAGCCAGGCCCAGCCCGACCATCAGCAGGATGATCAGGGGCGGCAGCAGCAATTGGCGGATCAGGCGGGATTTCACGGCAGGCTTGGCAGGGAGAAGTAGCGAGGGGTCGCATTTCATCACAGTGGCCTTGTCACGACCAGCATCCGCTGCCCGGTGGGGCCTGGGGCAGCGGATACTGTGGCCGGCTTAGTGTTGCAGGATCTTGCTGAGGAAGTGCTGGGTGCGTTGGTCGCGGGCACCTTGGTCACCGAAGAACTCTTCCTTGGTGCAGTCTTCGATGATGCTGCCCTTGTCCATGAAGATGACCCGGTTGGCGACCTTGCGGGCAAAGCCCATCTCGTGGGTCACGCACATCATGGTCATGCCTTCGTTGGCCAATTGCACCATTACATCCAGCACCTCGCTGACCATTTCCGGGTCCAGCGCCGAGGTCGGTTCGTCGAACAGCATGACGATCGGGTCCATGGCCAGGGCGCGAGCGATCGCCACACGTTGCTGCTGGCCACCTGAGAGCTGGCCGGGGTGCTTCTTGGCATGGGCGCTCAGACCAACCCGCTCGAGCAAGGCCAGGCCCTTCTTGGTGGCCTCTGCTTCGCTGCGGCCCAGTACCTTGCGCTGGGCGATGGTCAGGTTCTCGGTGATGGTCAGGTGCGGGAACAGCTCGAAGTGCTGGAACACCATACCGACCCGCGAACGCAACTTGGGCAGGTTGGTCTTGGGGTCGGCAATCGAGGTGCCATCGACCACGACGTCACCTTTCTGGAACGGTTCCAAGGCATTTACGCACTTGATCAGCGTTGATTTACCCGAGCCCGAGGGGCCGCATACCACTACCACTTCACCTTTCTTGACCTCGGTGCTGCAGTCGGTCAGTACCTGGAAGTCGCCGTACCACTTGTTGACGTTCTTGATGGAAATCATACGGTGATCCTTTTTTGCAGGCGCTTGACCAGCCACGAAGCGGAGAAGCTGATGAGGAAGTAGACGACCCCGGCGAAGATCAGGAACTCATGGGAGCGCCCGATGATATCGCCGTTGGAGCGTGCCGAGTTGAGGAAGTCCACCAGGCCCACGGTGTAGACCAGCGAGGTGTCCTGGAACAGGATGATGCTCTGCTGCAGCAGCAGCGGGGTCATCTTGCGGAAGGCCTGGGGCAGAATGATCAGGCGCATGGTCTGGGCGTAGTTCATGCCCAGTGCCTGTGCCGCGCCCATCTGACCTTTGGAGATCGACTGTACGCCGGCGCGGACGATTTCGCAGAAGTACGCGGCCTCGAACATCATGAAGGCGACCACGCAGGATGTGAAGGCACCCACCGGGGTGTCCTCGCCGGTGATCCAGCGCAGCACGAACGGCACCGCCAGATAGAACCATGTGATCACCAGCAGCAGCGGGATCGAGCGGAAGTAGTTGACGTAGGCACCGGCGATGTTCGAAAGCAGCTTGTTCGACGACAAGCGCATCAATGCCAGGAGGGTGCCCAGCACGATACCGCCGATCACGCCCATGACCATCAGCTTGAGGGTCATGACCATACCTTCCCAGAGGGCGGGCAGGGCCGGGATGATTTCGCTGAAATCCATTTCCATTTACTTGCCCCCCACGGAAATCAGGCCAGGCACGGCGACTTTTTTCTCGACCAGGCGCATTAGCAGCATCAAGCCCATATTCAGGGTGAAGTAGATCAGCGTGGCCAGGGTGAACGCCTCGAACAGGTTGGCGGAAAACTCTGCGGTCTGTTTGGTCTGTGCCAGCAGCTCCATCAGGCCGATCAGCGAGGCTACCGAAGAGTTCTTGAACACGTTGAGGAACTCGGAGGTGAGCGGCGGAATGATGATCCGGTACGCTTGTGGCAAGAGTACGTTGTTATAGATCTGTGGCAGGCTGAAGCCCATGGCGCGTGCTGCAGCTTCCTGGCCGCGCGGCAATGCCTGGATGCCGGTGCGCACCTGTTCGCAGACGCGCGCAGCGGTGAACAGGCCCAGGCAGATGACCACGCTGATCAATGCCGAGGTGGTCGGGTTGAGGTCCTGCTTGAACCATTCCTGCAGGCCTTCAGGCAGCAGGTCTGGTACCAGGAAGTACCAGATGAACAGTTGCACCAGCAGAGGCACGTTGCGGAACAGCTCCACGTAGGCGGTGGCGATACCCGATACCAGGCGGTTCGGCACGGTACGCATGACACCAAGGAGCGAGCCCAGCAGCAGCGCGATGATCCAGGCGGCAATGGCGATGGCAATGGTCCAGCCCAGGCCGGTGATGTACCAGTCCAGATAGGTTTCGCTGCCCACGCCGGTGGACTTGAAGAACACGCCCCAGTCCCAGTTGTAATTCATCGGGATTTCCCCTCAGACGGTTGTTTCACGGGCACCTTCGAGCATCCGGGGGCGCTTGGCGCCCTCGGACCAAAGGTTAGACACTAATGAGCGGCTTGCAGCGTTGATTTGTGCGCTTGCGCACCAAGCCACTAACTGAGGATCAGGATTTCTTCTCGTCTGCGGCCTTGTCGGTCGGCTCGGCGATCAGCTTTTTCAGTTCATCGCTCATCGGGAACTGAAGGTTCAGGCCTTTTGGCGGAATCGGCTGCTGGAACCACTTGTCGTAGCTCTTGTTGACGTCGCCCGACTTGAAATAGCCCACGATGGCATCGTCGACGGCTTTCTTGAAGGTATCGTCACCCTTGCGCATCATGCAGCCATAGATCTCGTAAGATTGTGGTGTGCCAGTGATGACCCAGTCCGCAGGCTTGCGCGCTTTGGCCATCTCACCGGCCAGCAGGGCGTCGTCCATCATGAAGGCCACGGCACGGCCGCTTTCGAGCATGTTGAAGGCTTCACCGTGGTCCTTGGCGGAAATCACGTTCATCTTCATCTGCTTGTCGGCGTTCATTGCCTTGAGGATACGCTCGGAGGTAGTGCCGGCGGTGGTTACCACGTTCTTGCCACCCAGGTCCGTAAAGTCTTTGTAGGAGGGTTGACCATCCTTGACCTTGGTCAGCAGGCGCGTGCCGACTTCGAAGATACCCACCGAGAAGGCGACCTGCTGCTGGCGCTCGACGTTGTTGGTGGTGGAGCCGCACTCCAGGTCTACGGTGCCGTTCTGCACCAGCGGGATACGGGTTTGCGAAGTGACCAGGTTGTAACGGACTTTGATGTCAGTACCCAGTTGCTTCTTCAGGGCTTCGACGACAGCCAGCTGGATGTCATGCGAGTAGCCCACGGGCTCGGGTTTGCCGGCCAGGTAGGAAAACGGGATGGAGGAGTCGCGGTGGCCCAGGGTGATGGTGCCCGATTCCTTGATCTTCTTCAGGGTGCCTGTGAGTTCTTCGGCCATGGCCGGCGAAGCGATCACAGCGGCCGCGATGGCGGCGCCCAGCAATTGACGAACGATACGCATCAAATTTTCCTCGACGTGTTTGTTTTTTTTATGGAGCCGTTGGCGGACTCTTTCGTTCAAC
This sequence comes from Lelliottia jeotgali, assembly GCF_977070485.1. Classification (NCBI taxonomy): domain Bacteria; kingdom Pseudomonadati; phylum Pseudomonadota; class Gammaproteobacteria; order Enterobacterales; family Enterobacteriaceae; genus Lelliottia; species Lelliottia jeotgali. The sequence continues at coordinate 211,907 of NZ_CDRVFO010000008.1, forward strand.
GAATACAGCAAGAAGCGAGTGCATTCGGCTACCAAGTGTAGAGCATGAGTCGTGCCAAGCTCTGCGAATGATCATAACCCCGCGCAAAGCCTGGGCATGAACCCTCTGTGAAGGTTTTTCCGCATTATCCATCGGTCGGAACGCCGAATGAGTTGGTGGATGGTGTTCGGCAATCCGAACGATTGCTCCCGCAGTCTCCTGTCGCCAGATTTAAGTAATACCTGAGGGCGCGGAGCAAATGATGAGCTCGCTGGCTAATCACCAGGAGCTCATACCGTGTCCGCCATTTCGATTCCTTCCGATTCCGTCGATGCCTTCATCGCTGGCCAGCTGTCAGGCTGGTTGAGGTCTGCCGATGTCGACCTGCTTCTGACCCTGCACAGAGCGTTGCGTCATCAGCAGGCCGCTGCTGAAGGCGTCAGAAACATGTTGGCGCAGACGCCAAGCCTTGAGGCCTTTGCCACGCCGCTGCTCGAGAGCGCGCTGCGAGAAAGTGGCCTGGCCGACGCAGACGTGCGCAACATGCAAGTCTACATTGAGGACGATGTGCCTTTGCCTAGTGCCGCGCCACGTCTGCATACACCGTGGAGGACGCTACATAGCGTGCAGCCCTTGCTGACGGCGGCACTGCACAACTTTCACGAGGACGAGACGCTCCCCTCCATTCATCGCCGTGCTCATCTGCAGAATGCTGACGGCAGTAAGCTGCCGCTGGCATTTGAAGCATTTGCCAGCTGTTGCAGAACGCTGGATATAGGAGGGCGCTATCAGCAAGTGTTGCGCGCGCGGCTGTTTCCGAAAAGCAGACCCCCCGCGCCAGAGGGTTTTGCCCGCGCAGGGGTGGAGCGCTTGCTCGAAGAAAATCTGCGCGCGAAGATGGAAGTTGCGGTGCGTATGGCAAGGATCAAGTCCGAGCTGGACGATGCCGACTACCTGCGTTTGTTGCCTGTGTGCGCAAGCAAACCCATCGTGCCGGCGGTCTCAGGTATTGCCACGCCTCGCCAACTGTACCTGTTGGGCAAACGCATCCATGGGCCCATTGTCTTCGAAATGCGCGACAGTGCCGGAGGGCCGCTGTCGGGGATCATCAGCTGGATACCGCAAGATCCCTATCGGCAGATCGCCAGGTACGCTACCTGGGCTGCCTTCTATCAGTCGTTGGCCAAACAGCTGCGTGCGCCTCATTACCGTTCTTTTTTCCGTCGATTCATCAGTGAGCGTGATAAACCGACCTTTACGGCAACCCTCGAGCGCCTGATCCGGGCGAGCACTGCGAAGGTGCCGGTTGATCTGGATGGGCGCAATTTCTCGATCGATACGTCCTTGTTCGCCTATCTGCGGGGCCAGCAGGTCGACAAGATGCTCGATGACGCAAGAGTCCTGGCAGTGCCCACCGCTGACGAGACTGCGATCGAGCGGCATCAGCGGCTGGAAGTGCTCAAGAGCGCTGGCTTCGATCTGCTCAACCTGGCTGCGCTTTTCGTTCCGGTACTGGGCGAGGTGATGTTCGCAGTGGCAGCGGTGGACGTTGTCAGTGAAGTGTATAAAGGCTATGCCGATTGGCGCATTGGCGACCGCCAGGGGGCATTGGATCACCTGTTCGGTGTGGCAGAGAACCTGGCGGTCGGTACGGTGGTCGGCGCCGCACAGATAGGCGTGGGCCGGGTGCTTGAGCGCGTCCCCTTTGTCGATGCGCTCACCCCCTTGTACGAGGGCGAGGGCCGGTACCGGCTGGCGGACTGGCCCGCTTCGGCTCACCACATCGACGGTGGAGGGGCACTTTTGCGCCGCTTTGGTGGGCGCTGGGCGCAAACATCAGACCAAGCTGCCGAAACTGTACTGCGCGTCACCGGGCTTGAGCAGGATCACTTGCGCAACCTGCATCTGCAGGGGGATGCTCCCCCCGCTCGCCTGCTCGATGCCCATGAGCGCCACGAACTCCATGCTCTGGAGCCGCACCTGCAGGGGGCCGCCTTGGAGCGTGAGCTGGCAGCTCGGCAAGACCAGCCCTCTGCTGCTGGCGCGTTGCTGATCAGGGCATTCCCCGGCCTTTCCGTTCGCGGCGCTGAAAGCGTCCTGGAACAGGCCAGTGGTGAGCAGATCAAGGCGCTGCTGACCAGCAGCCGTATACCGTTGGAAATGGCTGAGCGAGCTCGTTGGATCTTGCGCGAGAGTCGCCTGGATCGTGCGTTGTTGGGGTTCGAGCACGAAGGCGCGATCAATGATGCTACTCAGCGGCTGGTTCTGAAGTGGGTCAACGAGCTCGCGCCCTGGCCGGCTTCAGTTCGCATTGAACTGCGGCTGGGCGAAGCGAAGGGGCGGTTGGTTGCATCGGTAGGGAGCAACACTGCGACACGGATCCGGTGCCTTGTTCAGACCGAGCAGGGCTACCAGTTGAGTGATGCTACGCAACCAACAATTGGACAAGGATTATTGTCCTGCCTGATCCAGACACTTGAGGAGGGCCAGAAAGTGGCGCTCGGGGATGGCCTGATAGATGCCCGCACTCTAGGCAACAGGGTTGCTCAAGTGGCTAGCGCTGACCGGCAAAAGACAGCGCAGTTGCTGGGATTGCGGCCGATCGGAGAACGCTTTCGCCCGCCGCAGCGCCTCGCCGACGGCCGTGTCGGCTATGCACTCAGTGGAGGTGGAGAAAGTAGCCGTCAGGCTATTCGCCGCGGGATACATGAAATTTTCCCAACCCTGACGGACGCGCAACTTGACGCTTACCTGGGCGACCTGATGGAGCGCCGCATCGGACTCTGGGACCACCTCAGCAGGCTGCGGCAGCAGCTGGATAGCTTGCGCGAAGCGCTGGATGCCTGGCAGCGTGAGCGCGTGAGCTTCATGGATGGGCGCAGGCGACAGCGCGTGGCCAGCCAGATCCGTCGCGCCTGGCGCCGCAAGACGGCAGGCCTGGCAGGTGACGATTTCAGCCTGCATATCGAGGGTGAGTTGGTAGGCAGCCTGCCGAATTTACCAGCAGGCCTCGAGTTCGCCCATGTGCAGCGGTTGACGTTGCGCAACATGAGCCTTGACCGAGTTGATGAAGATTTCCTGCTCAGGTTCACCGGCCTTCGTGAACTCGACCTACGCGACAATCAGTTGATCACCATACCGGAGGGCCTGGAGCGCCTGACCGGTCTGCGCAGGCTGCATCTGGCAGGAAATCGGATTGCCTTCGATGCTCAGGGCAACCTCCGGCTGGCAAGCCTTTCCATGCTGCAGCAGCTTGATCTGACCTATAACCCGCTGGGCCTGGTCCCCGACCTTTCCGGGTTACGCCACTTGCGCGAAGTATCGTTACGCGCCACTGGGCTACAAGCCTTGCCTGAAGCTGCCGTGATGCCGTGGAGGGGCCTTGTGGATATTCGTGAAAACCAGATCCGCCAGGTCACCGGTGATTTGCGCAGCCTGAATGGTCGATTGCAGCGCCTGTCGTTACACGACAACCCGCTGGACGAGGCAAGCGAGTCACTGCTTTCGCGCAGCAGCAGTGATGACTACCCAGCGAATCGGCGCAGCTCTTACCACCACGCCATCGCAGATACCAACCTGCAAAATCAATGGATGGGCAGCGTTTCCGGTGACTTGCTAGCGCAGCGCAGAGAACTCTGGACGAGGTTGTCCGAGGAACCGCAATCGGCAGACCTGTTCAGATTTCTGGCGGATTTTGCCGGTTCTGACGATTTTCAAGACCACCCGCGCTACTACCGTGCCAGGGTATGGCGGGTCCTCGAACTTTGCGCAGACAACACCGACGTGCGTGAGGCAGTTTTCTGGCAAGTGCGAGGCCCCAGAACCTGTGAGGATCAGCTGCTGCTCATACTCAGCCAACTGGAAGTCAGAACGCACATCGCCTTGCATAGCGCAGACGCCAGCACTGAGCGCGCCGAAGCAACCTTGTTACGGTTGGGGCGCTCACTCTATCGTCTGGATCAGGTAGACAGTATCGCCGCCCGGCATATTGAGGAAATGCGCCAGAATCCTTACGCGGTGGTGGATGACATTGAGGTTTACCTTGCCTATCGGGTCAACCTGGCTGACAGGCTCGGCTTGCCGGCCCAGCCACGGCATATGAATTACCCCGAGCATAGCGGCGTAACAGGAACACGCATACTGCGCGCCCGCGCGGAGGTCCTTGCCGGTGAGAATATCGAGGTATTGAGCAATGCGCTGGCACAGCGGGAGTTTTGGCAAGGGTATGCACGCAATCGCTATCCAGAGCGTTTTGAAGCGCTCGCTGCGCCTTTTCATGAGCAGCTGGAGGGGTATGAGCGCGAGGCGGGCGAGTCTGGCGAGCAGCTTTACCTTGAACGTGCCGACGTATTGATGGCAGCCCTCAATGCCGAAGAGCGTGCGCTTTACCTTGAGCTGGCCAGAGAGGCATACCAGCGGGAAGTCTGAGAGCCGGCGACCGCCAGGCGGTCGCCGTGCAAGATTCAGGCGGCGTCGCTGCGAACGTCGCTTTGCGCAAGGTAATCGGCCAGTGCCCGTTGCTCGCCCTCGCTGGTGAACAAGCCCAGTTTGGTACGCCGCCAGAGTATGTCCTGTGCACTGAAGGCCCACTCGGTTTCGCGCAGGTAATCAACTTCACGGGTGAACAAGCCACCGCCGATCGCCTGGCCCAGATCGTCAGGGCCATTAACGCCCTTCAGCAGCTGCCAGGTGCGGCTGCCGTAGGTCACTGCCCAGCGCTTGGCGATATCCGGTGCAAGCCATTGATGCTGGGAGAGCAGCTCGTCGACCAGGTTCTGGGGCGTGCTCATGCCTTCACCGCCGGGCAGCGCTGAACTGGCAGTCCAGCTCTGGCCCATTTGGCTGAAGAACGGTTTGAGCTCTGCCATGGCCGACTCGGCAAGTTTGCGGTATGTGGTCAGTTTGCCGCCAAACACCGATAGCAACGGCGCCTCGCCTTGGGTTGCGGACAGCGCGAGGGTGTAGTCACGCGTGACTGCAGACGGGTTGTCCGATTCGTCGTTGCACAGCGGACGCACGCCGGAGTAGGTGTGCAGGATATCGCTGGCGCTCAACTGATGATTGAAATGTGCGTTGACCACTTTGAGCAGATAGTCGGTTTCCTGCTCGGTGATCGCCACCTTGGCCGGATCGCCGCTGTATTCGCGATCGGTGGTGCCGATCAGGGTGAAGCGGTCCAGGTACGGGATGCAGAAGACAATGCGTTGGTCCTCGTTCTGGAGGATGTAGGCGTGATCCCCCTCGTACAGGCGCGGCACGATGAGGTGGCTGCCCTGGATCAATCGTATGCCGTATGGTGCATCGAGTTTGAGGTCATCCTTGATGAACTTGGCGACCCATGGACCGGCGGCGTTGACCAAGGCACGGGCGCGAATCGTCTGCAGGCTGCCGTCGGCATGCTGCAGCTCTACCTGCCACAGGCCATCGACGCGTTCTGCGCGCAGGCAGCGGGTGCGGGTATGAATGTGCGCGCCTTGCTCGCGTGCAGCCATGGCATTGAGCACCACCAGGCGGGCGTCGTCTACCGCGCAGTCTGCATATTCGAAACCGCGGGTGATGGCCGGCTTGAGCGGGTAGCCCGGGCCAAAGCGCAGGCTGCGCGACGCGCCCAGGCGCTTGCGCTTGCCCAGGTGGTCGTAGAGGAACAAGCCGGCACGGATCATCCAGGCCGGGCGCAGGTGCGGACGGTGCGGCAGCACGAAACGCATCGGTTTGACGATGTGCGGTGCCTTGGCCAATAGCACTTCGCGCTCGGCCAGGGCCTCGCGTACAAGGCGGAATTCATAGTGTTCCAGGTAGCGCAAGCCGCCATGGATCAGCTTGCTGCTGGCCGAGGAGGTGTGCTCGGCCAAGTCGTCCTTTTCGCAGAGGAAGACCTTGAGGCCACGCCCGGCGGCGTCGGCAGCAATGCCCACGCCATTGATGCCACCGCCGATCACGGCAAGATCATAGCAATCGGCAAGTAGGGGCTGGGACGAAACGGGCTGGGACACGGGCAAGGCCTCCTGAGGCTGTTCACAGCGAATATGAACATTAATGTTCGTTTTCGAAAATACTAGCGCAACAGAACGCCCATCGCCAGTCGCTCTTCATAGAAAAAACTGATGAGATGGCACGAAAGTGAACAATATCGAAAATGGCGGGCCCTTGTAGACCCGCTGGCGTTTCAAACCACGTCGAGCCGGATCTTGTACTGATTGAGCAGCTCACCCAGTGCAGGTGATGGAGGCTGATCGGTCACCAGGCAGTCGACCAAGCTGATCGAGCCCAGGCGTACCATGGCGTTGCGCCCGAATTTGCTGGAGTCGGCAGCCAGGATGACCTGACGGGCGTTGGCGATGATTGCCTGAGAAACGCGTACTTCCTGGTAGTCGAAATCCAGCAGGCTGCCGTCTTCATCGATACCGCTGATGCCGACCAAGGCGAAGTCGACCTTGAACTGGCTGATGAAATCGACGCTGGCCTGGCCGACCACGCCCCCGTCACGGCGTACAGTGCCACCTGCGACCAATACTTCGAAATCATCCTTGGCGGCAAGGATCGCAGCAACGTGCAGGTTGTTGGTGATGACCTTCAGGTGGCTATGGTTGAGCAGCGCCCGGGCAATGGATTCGGTGGTGGTGCCGATGTTGATGAACAGCGAGGCATGGTCGGGAATTTGCCGGGCCACGGCGTCGGCAATGCGCTGTTTTTCATCACGCATCTGGTCGGCGCGCATGGCGTAAGCAGTGTTCTCGATGCTCGAGTCATAGGCGGCGCCACCGTGGTAGCGGCGGAGCAGATTGAGTTCGGCGAGCTGGTTGATGTCGCGACGGATGGTTTGCGGGGTGACGACGAACAACTGTGCCATTTCTTCGATGCTGACGTAGCCGCGTTCGCGGACCAGCTCGAGGATTTGTTGTTGGCGTGGGGGCAGATTCATGGGCGGTCCTTATGGGCTGCCGGACAAATTCTGCAATGATGCCGTACGAAAGGGACTACGGCCAGTGGGCCATGGGCTGACGGGGGCCGCGAAGCAGCCCCTGTCCAGTGCGATCAGGCCTCGTGATCTTCCCAGTCGCGGGTACGCTCGACGGCTTTGCGCCAGCCGGCGTACAGTTTTTCCTTCTGCGCTTGCTCGAGTTGCGGGCTGAATTCGCGCTCGATGATCGCCTTGTCACGCAACTCGTCCAGGCCACTCCAGAAACCACAGGCCAGGCCGGCCAGGTAAGCGGCGCCAAGAGCTGTAGTTTCGCGCATTTTCGGGCGCTCCACGCAGGTGCCGAGGATGTCCGCCTGGAACTGCATGAGGAAATTGTTGGCCACCGCGCCACCGTCGACACGCAACTCGGACAGGCGTTGGCCGCAGTCCTGCTGCATCGCGTCCAGCACGTCGCGGGTCTGGTAGGCGATTGACTCCAGCGCTGCGCGGATGATGTGGTCGACTTTCACGCCGCGCGTCAGGCCGAACAGCGCGCCGCGGGCGTAAGGGTCCCAGTACGGTGCGCCCAGGCCGGTGAAGGCGGGCACCAGGTAAACCCCGTTGCTGTCCTTGACCTTGCTGGCGAAGTACTCGGTGTCCAGGGCGTCGTTGACGATCTTGAGTTCGTCGCGCAGCCATTGCACGGTGGAACCACCGTTGAACACCGCGCCTTCCAGGGCATAGGCCACTTCGCCACGTGGTCCGCAGGCAATGGTAGTGAGCAGGCCGTGGGACGAGGTTACGGCTTTGTCGCCCGTGTTCATCAACAGGAAACAACCCGTGCCGTAGGTGTTCTTGGCCTGGCCGGGTTCCACGCACATCTGGCCGAACAGCGCGGACTGCTGGTCACCGGCAATGCCGGCAATGGCTATGCCGCTCTTGGTGTGGCCGTAGACTTCGGAGGAGGGGCGGACCTGTGGCAGCATCTGGCGCGGGATGCCGAGAATGCCGAGCAGCGTTTCATCCCACTGCAGGCTGTGGATGTTGAACATCAGCGTGCGCGAGGCATTGGTGTAGTCGGTGACGTGTACCTTGCCGCCGGAAAACTTCCAGATAAGCCAGGTATCCACGGTACCGAACAACAGTTCGCCGCGTTCGGCCCGTTCACGTACGCCCTCCACATTGTCGAGGATCCACTTGAGCTTGGTGCCGGAGAAATACGGATCGGTGACCAGGCCGGTGGTCTCGCGAATGTATTGTTCATGCCCGTCGCGCTTGAGTTGTGCGCAGATCTCTGTACTGCGGCGGCACTGCCAGACGATGGCGTTGTATACCGGGCGCCCGGTTTCCTTGTCCCACACCACTGTAGTTTCACGCTGGTTGGTGATGCCCAGTGCGGCAACCTGCGCATGGCTGATGCCGGCCTGCGCCAAGGCTTCGACCATAGTCGCGCTCTGTGTGGCGAAGATCTCCATGGGGTCATGCTCGACCCAGCCGGCTTGCGGATAATGCTGGGCGAACTCGCGCTGGGAGGTGCCAACCACATTGGCGTCGCGGTCAAAGATGATGGCCCGCGAGCTAGTGGTGCCCTGGTCCAGGGCGATGATGTAGTTCTTGTCCTGGGTATCTGTCATGGTCATAGGCCTTGCAAAATGAGGAGGTCAGGGCGCCAGCATCAGTTGGCTTGAGTATCGCCCTGGCGATTGCCGTTTGTCTCTGGGTTCGCGCTTTGCGCCGTCGGCAGGTTGCGGGCGATCAAGCCACGATAGGTCGCAGCACCCAGGCAAGCGCCGAAGATCGGTGCGAACACCGGAACCAGGAAATAAGGGATGTCCCGACCGCCAGTGAAGGCGATTTCGCCCCAGCCGGCCAGGAAGGTCATCAGTTTGGGCCCGAAATCGCGGGCCGGGTTCATCGCAAAGCCGGTCAGCGGGCCCATGGCGCTACCGATCACGGCGATCAACAGGCCGATCAGCAGCGGTGCCATCGCACCACGGGGCAGGCCGTTGTTGTCGTCGGTCAGGGCCATGATGACCGCCATCAAGATTGCAGTGATCACCACTTCGACCAGGAACGCCTGTGCGATGGAAAGCGAAGGGTGCGGGTAGGTGGAGAACACCGCCGCCAGTTCCAGGCTTTCGCTGCTCCCGCGCAGCATGGCGTGGGCTTGTTCGAAATCGAAGAACAGGCTGCTATAGAGGGTGTAGACCAGCGCCGCGCCGCAGAAGGCGCCGCAAACCTGGGCCAGCATGTAGAACGGCAGTTTGCGTTTGTCGAAGCTTGCGAACAGGGTAAGGGCGATGCTGACGGCCGGGTTCAAGTGCGCACCGGATACACCGGCGGTGAGGTAGATCGCCATGCTCACGCCGACGCCCCAGATGATGCTGATTTCCCACAGCCCAAAGCTGGCGCCCGCGACCTTGAGGGCGGCGACGCATCCTGTGCCGAAAAAGATGAGCAGCGCCGTGCCGAGGAATTCGGCCAGGCACTGGCTGGACAGCGTAGGTTCGCGTAGAGCAGTCGTCATGTATGACCTCTTTTTTTTTGTTGTGAGGCGCTAAGCGCTCGACAGCAAAGCCCGGCGTCCATCCCCATTGACTTCGGGCGCAGGTAGGAATGCACTTAAAAAGTGCACCATTTATTCAGAAACGAAAAAATATAGACAAGAAACGCTTATGTCAAAGGTCGAAAGTGAACGGTCGGTCACGATCTGAGCATTGAATGCGGGTGTGAATCCCGAGCTAGAGCGGCGTGTCAGCTGCGAACTGGCTGGAGTGTAGGATTTGCCCTAAAGTAGCCGCCGAATTGTCTCGGAGCGGAGCACTGCATGACCCCGGCCCTCGAACTTTTGAAAAAGGCGCGCGCGCAACATCGCGTGCACAGTTATGAACACGATCCAAAATCGGCGTCTTATGGGCTGGAGGCGGCTGAAAAACTGGGGCTGGAACCGCAGCAGGTGTTCAAGACCTTGTTGGCCAGCAGTGAGAAGGGCGAGTTGTTGGTTGCCGTGGTGCCTGTTGTGGGGACGCTGGACCTCAAGGCGCTTGCCCATGCCGCAGGCGTGAAGAAATGCGAGATGGCTGACCCCGCGGCAGCTCAGCGTGCCACAGGCTATCTGGTGGGTGGAATCAGTCCGCTTGGACAGAAAAAGCGTCTGCGCACCTTCATCGACGATTCGGCGCGGAATTTTGCAACCATCCATGTCAGTGCCGGGCGGCGGGGGTTGGAAGTGGAACTGGCTGCAGCTGTACTTGCCGAGCAGACCCAGGGCACTTTCGCCGGTATCGGTCGGGGTTGACCGGCATGGGGCCGACTTGCGGCCCCACATTGCCGAATCAGGTTGCCGAGCTGAAGCGGCGCACCCCGTTTTCCTGCCGCGGCAACTGCGCCGCGACGCTGCCGGGTACCGGGAACAACACCAGGTGGTCAGCTTTGACGGTAATACCGACCTGCTCGCCTACCTGATGATCGATATGGCTCGGGAAGATCGCTTCCAGCTGGCTGCCTGTCGGCAACTGCAGGCGATACAGTGTCGATGCGCCCAGGAAACTCTTGCCGACGATGTTTGCGCGCAGTGCGCTGTCCGCGTCAGGAACGATATCGTCAGGGCGCAGCAGCACGTCTACCGAGCTGCCGGGGGCCATGGTGTAGGCGCGGTTACCCCGCAGTTCACCGAGCTCGGTGTTGACTGACTCATGGCTGCTCATCTGACCGCGGATGAAATAACCCTGGCCGATGAAACTGGCAACGAATGGTGTCTGCGGCTCATGGTAGAGGTTGTAGGGCGTGTCCCATTGTTCCAGGCGGCCTTCCTTGAACACACCCACATGGTCGCTGACCGCGAAAGCTTCTTCCTGGTCATGGGTAACCAGAATCGCACTGGTACCCCGGCTTTTGAGGATGTCACGGACCTCGTGGCTCAGGCGGCGGCGCAATTCGACGTCCAGGTTGGAAAAAGGCTCGTCCAGCAGCAGCAATTGTGGCTCGGGCGCCAGCGCCCGGGCCAGGGCCACGCGCTGTTGCTGGCCGCCTGAGAGCTCGTGCGGATACCGCCCGCCGAGGCCACCGAGCTTGACCAGCTCGAGCATTTCTTCGACCACATGCCCTTGGGATGGGTGCTTGGCGATGCCGAAGGCGATGTTTTGCGCCACGGTCAGGTGCGGGAAAAGCGCATAGTCCTGGAACACCATGCCTATGCGGCGTTTCTCCGGGGACAGGGTGAAACCGGCGCGGGAAATGACTTCGCCCGCGAGCTGGATCTCACCTTCGTGTACCGGCTCGAAGCCGGCGATGGCGCGCAGGGTGGTGGTCTTGCCGCACCCCGAAGAACCCAGCAGGCAACCGATGTCGCCTGCGTTCAGGTGCAGGTTGAGGTTCTGGACGATGCGCTGGTCGCCGTAGCCGCAGGCGAGGTTGCGCAGGTTTAGCAGTAGGGGTGGACTCATGCGTGGTGGTAAGCCGGTTCGACAAGGAATTCGAGTAGGGCCTTCTGTGCATGCAGGCGGTTTTCAGCCTGGTCCCACGCGACCGAACGGGGGTCGTCGAGCAGGTCATGGCTGATTTCCTCGCCGCGATGGGCGGGCAGGCAGTGCATGAACAGGGCATCGGGTGCCGCCAGGTCAAGCAGTTCGCGGTTGACCTGGTAAGGCGCGAAATGCGCCAGACGCCGTGCAGTTTCCTCTTCTTGGCCCATGGAAGTCCAGACATCGGTGGTCACCAGGTGCGCACCACGTACGGCTTCACGCGGATCGCGGATGATCTGTACGCGATCTGCGCCCAGTGCCATGAAGCGTGGGTCCGGGTCATAACCTTCCGGGCAGGCGATGCGCAGTTGGAAATCGAACTGGCGGGCAGCCTCGATGTACGAATTGCACATATTGAAACCATCGCCGATCCAGGCCACGGTCTTGCCCTGGATAGCGCCACGGTGCTCGTGGAACGTCTGCATGTCGGCCAGCAATTGGCAGGGGTGCGACTCATCGGACAGGCCATTGATCAGCGGTACGCGTGAATTGGCGGCGAACTCGGTGAGGGTGCTGTGCGCGTGGGTGCGGATCATCACCGCATCGACCATGCTCGACAGCACGATGGCGCTGTCGCTGATCGGTTCGCCCCGGCCCAGTTGTGTGTCGCGTGGCGACAGGAAGATAGCCTGGCCACCGAGCTGGATCATGCCGGCTTCGAACGACACCCGGGTCCGGGTGGAGGATTTCTCGAAGATCATGCCCAAGACACGGTTTTTCAGCGGTTCGAACAGCACGCCGCGCTTACGCAGGTCCTTCAGCTCGATGCCTCGGCGGATCACACCGAGCAATTCGTCGGTGGTGAAATCCAGCAGGGAGAGAAAGTGCCTAGCGCTCATGATTGACTACCTTATCTGCAACGGTATGCAGGTCGACCGTATGGTTTTTTTGACAACGGGAGTGACCTGCGGCGTAAGCCGCACGGGGCGGACGAAATAGGGAAAGGCGCAATACTATAATTAAATGTCGCCTGAAACCAAGAGGGGGAACAGCGGCTCTGTTGCAAAGGGTGTCATTACCCCTTGAGCCTGCGCTGTTTTTTATTTGCTACAGAGGTTGTACACGGCTTGCTGGCAATTTGGCAAATGGCTGTCGCAAATCGTGCGCCTGATGTCGGGAGATTCACGCTGCGAAGCGCGCTGGCAGGGTGCAGGGGGCAGGGGGCATAGTCGACGCTCGACAATTGCGAGGCAGAGGCAGCCATGACCAAGACCCTGCATCACCGTGCCTGCCACTTGTGTGAGGCGATCTGCGGGCTGAATATCGAAGTTAGTCATGAAATCGACGGGGGCGCGCGCATCAGCGCAATCAAGGGCGACCCCCAGGACCCGTTCAGCCGTGGTCACATCTGCCCCAAGGCCGTGGCTTTGCAGGATATCCAGGATGACCCGGACCGTCTGCGCCAACCGCATCGACGGGTTGGTGAACGATGGGAGGCCATCAGCTGGGAGGAGGCTTTTGCCCTGGCCGCTGACAAGCTGTGGTCGATACAGCAGGCACATGGGCGCAACGCGGTGGCGGTTTACCAAGGTAACCCGAGCGTGCACAACTACGGCTTGATGACCCACAGCAACTACTTCCTGGGACTGCTCAAGACGCGTAACCGCTTTTCCGCCACCTCGGTGGACCAGTTGCCCCAGCACCTGACCAGCTACCTGATGTATGGCCATGGCCTGCTGTTGCCGATCCCGGACATCGACCATACCGATTTCATGCTGATCCTCGGTGGCAACCCTTTGGCCTCCAATGGCAGCATTATGACCGTGCCGGATGTGGAAAAGCGCCTCAAGGCCTTGAAAGCGAGAGGTGGGCAACTGGTTGTGGTGGACCCGCGGCGCAGTGAAACCGCGGCCATGGCAGACCGGCACCTGTTCGTGCGCCCCGGCGGCGATGCAGCGTTGCTGTGCGGTTTGCTCAATACCCTCTTCGACGAAGGCCTGGCGCGTGGTTCGCATTTGCCGGTCAGCGGCCTGGAGCAGGTGCGCACGGCGATCAAGCCGTTCACCGCCGAGGCCATGAGCGCCCAGTGCGGGATCGACGCTGCCAGCATTCGCCAGTTGGCACGGGATTTCGCCGCTGCAGACAAGGCGGTCTGTTATGGCCGCATGGGCGTATCGACACAAGCTTTCGGCACCCTGTGCCACTGGCTGGTGCAAGTGATCAATCTGGTAACCGGCAACCTGGATCGTCAAGGTGGTGCGCTGTGCACCGAGCCTGCTGTGGATCTGGTCGCGAGCACCTCCGGCGGTCATTTCAATGTCTGGCAGAGCCGCGTGTCGGGGTTGCCCGAATACGGTGGTGAGCTGCCCGTTGTGGCCATGGCCGAGGAAATGCTCACGCCGGGCGAGGGGCAGGTGCGGGCCCTGGTCACCGTCGCTGGTAACCCGGTGCTGTCTACACCCAATGGCAGGCAGGTGGATGTGGCGCTGCAGGGGCTGGAGTTCATGCTCAGCATCGACCTGTACATCAACGAGACGACCCGTCACGCCCATCTGATCCTGCCATCCACTTCAGCACTGGAAAACGACCATTACGACAGCACCTTCAACCTGTTGGCTGTGCGCAATGTCACCCGCTTCAACCGGGCCATACTGGCCAAGCCTGCAGGCGCCCTGCACGACTGGGAAATTTTCGTTGGCCTGGCGCAAGCCTTTGCCAAGCGTGCAGAACTGGCACTGAAACCGACCATCCCACCTGCGCAGATGATCGATCTGGCTTTGCGCAAGGGCCGCTATGGCGACGAAAGTCCTATTAACCTGTCGCTTGAAACACTTGATCAATACCCGCATGGCCTCGATCTGGGCCCCCTGTGCGCTAACCTGCGAGGGCGTTTGGCGACTGCCAGCAAAGCCGTGGAAGCGGCGCCCCAGGTCGTGCTGGACGACTTGCGCCGTCTGGCCGAATTCGTACCGGCAGTAACGGGTGATTTGCTGCTTATCGGCCGCCGTCATGTACGCAGCAACAATTCGTGGATGCACAACTACCATCGCTTGGTCAAAGGCAAGCCACGTCATCAGTTATTGATGCATCCGCAGGATATGCGTCAGCGGCAGTTGGAGGATGGCCAGCAGGTACGAATCCGCTCGCGCACCGGTGACCTGGAAGTCGAGGTCCAGGCCTGCGAGGACATGATGCCTGGCGTGGTCAGCCTGCCCCATGGCTTCGGTCATGGTCGCGGTGGCGTCAACATGCAGATCGCCCAGGCGCAACCCGGCATCAGTGCCAATGACCTGACTGATGAGCGCCTGCGTGATGCTGTTTCCGGGAATGCGGCGCTCAATGGCGTGCCCGTACAAGTAAGCGCCGCGTGAGCTCTGGCAAGGCCGAGCACAAGGCTCAGGTTTCCGATACAATGCGTCACCGTGCCGACCATCGAGTCGGAAAGTTCAGACGAGGTGTTCCATGGATATCATCGAAACGATCAAAGAGCAGATTGCCAACAACACCATTCTGCTTTACATGAAGGGCTCGCCGAATGCCCCGCAATGCGGGTTCTCGGCCAAGGCATCGCAAGCTGTGATGGGTTGTGGCGAAAAGTTTGCTTACGTGGATATCCTGCAGAACCCGGAAATCCGCGCCAACCTGCCCAAATACGCCAACTGGCCGACCTTCCCGCAACTGTGGGTAGCCGGCGAGCTGGTCGGCGGTAGCGATATCATGCTGGAGATGTTCGAGAACGGTGAGCTGCAGACGCTGATCAAGGACGCCGCTGCCAAGGCCAAGGCTTCCGAAGCCTGATCTTTCGGCAAGCATAAAAAAACCCGCTCATGGCGGGTTTTTTTATGGGCCGAAATTTACTCTTCGCCCATCTGAGACTGCAGGTAGTTCTCGATGGTGATCTTGTCGATCAGGCTCAATTGAGTTTCCAGCCAGTCAATGTGTTCTTCTTCGGATTCGAGGATGTCTTCAAGCAGTTCACGCGAGCCGAAGTCGCCGACAGTTTCGCAGTGGGCGATGGCGGCTTTGAGATCGACCAGGCCTTTCTGCTCGATCTTCAGGTCGCACTCAAGCATTTCCTTGGTGTGCTCGCCGATCAGCAGCTTGCCCAGGTCCTGTACGTTCGGGATGCCCTCGAGAAAGAGAATACGCTTGATCAACTTGTCAGCGTGTTTCATCTCATCGATGGATTCCTTGTACTCGTGCTTGCCGAGTTTGTTCAGGCCCCAATCTTCGTACATGCGCGCGTGCAGGAAGTACTGGTTGATCGCGACCAGCTCGTTTCCGAGGATCTTGTTGAGATGCTGGATGACGCTTACGTCGCCTTTCATGCGGGTTCCTGCCCTGAGAAGTGTGCCAATACAAGGAAGTTTGAGCCTGATAAGTAGGGCTGTCAAACCTAAGTTCTTGAATAATAAGTGAAAATTAATAGGAATAAGAATGTTTGTGAACCGCGTTGGGGCGCTAACTTATTGAATTGTAGGCATAAAAAAACCGGACACGAGGTCCGGTTCTTCGAATAGGGCGATATCAGGGGGCAGTAAATTCCACCGGATAGGGCAGGGTGGCTTGCTGGCTCACCTGAAGCTCGGTCAGGGTCTCCCGGACTACCTGCTTGGCCAGACAGGCGCATTTGCCACATTGGCTGGCGACATTGGTCGCAGCTCTGACGTCCTTGTAGCTGCAGCATCCTTCATAGATCGCATCGCGGATCTGTCCGTCGGTCACCCCGACACAAAGACACACATACATAAAGTCGGACCATCGCTGGTTGAGTCGATGGGTGGAGAGTAATGGTAATGAGAATGCTTGTCAAAACACTTTCTGTAAGTGCCGTGCTTGAGCGACCGGCGGTTGGATTCGGCCTGTCATCAGAAGCCGTGTATGATGGTCGGCCTTTGTTGGATGTCGGGCAAGCCCGCCTTGGCCTGGCAAACGGTTCTTCACCCTCATCAGGAGATTACAATGAGCGTACTCGTTGGCAAAAAAGCCCCCGACTTCACCGTCCCGGCTGTACTGGGCAATGGCGAAATCGTCGACAGCTTCAACCTGGCCTCGGCCATCAAGGGCAAGTACGGCCTGGTGTTCTTCTACCCATTGGACTTCACCTTCGTATGCCCGTCCGAGCTGATCGCCCTGGACAACCGCATTCCGGATTTCCAGGCCCGCAATGTTGAAGTGATCGGCGTTTCGATCGACTCGCACTTCACCCACAACGCCTGGCGTAACACCCCGGTCAACAATGGCGGTATCGGCCAGGTCAAATACACCCTGGCAGCCGACATGACCCACGAAATCTGCAAGGCCTACGACGTCGAGTCCGAAGGTGGCGTGGCTTTCCGTGGCGCCTTCCTGATCGACACCAACGGCGTTGTCCGTTCGCAGATCATCAACGACCTGCCGCTGGGCCGTAACATGGACGAGCTTCTGCGTCTGGTCGATGCCCTGCAATTCCACGAAGAGCACGGTGAAGTCTGCCCGGCCAACTGGAAGAAAGGCGACAAGGGCATGAACGCTTCGCCTGAAGGCGTTGCTGCTTACCTGAGCGAGAACGCTGGCAAGCTGTAATTGCCGAGCGCATAAAAAAACCGGCCTTCGTGGCCGGTTTTTTTTAGCTTGAAGCTTGAAGCTGCGGCGCCTCAATCGTTGAAATCGCGCCAGCCGCCCATCTCTTTCCAGCGGTTGACGATGCCGCAGAAGAGTTCGGCTGTCTTCTCGGTGTCGTAACGTGCCGAGTGCGCCTCACGGCCGTCGAAGTCGATGTCTGCGCTCTGGCAGGCCCTGGCGAGCACGGTCTGGCCATACGCCAGGCCTGCCAGGGTGGCGGTGTCGAAGCTGGAGAACGGGTGGAACGGGTTGCGCTTCAGATCGTTGCGCGTCACCGCCGCATTCAGGAAGCCCAGGTCGAAGCTGCTGTTGTGGCCGACCAGGATCGCCCGCTTGCAGCCGTTGGCTTTCAATGCCTTGCGCACGCCGCGGAAGATGTCGGTCAGCGCGCTTTCTTCGCTTACCGCCATACGCAGCGGGTGGTCCAGCTTGATACCAGTGAACTCCAGCGCGGCAGCCTCGATATTGGCGCCCTCGAACGGCTCCACACGGTAGAAGTAGGTGTGCTCCGGGAACAGGAAACCCTTCTCGTCCATACCGATCGTCACCGCAGCGATTTCCAGCAGGGCATCGGTGGCGCTGTTGAAGCCGCCGGTCTCGACATCCACCACTACCGGCAGGTAGCCACGGAAGCGCTCGGCCATCGGGTGGCGCGAGCCGCTGCCGGCTTGACCGTCCTGATCGTCTTCGTAGAGGTCTTCGCTCACGCGTTGTCCTCCAGCAGGCGCCAACGCAGTTTTTCACCGGCGCGCAGCGGGATCACGGTCTGCTCGCCAAACGGCAGGCTGTCCGGGGCCGTCCATTCTTCACGGACAAGGGTTATCGTGTCGGTATTTGCCGGCAGGCCGTAGAAGGCCGGACCATGCAGGCTGGCGAAACCTTCCAGTTTGTCCAGCGCATTGCGCTGTTCGAAGGCTTCGGCGTACATCTCGATGGCCGCGTACGCGGTGTAGCAACCGGCACAACCACAGGCGGCTTCTTTGGCGTGGCGGGCGTGGGGTGCCGAGTCAGTG
Organism: Lelliottia jeotgali; assembly: GCF_977070485.1. Taxonomy (NCBI): domain Bacteria; kingdom Pseudomonadati; phylum Pseudomonadota; class Gammaproteobacteria; order Enterobacterales; family Enterobacteriaceae; genus Lelliottia; species Lelliottia jeotgali. The sequence goes on from NZ_CDRVFO010000008.1 coordinate 229,867, forward strand.
CCGAGGAAGAACTTCGGGTTGCCACTGGTGGCCGCGTCCAGCAGCGCCACCTGGTGGGTGTTGCGCTTGAGAATCGGCAGGCAGTAAAAGTGCGGTCGAATGCCGCCGACCAGCATGTGGTTACGGTTGTACAAAAGATGCTGTGCGGTGATGGTCGCACCGACGTTGGCAGGCGCCTCGGTGACGAATTGAGCTGCATCGGCGGTGGTGATGTGCTCGAACACCACTTTCAGCGTTGGGAAGCGCTCTACCAGGCGACGCATGTGTTCGTCGATGAAGCGCTTTTCGCGGTCGAACACGTCGATCTCGCTGCGGGTCACTTCACCATGCACCAGCAACGGCATGCCGACTTCAGCCAGCGCTTCGATAGCCGGGAAGATATTGTCGATGCTGGTCACGCCGGAATCGGAGTTGGTGGTGGCGCCGGCCGGATACAGCTTGGCGGCGTACACGATGCCGCTGGCCTTGGCCGCGCGGATGTCCTCGGGGCTGGTGCGGTCGGTGAGGTAAAGCACCATCAATGGCTCGAAGCGGCTACCGGCCGGACGGGCATTGAGGATGCGCTCACGGTAGGCCCCGGCTTCGTCGGCATTGCGTACCGGTGGAACCAGGTTGGGCATGATGATGGCACGGGCGAAAGTACGCGCCACATCGCCAACGGTATGGGGCAGGACGGCACCATCGCGCAGATGGATGTGCCAGTCGTCGGGACGCAGGAGGGTCAGGCGATCGGACATTGGGGATTCCAGGCGGGTCGAACTCAGGCCCCAATGCTACCGGAAAACCCTCGCCCGAGCACGGCTATCAAGTTTTCCGGCAAGCGTCCGATAGCCTGCCTGTAAGCCGTCAGAATTAGTGGAGCCTCCCGTGCGCCAGCGTTACCTAGCCCTGTTGACCCTGTTCGCCAGCCTGCCGGCCGGTGCATTGACCTTCCAGACCCGCATGGAAAACATCGCCTGGAAAGTCGAGGGTGATCAGTTCGAATGCCGCCTGATTCAGCCGATCGACGGTTTCGGCAGTGGTGAGTTCGTGCGCCGGGCGGGTGAACAACCAGTGTTCCAGCTGCGTTCTGGTAGTAATGTGCTGGGCGCAGGTTCCGCCACGCTGCTGGCGGCTGCGGCCCCTTGGCAGCCGGGGCGTGGCGATATCAACCTGGGGGCGGTGCGGCTGGCGCGCAATGGTGTGTTGTTCAGTTCATCCCAAAGCCAGGCCAGCCGCTTGATCAATGGGCTGCTCGATGGCCGCAGTACGGTGGTGCGAAGCTACACCGGGGAGGCGGGGCGACCGATCGAAGTACGTGTGCTGCCGGTGAGCTTTGCCAAGGCGTGGAGTGATTATCAGGCGTGTGCCGGCAAGATGTTGGCGATGAACTACGACCAGGTGCGTCAGACGCAGGTGGGGTTCCCAGGGGGAGGTATCGACCTGGATGCCGCGGCGCGGGCGCGACTGGATGTGATCCTGGATTACTTGCAGGCCGATCCGACGGTCAACCATATCGAGCTCAATGGCCACTCGGACAACAGTGGCAATCGTTTGACCAACCGTGATACTTCGCGGCGCCGTGCGTTGGCCGTTGCTGATTACCTCAAGGCCCATGGGGTGCCGGAAGAGCAGATTACCGTGCGCTTCCATGGCGAACGTTATCCTCTGGCGAAGAACAACAGCGCCGCAAACCGCGCACGCAACCGGCGCGTCAATATCGAACTGGATCGTGTCGCGCCGATCGAGAAGCCTGCGGCCCAACCTGCCCAGCACCCGGCCCCCACAACCGCACCCGCTACGGTGCCGGCGCCAGGCCCCGCTAGCGCAGCTCCTGTGCCGTCTGCCGCTAAGTCTTCCTGAAGCTGCAGAGCGTCGCCCCTTTGACAGTTACTGTCGCTTTGTCGTCAGAAGCTGTCGCCCCACTGTAAATTTATCCGCAACGCCGGTAGAATCGATCCCTTTCCGTACAACCCCGTGGAGTAATGGCATGGCGGACGTAAAAAAGGTCGTACTGGCGTATTCCGGCGGCCTTGATACTTCGGTGATTCTCAAGTGGCTGCAGGATACCTACGACTGCGAAGTGGTAACGTTCACCGCTGACCTGGGTCAGGGCGAAGAAGTCGAGCCGGCTCGCGCCAAAGCCCAGGCAATGGGCGTCAAAGAGATCTACATCGACGACCTGCGTGAAGAATTCGTGCGTGACTTCGTCTTCCCGATGTTCCGCGCCAACACCGTCTACGAAGGCGAGTACCTGCTGGGTACTTCCATCGCCCGTCCGCTGATCGCCAAGCGCCTGATCGAAATCGCCAACGAAACCGGCGCTGACGCCATTTCTCACGGCGCCACCGGCAAAGGCAACGACCAGGTTCGTTTCGAGCTGGGTGCCTATGCACTGAAGCCGGGCGTCAAGGTCATCGCCCCATGGCGTGAGTGGGACCTGCTGTCCCGCGAGAAGCTGATGGACTACGCCGAGAAGCACGGTATCCCGATCGAGCGTCACGGCAAGAAGAAGTCGCCGTACTCGATGGATGCCAACCTGCTGCATATCTCCTACGAAGGCGGTGTGCTGGAAGATACCTGGACCGAGCACGAAGAAGACATGTGGCGCTGGAGCGTCTCGCCGGAGAATGCTCCGGACCAGGCGACCTACATCGAACTGACCTACCGCAATGGTGACATCGTCGCCATCGATGGCGTGGAGAAGAGCCCGGCCACTGTCCTGGCAGACCTGAACCGCATTGGCGGTGCGAACGGTATCGGCCGTCTGGACATCGTCGAAAACCGTTATGTGGGCATGAAGTCGCGCGGTTGCTACGAGACACCCGGCGGTACCATCATGCTCAGGGCTCACCGTGCCATCGAGTCGATCACCCTGGACCGCGAAGTCGCTCACCTGAAAGACGAGCTGATGCCCAAGTACGCCAGCCTGATCTACACCGGCTACTGGTGGAGCCCGGAGCGCCTGATGCTTCAGCAGATGATCGACGCTTCGCAGGTCAACGTGAACGGCGTTGTGCGCCTGAAACTGTACAAGGGCAATGTCACCGTAGTCGGCCGCAAGTCGGACGACTCGCTGTTCGATGCCAACATCGCGACCTTTGAAGAAGATGGCGGCGCCTACAACCAGGCCGATGCTGCGGGCTTCATCAAGCTCAATGCACTGCGCATGCGTATCGCTGCCAACAAAGGCCGCGCGTTGCTCTAAGCCTTCAAGCGTATTGCATGAACCCCGGCTCTGGCCGGGGTTTTTGTATGCGCTTCCCAATACCCACCTGCCCGAAAATCCGTGAAAAAGTTTTCCGGTGTCTGCAAGATCGTGTGCCGGTTAATTCCTCAGATGTGTCGCGTTTTCCGGTAACTCACAGACCGACACGCGAAAACACTGCTGCTTGTCCAGATTGCAGTATATCCAGGTGCCCCCTGTAATTTGAGGTTGTGCAAGCGTCCTCATTACATGTTGCTCGATCATTCTTTGCGCATCAGGGCCCGAGAGCATGACAGTTACAGGTTCTGCTTCGGATGATGGTTGTCGAGCGTTTTGCACGGGGCCGGCCGACGGGACGGTAACAGGTAAAACAGTAGTTGTTGGCTGCGGCGTACTGGTTGCACCGTCACCGGAAGTGCTTTCGGGTTTGTAAAGTGATTTGTAGTTGAAGTTGAGCGTCAGGAAAAATAGGCCTGTCAGAAAAAACGGAAAGCCCACTAAAAACCAGGTATAGAGGCTCTGGCTTTTTTCGCTGAGAAACGGAAGTGTCGCCAGTGCAGAGGCCTCGATGATGCCTGCAAAGATGGCGATGATCGTCATTGGGGCGGTGGGTTGGTTTGCAGCCATGATGTTGGCCTCCTGCGTTTTTCCAATCAATACCCTACCGAGCCGCTCAACCAAATTATGCACCGTTTCCGGGGGGTGAAATTGATCCCGGCATGTCTGAAACTGATTTTATTTGGCTATTGGATTATTTTTTGATTTCTGCAGATCTTTATCTCTGTTTTGAGGAAGTGGGAATGCGCTTCTGCGGCTAATCAGGTATTCATATTGGATGATTAGTTGCGTGTTGTAGGAAAATTCCTAAACCGACGTAAGGTTCATCTATTCATGTGTTTGCGCGGGAAATGGGCGCGCCACAATGCTTGCTGCTCGGTTATTGTGGCGCGTCGTCAAAGCAAATAATGAATGAATGGATATCGCATGAATAAAGTCCTTATCGTGGATGATCATCCTGTCATACGCTTGGCAGTGCGCATGCTGATGGAGCGGCATGGATACGATGTGGTCGCGGAAACCGACAACGGCGTGGCAGCTTTGCAGCTAACCAGGGAGTACCTGCCCGATATCGTGGTGCTGGATATTGGCATTCCCAAGCTCGATGGGTTGGAAGTCATTGCCCGTATGGCTTCGGCAAGCCCGGGCAGTCGGGTGCTGGTGCTTACCTCGCAGGCGCCGGGGCATTTCTCGATGCGTTGCATGCAGGCAGGGGCTTCTGGGTACGTGTGCAAGCAACAGGAGCTCACCGAGCTGCTTAGTGCGATCAAAGCTGTGCTGTCTGGTTACAGTTATTTTCCCAACCAGGCATTGCACAAGTCGCGCGGCCGGGTTGGGGGAGCCAGCGAGACGGAGATGGTCGATCGCCTGTCGGCACGCGAAATGATGGTGCTACAGCAGCTGGCGCGGGGCAGGTCCAACAAGGAGATAGCGGACAGCATGTTCCTAAGCAACAAGACGGTCAGTACCTACAAGACCCGCCTGCTGCTCAAGCTTAATGCCCACTCGTTGGTGGACTTGATCGAATTGGCCCGGCGGCATGGCCTTACGTGACCCTCAATACAGATAGCCTCCTTGCGGGAGGCTTCTGGCAGTCGTTACAGGTCGTAGTCGAAATCAGCGAGTTGCCGTTGGAGGCGCCGCTCTTCGAGGAGGTTGTCAATGGTGCGACGCTTGCTCAGGTTGGTCTTTGCGGTTTCAACCAGAGGTTCGGTGTCTTCTTCAGCTGTGGCAAAGTCTTCTTCGATCGACAGTTCGTCTTTATCGGTACTCATGAGTCGCTCCAAGCCAAGGGGCCGTTGGCCGTCCTTATAGCGAGAAAGCGAAGTTTGGTAAAAAAGATTTTTTCAATCGGGACGTGCATTAAGTCGCTATTGAATCAATCGTCCGAGGTCTTCTGCTTGAACTCGCACAGATCCTCGATCCGGCAACTGCCGCAACGTGGCTTGCGTGCCTGGCATACGTAACGCCCATGCAGGATGAGCCAGTGATGGGCATCGAGCAGATAATCCTTGGGTACGAACTTGAGCAGTTTTTTCTCGACTTCCAGTACCGTCTTGCCCGGTGCGATACCGGTGCGATTGCTGACCCTGAAAATATGCGTGTCGACCGCCATGGTGGGCTGGCGGAAGGCTGTATTGAGCACCACGTTGGCGGTCTTGCGGCCAACACCGGGCAGTGCCTCTAGCGCTTCACGGTTTTGCGGAACTTCGCCTCCATGCCGTTCGATCAGCAAGCGACAGGCTTCGATCACATTCCTGGCCTTGCTGTTATACAGCCCGATGGTCTTGATGTACTCGCTCAGGCCTTCTACCCCGAGTGCGTGGATGGCGTGTGGGGTGTTAGCGACGGGGAACAGGCGGGCAGTGGCCTTGTTGACGCCGACGTCGGTGGACTGTGCCGACAGTGTCACGGCCACGAGTAATTCGAAAGGGGTGGTGTAAGCCAGCTCTGTCTTGGGGTCGGGATTGTCTTCGTGCAGCCTGCGAAAGATCTCCAGGCGTTTTGCGGCATTCATGGGGTCAACGCTTTCCTTGACGACGTGAGGGGGCGGGGCCCGGGCGTAGACGATTGTACAAGGCCAGCAGCACGCCGAGCAGTATCAATACGCCGGGAGCAAGACTGGCCAGCGGTATGCCCAGCCCCTCGGTCAGCCACTGACGAATAACGCCGAGCAACAGGCACAGGCCCAGCAGGCCGGTCATCTGTAGGCAAAGTTGACGCCAGCGGTCCTTGTCTACCAACAGGTGGTCTGTAACCAGGCACTGCAGGCAAATCAGCACCGGGAAGTAACCCAGCGCCAGGGCAAGCGGCAACGCCCAGGCCCGCAATGCCATCTGCAGGCAGCTGGCAAGGGCCGCTAGCAGTAACAGGCTTGCCAGCGTGTACAGGGCGCCGCCAAGCCTTGGGCGCACAAGAGACAGCAAGGCTTGGTGAAGCACTGTTAGCACCAGCATGCTGGCGCCGATGGCGGCGGCTTGTGTGAGCGTGCGTGTGGCGCCGAGGACAGGCGCAAGGCCTGCCACCAGCAGCCAGAACCTAGTCATGGGTGAGTGTTCCGAGCAGAAGTGCGCGATGTTGGTCGAAGTAGCGCAGGGCATCCTGTTGTGCCTCGATCACCGCACGCGAAGTGACCGTCGCGCCGGCCAGTTGGTCGAAATCACCCTGGTCGCGCTTGATTGCCCAGCGATCCTCCAGGCGACGGTTGGCGAATTGCGCGAGCCAGTTAACTTGTGGGTCGCTGATGCGTCCTCCCAGCCCGGGGCTTTCCTGTTGTTCGATCACTTGCGTGCCGATCAGTCGACCTTGCGCACTTATGGCAATGGTCAACCGGATTGGTGCGGCGTACCCCTGTACCTGGCTAACCAGGACAATGGCTACGGCGGTCGTGCCGCGGTTGGCACGGTAGGCGGCCATGATGCGGCTATGCGGCGGCTGCTCTGCGGGGAGTGACACAGGGGTGCTCAGTGGCTGATTGTCATAGCTCTGGGGTGCCAGCACCGAGAGAAACTGGCGTGCGTAAAACTGTTGCTCGGCCTCGGCGATAGGGGCGCGGGTCCAGCGTTGCCAGGCCAGCGTGCTCGCCAGTGCCAGGCTGCCCACTACCAGCAGTAGCAATGCGCTGCGCACAGAGCGCCTCATGGCCTCACCTGCCGATACCTCAAGGCTAGACGGTCCAGAAAGGGTACCGCAAGGTTCATCAGCAGGATGGCGAAAGCGGTACCGTCGGGGTAACTACCCCAAGTCCGGATCAGGTAGATCAAGGCCCCTGCGCTCAGCCCGAACAGCAGTCTGGCTACATCGGTCTTTGGGCCGGAAACAGGTTCCGTGGCGATGAAAAATGCCGCCAGCATGGTCGAGCCGCTGAGCAGGTGCAGCAGCGGTGAGCCATTGGAATCCGAGCCGGAGCCATTCCAGGCCAGCAGGCTGAACAGAAACAATCCCGCCAGCAAACCTGCAGGCGCGTGCCAACTGAACACCTTGCGCTGCAACAGAAATAGCCCACCCGACAGGAACGCCAGATTGACCCATTCGACGCCGTGGCCGCCAAAGTTGCCGAAGCCTGGGTGGCTGGCGAACAGCTCATCTATGGTCAGGCTATGGTTGTGCCTGAGGCCGTCGAGTACGGTAGGTCCAGCCCACGCATCGATCTGCTCGCCATTGGCAAAGACCAACTGCAGGCTATCGCTGAAGCCTGGCGCTTGCGCCGGCCAGTGGTTCATCTGCAATGGGAAGCTCAGCAGCACAAAGGCGTACCCAACCATCGCCGGGTTGAACACGTTACGGCCGGCCCCACCGAAGGCTTGCTTGCCCAGGCCTATGGCAATCCCTGCTGCGATCATCGGCAACCACCAGGGCGCCCCAGTGGGCAGGGCGAGGGCCAGGAGCACTGCGGTGACCAAGGCGCTACCATCGCTTAGTGCTGCTGTGACCGGTTGTTTGCGCAATGCCAGTGCCGCCGCCTCGCAGCAAGCAGCAGTGAATGCGCATAGCCCCAAGCTCCAGAGCAGGCCCCAACCCAGCAGCCAGAACGAAGTCGCCAGGCCAGGCAGGCAGGCCAACAGGACCAGGCCCATGGCATCGCGCAGGCGCGGGTCAGGTGATGCCGTGTTCCGGCTCATTGCGTGAATATTCCGTTGAGGCCAGAGAGCGCCATAACCATCACACCGGCACCAAGCAGCGCGATGGGTAGGCCGCGCAGTGCTTCTGGCACCTGTGCGTGTCCGCTGCGCTGACTGAGGTCGTCAAACAACTCCAGGGCCAGCCAGAAGCCAAGCCCGGCCAGAACACCCCAGCTCAGCGTGGCCAGCCATTTACCCTGTTCACCTATTACCTGAAGTGTCAGGCCCAGTACCATGGCATTCCCCAGTATCGGCCACGTGAGGCTCTGCGTGGGCCACTCCGGCCGCAGCCTGGCAAGCGTCTGAGGGATGCCCCACGCGAGTAGCCCCTGCCAGGGCAGCAGCAGGAACATGCGCAGGTCCTGCAGTTGCCAAGGTGCCACGATCAGGTGTTCGAGCAGTTGGCCGCCGGTGACTGCCAGCATTATCGACAACGCGCAGGCCAGGCCGCACACATGTACGCGCAGCCGGGAGGCAGCCTGTTCTTGCAAAAGCAGGTGGCTGACCAGTGCGGCGCTGATCAGAATCAGGACATAGTCGTTCATGCAAATGACGATAGCCGTGAATCGCCTGCGCTGTCGGCAATGCGCAAGGGGGATGAAAAAGCCCCGGCGGTGAGGCCGGGGCTGAGGGAGGTTACTTGATACGCTGGCCTGGCTTTGCGCCACTGTCAGGGCTGAGCAGGTAGATTTCTTCACCGCCAGGGCCTGCTGCCATGACCATGCCTTCGGAAACACCAAAGCGCATCTTCCGTGGCTTGAGGTTGGCAACCATCATGGTCAGGCGGCCTTCGAGCCTGGATGGATCGGGGTAGGCCGACTTGATGCCCGAGAACACATTGCGCTGTTCGTCACCGATATCCAGGGTCAGTTGCAGCAGCTTGTCGGCACCCGGCACCGCTTCGGCCTTGACGATCAGCGCCACGCGCAGGTCGACGGCAGCGAAGGTGTCGAATTCGATCTCTGCTGACAGCGGGTCCTTGGCCAGCTCGCCATTGCCGACCGGCGCCTGGGCCTGGCCTTCGGCTGCCAGCAGGTCTTCCTTGCTGGCGGCAATCATGGCCTCGACCCTGGCCGGTTCGATACGGCTCATCAGGGGCTTGAACGGGTTGAGCTTGTGGTTTTCCAGGCGCGAAAGGTGGTCGCTCCAGGTCAGCGGCGCGACATTCAGGAATGCTTCGGCGTCTGCAGCCAGTACCGGCAGTACCGGTTTGAGGAAGATCATCAGTTGGCGGAACAAGTTGATGCCCTGGGCGCAGATCGCCTGTACTTCGTCCTGCTTGCCTTCCTGCTTGGCCAGCGACCAGGGGGCTTTGTCGGCGATCCAGGCATTGGCACGGTCAGCCAGGGCCATGATCTCGCGCATGGCACGGCCAAAGTCGCGGGCCTCGTAGGCTTCGGCGATGCCCGGGGCAGCAGCCAGAAATGCCTCGGTCAGCTCCGGGGCTGCGTCGCCGGCAACCATCACTCCATCATTACCTTTGTGGATGAAGCCTGCGCAGCGGCTGGCGATGTTGACCACTTTGCCGACCAGGTCTGAGTTGACCTTTTGCACGAAGTCCTCAAGGTTCAGGTCGAGGTCATCGACGCCGCGCCCGAGCTTGGCGGCGTAGTAGTAGCGTAGGTATTCAGGCTGCAGGTGATCCAGGTAGGTGCGGGCCTTGATGAAGGTGCCGCGCGATTTCGACATCTTCGCGCCGTTGACGGTCAGGTAGCCGTGCACGTTGACCGCTGTCGGCTTGCGCAGGCCCGCGCCTTCGAGCATGGCTGGCCAGAACAGGGCATGGAAGTTGACGATGTCCTTGCCGATGAAATGGTACAGCTCGGCCTTGGAGTCTTTGTTCCAGAACGCATCGAAGTCCAGCTCCGGGCGGCGCGCGCACAGGTTCTTGAAGCTGGCCATGTAGCCGATCGGCGCATCCAGCCAGACGTAGAAGTACTTGCCAGGCTCGCCCGGGATCTCGAAACCGAAGTACGGCGCATCACGCGAGATGTCCCACTCCTGCAGCCCGGAGTCCAGCCATTCGGCGAGCTTGTTGGCCACCGCATCCTGCAAGGTGCCGCTGCGGGTCCACTGCTGCAGCATGGCCTGGAAGTCCGGCAGCTTGAAGAAGAAATGCTGCGAGTCGCGCAGCACCGGGGTGGCACCGGAGATGGCCGACTTCGGGTTTTTCAGTTCGGTCGGGGCGTAGGTGGCGCCACATTTCTCGCAGTTGTCGCCGTACTGGTCTTCGGCCGCGCACTTGGGGCAAGTGCCCTTGATGAAGCGGTCGGCCAGGAACATGCCCTTTTCAGGGTCGAAGTACTGGGTGACTGAGCGTGTGGCAATGTGACCGGCGTCGCGCAAACGCGAGTAGATCAGGCTGGAGAGCTCGCGGTTTTCTTCGCTGTGGGTGGAGTGGAAATTGTCGAAATCCACCAGGAAATCGGCGAAGTCGCTGCTGTGCTCGGCCTGCACGTTGGCGATCAGTTGTTCGGGGGTAATGCCTTCTTTTTCGGCGCGCAGCATGATGGCCGAACCGTGGGCGTCATCGGCGCAGACGTAGATGCACTGGTTGCCGCGCAATTTCTGGAAACGTACCCACATATCCGTCTGGATGTACTCGAGCATATGGCCAAGGTGGATGGACCCATTGGCATAGGGCAGGGCGCTGGTGACGAGAATCTGACGTGGCTCGGACATGGTGGCTCGGCTACTTATCTGGCTCGGGGTAAATTGAAGGTGATCGGCCACTATAAAGGGCTGGCGAATATATTTCACCCCATGGACGCAACGGCTGACGATTGACGGGTTAGGATAGGCGCCTGTTCGACTAATCGTATGCCAATGGGAGCCTCCATGAGTGCCGTCACCCGTGCCGCCGTCGAAGGCGTGCTTCGTCAGTACACCGACCCTTATCTGAACCAGGACCCGGTCAGCGCCGGCTGTGTGCGTGCCATCGACATCAAGGGTGGGCAGGTCGCTGTGCAGCTGCAACTGGGGTATGCCGCCGGCTTGTTCAAAAATGGCTGGGCGCAGGTCCTGCAGACCGCGATCGAGAACCTTGACGGTGTCAGCTCGGCCCAGGTAACGATCGACTGCATGGTCGCCGCGCACAAGGCGCAGGCCCAGGTGCCGGCCATGGCCAACGTCAAGAACGTCATTGCGGTGGCCTCAGGCAAGGGGGGCGTCGGTAAGTCGACCACGGCCGCCAACCTGGCGCTGGCCCTGGCTCGCGAAGGTGCGAGGGTGGGCATTCTCGATGCGGATATCTACGGCCCAAGCCAAGGGGTGATGTTCGGTATCGCTGAAGGAACGCGCCCGCAGATCCGCGAGCAGAAATGGTTTGTACCGATCAAGGCGCACGGCGTGGAGGTCATGTCGATGGCGTTCCTCACCGACGACAACACGCCGATGGTCTGGCGTGGCCCGATGGTGTCCGGCGCGCTGCTGCAACTGGTGACCCAGACGGCCTGGGATGACCTCGATTACCTGGTGATCGACATGCCGCCTGGAACCGGTGATATCCAGCTGACCCTGGCGCAGAAGGTGCCGGTCGCAGGTTCTGTGATCGTCACCACGCCGCAGGACCTGGCGCTGCTGGATGCCAAAAAGGGTGTGGAGATGTTCCGCAAGGTCAACATCCCGGTGCTCGGCGTGGTGGAGAACATGGCGGTGCACATCTGCTCGAACTGCGGCCATGCCGAACATTTGTTCGGTGAAGGCGGTGGCGAAAAGCTGGCTGCGCAGTACGGCGTTGAATTGCTGGCCTCGCTACCATTGTCGATGTTGATCCGTGAGCAGGCTGACAGCGGCAAGCCGACGGCGATTGCCGAGCCGGAAAGCCAGATCGCCATGGTTTACCAAGAGCTCGCCCGTCAGGTTGGCGCGCGGATCGTGCTGCAGGAAGCGGCAGCACCGGCAATGCCGAGCATTACCATCAGCGAGGATTGAATAAGTGGTGGGAGCCTGCGCAGCCTGCATGTTGGCGATGGTGCAGCTCCAAGGGCGACATGGCCCGCCGCATGAAATGCCGGGGCCGCTTTGCGGCCCTTTCCGACCGGTCCCGCAAGGCCGCTCCTGCAAGCGGCCATAAAAAAACCCGCCGGAAGGCGGGTTTTTTTGAAAGCGAGGAAGCTAAATCGACTTAGGCGATTTGAACTTCTTCAGCCTGCATGCCTTTCTGGCCGCGGGTAGCGACGAAAGTAACAGCCTGGCCTTCTTTCAGGGTTTTGAAGCCGTCAGCTTGGATGGCTTTGAAATGTACGAACAGATCGTCACCCGACTGAGGGGTGATGAAGCCGTAGCCTTTCTCGTCGTTGAACCACTTAACAGTACCGTTTTGACGGTTGGACATTTTTCTGTCTCCTTGGACAAAGTTGATAACGGTCAGGAAAAACCCTGCCCGGGACTGAGCGCAAAGAGAGCAGAAAATTCAGCGTTGGGCCGATCAGGATCGTGCATCAAACTAGAGATTCTCGGTGTCACGTGCAGCACAGTGGTGTCACCTTAACCCACTTTCCGCAACCTGCCAATCACCAAGATGGCCTTTGATGAAATTCAGATCGGCGGCGGACGCCAAGCCCCATCTGACGCGGGATGCGGCATGGAACTTTAACCTGAGCGCCGGGACCGGTAATATGCGCTTCTCGTTTTTTCACCTCGCAACTCTCAGGACACCCCCGCCATGAGCATCAAATCGGACAAGTGGATTCGCCGCATGGCGCAGGAACACGGCATGATCGAACCGTTCGTCGAGCGCCAGGTGCGCGGCGAGCACGACAGCCGGGTGATCTCGTTCGGCGTCTCCAGCTACGGTTACGACGTGCGCTGCGCCGACGAATTCAAGGTGTTCACCAACATCAATTCGGCCACCGTCGACCCGAAGAACTTTGACGCCGGCAGCTTCGTCGACGTCAAGAGCGATGTCTGCATCATCCCGCCGAACTCCTTTGCCCTGGCCCGCACCGTCGAATACTTCCGCATTCCGCGCAACGTCCTGACCATCTGTCTGGGCAAGAGCACCTATGCCCGTTGCGGCATCATCGTCAACGTCACCCCGCTCGAGCCAGAGTGGGAAGGTCATGTGACACTGGAGTTCTCCAACACCACCACCTTGCCGGCCAAGATCTACGCCAACGAAGGCGTGGCGCAGATGCTCTTCCTCGAATCCGATGAAGAATGCGAAGTGTCTTACAAAGACCGTGGCGGCAAGTATCAGGGGCAGCGCGGCGTCACCCTGCCACGCACCTGAGCCGACGAGCGCGGGGAATTAGTTTTCGCTCTGGTACTCCAAGCTAGTGAACAGTGCCGCCATGCATGAAGTGTGACGGCCCTCGGCAGGAGTTGCCCATGAAACTCGATCCCGCAATCAGTGCCAAGCTGGCTGTCCTGCAGCCCAACCAGATCGGCTTGCTGGCGTGGTCCCTGCTGGCCCATCCTGCTCCGATGCATCTGGGTGGCGTACCAGGTCAGCCCGACCCGGACACCCCACAACCGGCCCAACCTGGCGACACGCCGCCCATGGAACCGGGGGAGCCAACCCTGCCCGACGAGCCTCCGCCTGCGCCGGTGGCATGAACGCTTGATGAGATCAGACTTGCAGGGCCCAGACTTGATCTGTGCCCGCAAGGTAGATGCGACTCTCTTGCCTGGGTTCGACATCCCATCCCCCGGTGAACTCACCGAACGCCGGTAACAGGCTGACTTGCTGGTCCATCACGAAGCAGGGCAGCCTGAGCCGCTGGCGAGCGCGGCCGCGCAGGATGAATACCGGGTGCACATGGCCGCAGAGCACGGGGTGATCTGGGTGGGCGACCGGTTCGTGCTGGAGCGCGAACGGTGCCAACAGCCAAGGTTCTTCCTCAACCTCAACATCCAGTTGGGCTGGTGGATCACCGGCATGGCGGTCATGGTTGCCGCGTACCAGCACGATGCGCAAACTGCCGTGCTGTTCTCTCCAGGCCTGTAACTGAGCCATCGTGGCAGGCGCGTGTGCTGTTCGGGCGTGCAGGAAGTCGCCAAGAATGATCAATTGCTCGCACTCACAGGCTGCCAGCAGGGCGTCCAGGCGCTTGAGCGTGGTTTCGGTGGTGCCGTGCGGCACGGGTTGATGCAGCGCGCGGTAACTGGCGGCTTTGCCGATATGCACGTCAGCGATCAGCAATGCGCGGCGGGCAGGCCAATACAGCGCGCGGTCCGGCATCAACCACAGTGTTTGCCCGCAATGCTCGATGGCGATGTGCGTACTCATGCCTTCCTGCTCGCTGCTTTTTCAAGGTCCGCGACCATGCGCGCAATGCGATCGGCCAGTTTCTCTGTGGTCAGGGTCTCACGCATGCCCTCGACCAGTAGCGTGAAAGCCAGTGGCCCGGGCCGTTGCAGTTCACGCACATTCAGGCGCAGCCTGCTCATCTTGGCCAGTTGATCTTGCAAGCGTTCGATCTCCAGTTCCTCACGCAGCACCTCATCCCGCGCCTGGCCAAGCAGTAGGTTATCGGCGTCATGCTTGCGAAACACCTCGTAGAACAGCCCGCTGGAAGCCTGGATCTGCCGGGTGCTTTTCTGCGCGCCCGGGTATCCGCCGAACACCAGCCCCGAGATCTGCGCGATTTCGCGAAAGCGCCGCAAGGCCATCTCACTAGCGTTCAGGCTGGCCAGTACATCTTCCAGCAAGTGCTCGGTGGACATCGCTGCGGGCAGGTACCTTGCCCAGTCGACAGGGGTTGGACTAAGCAGTTCGAAGCCGTAGTCGCTGACGGCAATGGATACCGATAGCGGCTGGTTGCGGCTGACCCGCCAGGCAATCAGGTTGGCCAGACCAAGATTGGCCATGCGCCCGGCAAACGGGTAGACAAACAAGTGTGAACCTTGGCGTGTGACAAGGGTTTCGGCCAGCAGCGTCTGCGTGGTAGGCAAGGCCGACCACTGGCCTTGGAGTGCGAGCAAGGGCCGCACCGTGCGCATTTCCGGATCGTCGAAATGGCCGCGGGCTGCGGCGTCGAGTTTTTCCACCAGGGCATCGGCCAGTTCGCTGGATAGCGGCATGCGCCCGCCATTCCAGCGGGCTACGGCGGCTTTGCGGGCGTTGCTTCGGCGTACATAGGCGGTCATGTTTTCCACCCTCACAAGCTCCAGTATCCGGCCCGCGAATACCAGGGTGTCGCCTGGACGCAGGCGGGCGATAAACGCTTCCTCGACACTGCCCAGATGCTTGCCGCCGCCGCCTTTGCTCCAATACTTGAGCTGCAGGCTGGCGTCGCTGACGATGGTGCCGATGCCCATGCGGTGGCGCCGCGCCAAGCGCTCGCTGACGACCCGCCATACGCCATCGCTGTGGGCCTCGACGCGCTGGTAATCGGGGTAGGCACTGAGCGAGCTGCCGCCGTGGCAAACAAAGTCCAGTGCCCACTGCCACTGGCTGTCGCGCAAATCGCAGAAAGCCCATGTGCTGCGTACCTCGGTGAGTAGCTCAGCGGGGCGAAAGCCGCAGCCCAACGCCATGCTGACCAGGTGCTGGACCAGCACATCCATGCACAGCCGCGGGGAGCGACGGGCCTCGATATGGCCCGCCGTAAGTGCACTGCGAGCGGCTGCTGCCTCGACCAGCTCCAGGCTGTGAGTCGGCACCAGGGTGACCCGTGACTGGCGCCCCGGGGCGTGCCCGGAGCGCCCGGCCCGTTGCATCAGGCGGGCGACGCCCTTGGCCGAGCCAATTTGCAACACCCGTTCCACAGGCAAAAAGTCCACACCCAGGTCCAGGCTGGAGGTACAGATCACTGCCTTGAGCGTGCCCTGCTTGAGGCTCAGTTCCACCCAGTCGCGGGTTGCGCGGGCCAGCGAGGCGTGGTGCAGGGCAATCTGCCCAGCCCAGTCGGGACGGGCGTCCAGCAGGGCCTGGTACCACAGTTCGGCTTGGGCACGGGTGTTGGTGAATACCAGGCTGCTGGCGCTGGTGTCGAGCTCACGGGCAACCTGAGCGAGCATCTTCAGCCCCATGTGCCCGGCCCAGGGAAAACGTTCGATGGCATCGGGCAGGAGTGTGTCGACGACCAGACGCTTGTCCTGGCGGCCCTTTATCAGTCGGCCGCCCTTGGGCACCAGTACCTCGAGCGCATGCGGCAGGTTGCCCAAGGTGGCAGATAGCCCCCAGGTCACTAGCTGCGGATGCCAGCGACGCAAGCGTGCGAGGGCCAATTGCAGCTGTACGCCGCGTTTGTTGCCGAGCAGTTCGTGCCATTCATCCACCACGACCATGCGCAGGCTGGCGAAATCATCGCAGGCTTTCGCCCGCGTCAATAGCAGGGTCAGGCTCTCGGGTGTGGTGATCAATGTACTCGGCAGGCGCCGGGCCTGCCGGGCGCGCTCGGCGCTGCCAGTGTCGCCGCTGCGCACGCCGACACTCCAGTTCAGGCCAAGGTCGTCCAGCGGAGCTTGCAATGCACGTGCAGTGTCGGCCGCCAGCGCGCGCATGGGGGTAATCCACAAGACCTGCAATGGCGCCGGCTGCCGCCCTGCGCCCGGCTTGGCGAAGGTGCGCAGTGCGGCCAGCCAGAGTGCGTAGGTCTTGCCTGCGCCGGTACTGGCATGTAGCAGCCCCGATTCGCCACGTCCGACTGCTGCCCAGGCTTGGCGCTGGAAGGCGAAGGGCTTCCAGCCGCGCATGCGAAACCAGGCATTGGCGATGTCAGGAGGGCTTGGCATGGGGCCGTCGGGTCCTTCGAAGGTTGTGCTTCTACTGACCACCGGCCCGGTGGTTTGGTTTTACTGGGTCAGTTGGCCAGCAGGTAGCCGCTGCGACACACCTGTTCACCGGCGACATGTGCGATGACCATGCCCGTCGTGGCCATGCGCCGAACGCTGCGGGCATACAGCAGACCAGGCTGACGGTTGTGCACGGCAGTCACCCGGTCGCTGAGCGGGTCGATGACTTCAGCGACCAGTTGCCCGGCTTCCAGATACTGACCGGGGCGGGCGTGATACACCAGCAGCCCGCCCAGCGGGGCCGATATCGGCTCAACGGCGGCCAACGGGGTCGCAGCCCGGGGCAGGGGTGGCAAGGGCACTGCTGGGCCTTCGATTACTCCGGCGTGAATCAGGTAATCGAGGATCGCCTGGCAGTCATGGCTGGCCAGGTCATGGCTGACATCGGCCTGACCGCGCAACTCGACAGTTACCGACACGCTACCCAAAGGGATCGGGAAACGCTTGCCGAAGCGTTGCTGCAACTGCCACCAGACCAGGCTGAAGCATTCGTCGAACGACTGCCCGCCTGAGTCGGTGGCCAGCAAACTGGCCTGCGCACCCAGGTAGCGAGCCAGCGGCTCGACCTGAGGCCAGGCTTCCGGGGTGGTGTAGAGGTGTTCTACCGCCTCGAAGTCGCAGTGCAGGTCCAGGATCAGGTCGGCATCGCAGGCCAGCCGCTGCAGGGTCAGGCGCTGGGACTGCAGGGGGGTGTGTGCCGGATGTGCGTCCAGGCCACGGCGCAGGTATTCGCGAATCAATTCAAGGTTGTGGTCGGCGTCCTGGGTCAGATGGCCCTCTACCTGATCGCCTATGGTGTCGGAAAGGTCGACGAAGTTGCGGTTGAAGTTCTCGCCGCTCTGTAATTCGAAACGACCCAGCGGTGCGTCCAGCATCACTTGCTCCAGGCCTACCGGGTTGGCCACCGGCACCAGGACGATTTCGCGGCGCAGGCGCCCTTGCTGCTCCAGTTCGGCCAGGCGACGCTTGAGGTGCCAGGCGACCAGCATGCCGGGCAACTCATCGGCATGCAGCGAGGCCTGTATGTACACCTTGGCGCCACCGCGCGGGCCGAAGTGGAAGCTGTGGAGTTGGCGAATGATGCCTGGTACGGGCGAGAGCAGGTCGTGTGTCGAATGGTGCATGGTGGTCCTGGCTGCGTGGCGAAAACGTTCTGCGACACGGGTCGGCACAAAGATAGAAGCATAATTTTAGCCAGTATGCTTCACCGTGTTGACTTCTTCAGGCGAGCAGCGCCTGCAAGGTCGCCAGGTCATCGGCCTCCTCCACAGGTTTATCCAGGCGCCAGCGCAGCATGCGCGGAAAGCGCACGGCTATCCCGCTCTTGTGCCGTTTTGACAGGGCGATGCCCTCGAACCCCAGTTCGAACACCAGCGTTGGCTGGACGCTGCGCACCGGTCCGAAGGTCTCAACCGTGGTCTTGCGAATGATTGCATCGACCTTGCGCATTTCTTCATCGCTCAGGCCCGAGTAGGCCTTGGCAAAAGGTACCAAGGCACGCTCGGGGGCGCCTGGTGGCGCGTTCCAGACCGCGAAGGTGTAGTCACTGTAAAGACTGGCACGCCGGCCGTGGCCGCGCTGGGCATAGATCAGCACCGCATCCACGCTGAATGGGTCGATCTTCCACTTCCACCACACCCCCATGTCCTTGGTCCGGCCCACCCCGTACAACGCATCGCGCTGCTTGAGCATCAGGCCCTCGACGCCCAGGCTGCGTGATCGTTCGCGCTGGATGGCAAGCGCGTGCCAATCCTTCCCTTCGAGCAGAGGCGATAGCAGTATTGGGGCTAAGGGGTAGTCTTCGACGAGACGCTGCAATTGCTGGCGTCGCTCATGTTGGGGGTGATTACGCCAGTCCTCACCTTGCCACTCCAACAAGTCGTAGGCCTGTAGTACCACCGGAGCATCGGCCAGCAGCTTCTTGCCCAGCGTCTTGCGGCCAATGCGCTGCTGCAGTAGCGCGAAAGGTTGTACGGCCAGTGTCTGGTCGTTGCCCGAATCAGGCTTCCAGACCAGGATCTCACCGTCGAGCACGACGCCGTCGGGAAGGTTCTGCGCCAGGCTGTGCAGCTCCGGGAAGCGGTCGGTGACCAGCTCTTCGCCGCGTGACCACACCCACACCTGGCCATCGCGCTTGACCACTTGTGCGCGGATGCCATCCCACTTCCATTCGATCTGCCAGGCGCTGGGCGGGCCGAGCAGGGCGTCGAACTGTTCGAGGGGGGCCTGCAGGGCATGCGCCAGGAAGAACGGGTAAGGTTGGCCACCACGTTGGCTATGCTCATCGGCCGATTCAGCGGCGATCAGCTTGTGGTAACTGTTGGCTGTCGGGCGATGGCTGATGTCGGTATAGCCGACCAGGCGCTGAGCTATGCGTTTGGCATCCAGCCCGGCCAGCTGCGCCAGTGCCCGGGTGACCAGCAGCTTGGACACGCCCACGCGAAAGCTGCCGGTGATCAGCTTCAGGCACAGCATCAGGCTGGGGCGATCCAACTCTGCCCACAGTGGCGGCAGGCGCTGCTGGACCTCTTCGGCGGGCAGCCCACGCAGTGGGAGCATATGGGTTTCGACCCAATGGGCCAGCCCGCTCTTGCTACCTTGCTGGTTTTCAGGCAGCAACAGAGAGATGGTCTCCGCCAGGTCGCCCACGGCCTGATAGCTTTCGTCGAATAACCAGCCCGGCAGTCCGGCCAATGCCGTTGCCAGTTCGCGTAGCACCCGGGTGGGCACCAACTGCCGTGGTCGGCCACCGGAGAGGAAATAGACAGCCCAGGCGGCATCCTCGGCGGGGGCTGCGGCAAAGTAGTCGCGCAATGCTTGCAGTTTGGCATTGCTGGAGGTGGTGGCATCCAGGCGCAGGTAGAGCTGGGCAAAGGCCTTCATGCCTCAGCCTCCGTTGCTGGTGTGTCGTCTTCGTCACCGTACTCGGTAACGAACGCACGGGCATCGAGGCCACGCTCGCTGAGGTAGCGTACCAGCACGTTGACCGAACCGTGGGTGACCATGACCCGCTCGGCACCGGTCTGGTCAATGGCCCATAGCAGCCCAGGCCAGTCTGCATGGTCGGAGAGGACGAAGCCGCGGTCTACGCCGCGCCGGCGTCGCGTGCCGCGCAGCAGCATCCAGCCACTGGCGAAGGCATCGCTGTAATCGCCGAAGCGACGCATCCAGCTGCTGCCGGCGGCAGAGGGGGGCGCCAACACGATGGCCTGGCGAATGAGCGGGTCATTACGGGGAATATCACCGGCATAAAGGGTTTGTGGCAGGTGTACTCCGCCCTCTCGGTATACCTGGTTCAGCGGCTCTACTGCGCCATGTACCAGGATCGGCCCGATGCTCGGATCCAGGCCATGAAGTATTCGTTGGGCCTTGCCGAAGGCATAGCAGAACAGCACGCTGGCCCTGCCTTGGTCGCGATTGGCCCGCCACCATTCATTCACCCCCGCAAATACCTCTGCCTGGCTGGGCCAGCGGTAGATGGGCAGGCCGAAGGTCGACTCGGTGATGAATGTGTGACAGCGCACCGGCTCGAACGGAGCACAGGTGCCATCCGGCTCGACTTTGTAGTCCCCGGAGGCAACCCAGACTTCGCCCTCATGTTCCAGGCGCACCTGTGCCGAGCCCAGTACGTGCCCGGCCGGGTGCAGGCTCAGGGTGACGCCGTGGTGGCGGATACGCTCGCCGTAGGGCAGGGCCAGTAGGTCGATATCCTGGCCCAGGCGGCTGCGCAGGATGCCGGCCCCCGGGGCGGCGGTCAGGTAATGAGTGTTGCCACGACGGGCATGATCGCCATGGCCGTGGGTGATGATGGCGCGCTCAACGGGCCGCCAAGGGTCGATGTAAAAATCACCGGGCGGGCAGTACAGGCCTTCGGGGCGGGCGATGACGAGATCCATGGTGATGCCTGGCAAGAGGGCTTACAGGCTCAGAGCATCAGCGGGGTGTGGAAGTTCGCGTGGTGTTGGCAGCCAGCCCTGCACGTCAGGGCTGGCTGCGGGCTATTCAGCGCAGGGCCATTTTCCAGGCCGCGCCTTTGGTCTGCGCCACGCTGATTTTTTCGGCGTAGGCGATGTTCTTGATGAAGCCGCCATGCACCAGCCGTGGGGAGGTATGGAAGTAGTCCCAGGTGGTGGTGCCGTCGTGGCTCTGCAGGTCTTCACTGTCGTAAGCGATTTCGAGGGTGGCTGGCGACGCGTTTGCTGGCGTCGAGAAATCGCCGTCGATCATGCTGTAGCCTGCCTTGTCGTTACCGACCCACAGCTGAATATCAATGGTGCTGCCCTCCGGCACGGCCAGCGATGCAGGCCAGGATACTTCGATCGTGAGGGTTTCTTTGCTCATGCTGAACATCCTTTTTTGATGGGTTGACCGCACTCGCTGTCTGAGCGAGCGCGGCAAGAAAGGATGCTAAGCGCCGAGGCTGAAGGGATGCAGATGGAAACCCTGGACCTATCGTCCTGGTACCAGGGTCAGCCGCTGGTTGCCATAGGCCCGGGTAAAATGCTGCGGCTGTATTGGCAGGCTCATGAACCGACCCTTGAACCAGGCATCGAGCCCATCGCTGTAATGGGCACTGGCCGGGTTACCGGATTGTCCAGTACTGGTCAGTACCTGTAGTGGTTCTGCCTGGCCAAAGTCGACGATCATGCGTGCCGAGGCCGGCAGGCGGGTGTCGAAATCGCTGCCCCACGCATAAGGCGTCAGGGCAAGGGTGCTGAAGTCACCGCCAGCCGCCTGTGGCGATCTGCTGAGCACATCGCCCAGGCCGTGGTAAGCAGGGGCAGGCCAACGATATTGGTGCAATTTGCCCCATTGCCAGGCGCGGCGGTCGGTACCTAGCTGGGTTGTACCAGCATCCACGGCAGCGGCCAGACTCCGGGCCAGGATGGCCGGTTTGTCTTCCTTCTGCGCGGTGGTGCGGTCATCCCAGAACGGGCTGTCTTCGCGGCCAAGCAGATGGTCGGCCTGGGCCGAGTAAGACAGGCGCGCATTGCTGACGAACGCCTGCCAGGCAGTGCTGGATTGCGGGCCGAGGTCGTCGAGGAAGGTCTGGCGCGCCACTTCCTGGAGGAACAGTTCATACAGCGCGGCATCCGCTGATACCGGGCTCAGGCGGCCATCGAACGCCTTGAGGCGGGCCAGCGCGTCGCGGGCCTTGTCGCGCTGGGCGGCTGGCAGGGTGTCGATCGCTTGCTTGAGCGGTTGGGCCATGCCAGGGGCGTCGAACATCTGCTTGAGCTTGTCGGCCATGGGTGTCTGTTGGTCGTTCTGCAGGGCCATCAGGCTGCGGCTGTCGTGACGGCCATTGTCGGCCAGCTCGCCCAGGCGTTCGGCGCGTTCGGGGTAATACCAGGTGTTGGACAGCTGCATGCCGTAGCCGCGTGGCAAGCTGCGCTGGTTGGCATGGGCGATCCAGCCGGCCGGCGGGTCCTGGTCGTAGGGGTGCAGCATCGGGTCGGCGTAACCGTCCCAGTCGTAGCGACCCTCCCAGCCCGGGGATGGCAGCAGGCCCTGGCCCTCACGGCGGTTCGGGTAGCGGCCACTGACCTGCCAGCCAATATGCTCAGGTTCGGCAAACACGAAGTTGAGTGCGGCAACCGCGACCTCGCGGGTGCTGTCAAACGCGCGTTCCACAGTTTGCGCTCGGGTCAGGTCGAACAGCGCATCCAGGCTGCGATCAGCCTTGGGCTGCGGTAAGTTAAGGGCCAGACCAAGGCTGGGGCTGCCGGTCTGGGCGAGCAGGGTGCCATGGCGTGTGTCGTACATCACTTCGCGCAGCGGGCGTTGGCCACGGACGAAGAAGGTTTCGCTGCGTGCGCGAGCGGGTAACCACTTGCCGTCGGCCAGGTAGCTGACCTGGCTGCCCTGATGGCGCAGCCGTTCAAGGAACAGGTCCTGGTTGTCGGCCATTACCGCGCTGCTGCTCCACGCCAGCTTGCCGTTGTAGCCGGCCAGGACGATGGGAAGGCCTGGCAACGACAGGCCCGCAACCTGGTACTTACTGGTGTGGATCTGCACCGGGCTCAGGGCCCAGGCTGCGCGGCTGTCGCTGGCCAACAGGCTTTTGCCGCTGCGGCTGCGTTGCGGGCCCAGGGCCAGGTTGGCCGACCCGGGGTTGCCGAGCAGGTTGAGGTCGGCGAGTTTCTGGCTGGCGGCTGCCAGCGCAGTCAGGCCCGGCAGTTGGCTGCTCAGGTTCAGACCCTTCAGCTTTTCCGCCTCAGCTTCAGCAAGGGGTTCGTCTGGCGCGCCAGGCAGCAGCCAAGGCAGCTTATCGCTGCCGACCTTTTGCGCCAGGGTCAGGGCGCTGAGTTCTTCCTGCAGGTTCACCGACTGGCTGAAGGCATACAGGCTGAAGATCAGCGCCGAATCTTCGGGCTTCCAGTATTCCGGGCGGTAGCCACTGCTGGCGAGGTTGCCCGGCAGTTTTTCGCGGTAGCGGAACAGGTAGGCGTTGACCCCGCGGGCGTAGACCTCGAAGAAGCGCTTGAGCCGGGGCGAAGCATCGGCGTACAGCTGGGTGGCGCTGTGCTTGAGGTTGGCGGCGCGCATCAGGCGGTCGATGTCCAGCGCCTCGCTTCCAGCCAGTTCCGCCAGGCGGCCCTGGGCCAGCAGGCGCATGGCGAGCATTTGCTCGATACGGTCGCCGGCGTGGACGTAGCCGAGGCTGAACAGTGCATCATGGAAGCTACTGCTTTCAATCAACGGTGCGCCCATGGCGTTGCGGCGTACCGAAACATTCTGCGCCAGGCCTTTGAGCGGCTGCACGCCTGTTGTCGGTGGCACACTGTCCTGATAGCCGCCCATCTGGCAACCGGCAAGCCCGAGCATGCCAAGCAGGGTGGCAGCGGTGGCGAACCGCGGGCGGAAGGGAGGAAGGACGGGGGCGGCCATGACAAGGGCTCCTGCAAGGCGTGGCGGGGTTTGAATGGCGCTAAGGTAGTGAGCGCGCAGGCGCCGTGCAAGGTGCCGTGAAGCTTTATTTACCAGCGGTCGGTAGCTTCAAGCTGCATGAGGTGCGGGCCTGCTTTTTCCTGCAGCTTGAAGCTTGCCGTTTACGGCTTGATCAGGCCCCGTGGCACTTCTTGAATTTCTTCTCGCTGCCACACGGGCACGGGTCGTTGCGGCCGACGTCTTTCAACGCATTGCGAACCGGCTCCTGATGGCCGTGATTGCAATGCGGGCCGTGCACATGGCCGTGGTCGTGATCGTGGTGATGATCGTGTCCGTGGTTGCAGTCGGGGCCATGAACATGGGGTTGTTGAGTCATTGCAGGGTTACTCCGGTATGAAATCACCGGGGATTATCTCACCACTGCGCGATAAGTGCAGGTCCCGGTGGATAAGCAGCCCGGTCTCGAGCTCGCCCTGCAGGCGGTAGTGCAGCGGCTGCTCGCTCTTGAGCAGTTTGGCCAACGGCTTGAGCTGGCGCCAAAGATTGGTCCGCGCGGTGATCTTGAAGGTGCGCCGGGCATGTCCGCCGACGCTGCGCCAGACACTGGCCTGATCCTCCACCAGCATCAGGTCGTTGAGCCAGACCGAATAAGCCAGGTTACGAATGAACAGGCGGCTGTCATTGGGGTTGTCGACACGCAGGTGCAAGACGAACTCCTGCTCCAGCAAGCGTGCCTTGACTGTTTCGACCTTGACCAGGTGCACCTGCGGGGCGCGCCAGTCATCGTCACCCCATATCGCGCAGCCCGCCAGCAACGTCAGCAGAGCGCTGAGCAGGAACAGGCGGGCCAGGGCGATCACGCTCGGTTGCCCCAATAACTGGCGCAGCACTTCTTGAATTTCTGACCGCTGTTGCAGGGGCAGGGGTCGTTGCGGCCAGCCTTGAGTTCGACGGTCGGGTCGATGAAGTACCAGCGCCCGTCATGCTGCACGAAGGCGGAGCGCTCGCGGTGCTGGTGATCACCCTCCAGATCGTGCCAGCGCGCAGTGAACGTGACAAAGGCATGTTCAGGCTGGCCACCGAGCACCTCGGCGTTCTCCACCTCCAGGCCAAGCCAGGTGCTCTGGGCGCTCCAGGCCGCAATTGCGTTACGATCCAGGCCAGCCTGCTGGGCTGGCAAGGTGGTAGCTACCAGGTAATCGATCAGGCCGAGCACGTAGGCGCTGTAGCGCGAGCGCATCAGTGCCTGGGCATCCGGGGCCGGGGTGCCGGCGTGGTAGTGCCCGCAGCAGGCGTCCAGCAGGTTACCGCTGCCACAAGGGCAAACCGAGACACTCATTCATCACCACCAGTACTTGCCGAAGTTTTCAGGGTTGGCCCAGAACCTGGCGTTGAGCCAGTCGGGGACCTGCTTGTAGTCATGTAGATCATAGGTGAACAGGCTCAAGACCTGCTCGTCGCGGCGGAATTTCTCGCTGGCCGACAGGGCCAGGGCAAAAAAATCGGTCTCCTGCCAGCCACAGGCGCGCAGGTCGGCCAGCACGGCGACACGGCTGGCGTTGAGGTTGCGGATGCCGCCAAGCAGTTCCAGGCCAGCGCGTTTGGGCAAGTGCTCCAGGCAATCCACCAGCAATGCCAGGTCGAAGCGCTGTGCGGCAACATGCGCTGCAAGCGCGCCTGGCTGGCAGGTCTCGATCGTCACCTGCGGGTGTGCTTGGGCAAACGCATCCAAGGCAGGAAAGCGCGTGCCTACCAGCAGCAGACGTTGCGGGGTGAAACGCTCCAGCAGGGCCGCCAGGGCCTGCTGGGGTGTACGTTGGGAAAAACCGTCGGTCATTGCCAATCCTCGTTCAGGTCTTCCAAGACTAACGGGCTGTCGGCCGTGGGCAAAGCGCCGTATGACCGTGTCGTGGCTTATTGCTGGCAGGGATGAGAAGCGCGGTCTTTACTCCCATGGATCGGCCTTATGCCGATTCCCCCTAGGAGAAGCTACGAAATGAGCATAGTACGCACAGCGATACCCCTGGTACTGCTCACCAGTGTGTTGACTGGTTGTGCAGGTTTGCAGAAAACCGACTGGCCGAAGTGTGCTGCCGTCGGGGGCGTGGGCGGCGCTGCCCTGGGCGCCATCGAAAGCTCCAGCTGGGCTGGCTGGGGTGCGTTGCTGGGTGGTGGCCTGGCAGCTGGTTATTGCTGGGCCAACGGCGATGGTGACGAGGATGGTGATGGCGTGCCGGACAGCCGTGACAAGTGCCCAGGTACTCCGCGTGGTGTGCAGGTCGATGCCAATGGCTGTCCGCCCGAGCCGGCGCCTGTGGTCGAGGAAGTCGTGGTACAGAAGGAGGAAGTCATCGTCATCCGTGACGTACACTTCGAGTTCGACTCTGCGCGCCTGACCCCAGCCGACAAGGAACGCCTGAACACCATTTCCACACGCCTGAAGCAGGAAGCGCCGAGCGCTCGTCTGAGCGTCACCGGCCACACCGACAGCGTTGGCTCCGACAGTTACAACCAGAACCTGTCCGAGCGCCGTGCCCACTCGGTGACCGATTACCTGGTCGAGAGCGGTGTACCACGCGCCAGCTTCGTGTCGGTGGTCGGTGCCGGCGAAACCCAGCCTGTAGCGGACAACGCCACAGCCGATGGGCGTTCGATGAACCGTCGCACCGAGATCAAGATCGAGCGCTGACGGCGTGCGCCCGCGCCTTGAGAAGTGGCGCGGGCGCGTCTTTACTCCTGTAGGCCGGTTGCGGCCAACGACACAGGAGCATTCATCATGAGTGTCATGTCAAAGGCGGCGCTGCCGTTGCTGGTGGTTTCCAGCCTGCTGGCAGGCTGCGCCACCCACAGTGACGGCAGTGCGCCCCTCAATCAACGGACCTGGCCCATC
The DNA here is from genome assembly GCF_977070485.1 of Lelliottia jeotgali. Lineage (NCBI taxonomy): Bacteria > Pseudomonadati > Pseudomonadota > Gammaproteobacteria > Enterobacterales > Enterobacteriaceae > Lelliottia > Lelliottia jeotgali. The sequence goes on from NZ_CDRVFO010000008.1 coordinate 256,256, forward strand.
TGCAGCCTGCTCGGTGGGCTGGCCGGCGGTGGCCTGGGCGCTATCGAAAGCTCGAGCTGGGCTGCAGGCGGTGGCGCCCTGGGGGCGATCGCCGGCGGCCTGATCTGTTACGCCCAGGATGGGGATGAAGATGAGGATGGTGTCTTCGATCGCCGTGACCGTTGCCCTGACACGCCTGCTGGCACGGCGGTCGACCACATGGGCTGCCCGCTGCCGCAGTATCCGCCCAGCCAACCTGCACCCGACCCCCAGCCCCAGGTGATCTCCCTCGACGACCAGGGCCAGGTGATGTTCGCATTCGACTCTGCCGACTTGACGGCGGGTAGCCAGCAACGGCTGCAAAGCCTGTTGCCCAGGCTCAACGAGCTGGGTGTATCGCGGATCAAGGTAGTCGGCCATACCGACAATGTCGGGTCCGACAGTTACAACCAGGCACTCTCCGAGCGGCGCGCTGGCAGCGTCGCACAGTATTTGATCAGCCAGGGCCTGGCACCGCAGAAGGTGACGAGCGAGGGGCGCGGGGCTAGCGAGCCGGTGGCAGAAAACGACACCGAACAAGGCCGTGCGCAAAACCGGCGGGTGGACCTGCACCTTAACTGAGCAGCGATGGGAGCGGCAGATGAAATTCATTTTGGGAGTGGGTAAAACCCTGACCATCGCTTTCTGGGGCGTGGTGCTGTTCAACCAGATGCTGCCACAGCCCCTGCCGTTCAATCTGTTGATCAATGCTGCGGGTATTGCCTTGCTGGGGCTGCACGTTCTGGAAGTGCTGTTTTTCAACGGCAGCTTGCGTGGGCGCAGCCACCGCTGGTTCGATCGTTTGCAGATACTGCTGACGGGTATTTTCCATGTGATGTCCATACCGCGGCAGGCAGAGCTGACGCGCCGTGGCTGACCACGGCGCTGCGCTGCTATGCCGGTAACCGCGAACTGGCTACCGCCACCACCGCCAGCCCCAGCAGGAGGTTGGCCCCCACCATGCGCCGGATCCGGCCTAGCGCCGCGGCGCCTGCGGCCCAGTCTTCGGCTTGCACCGCAGCCTTCAGCTCAGGCAGCAACAGCGCCTGGATACGCATGAACAGCGCGAACATGGCGATCCCGCCCCCCATCATCACCTGTACATACCTGGGAGCTGTCTCGAAACCGTTGAAGCGCATGTGCAACATGCCGATACCACTTATCGCCAGAATGGCTACTGCCAGCCAGACCCATCTGAAGAAGCGTCGGAAAACTTCCACCCAGAGCCGAAGCCGGGCAGGCCCCTCAAGGGCTGCAACCGTTGCCGGGCGCAGCACCAGCCAGGCGAAGAACATGCCGCCGACCCACACAAGGGCGGCCAGGACATGCAGTGTGTAGGGGAGGGCAAAGGCAAGCATCCGGATCTCCATGCGGCACAATGGGCAATAGCGGGGTATGATAGCCGCCCCATGCGAAACACTGAAAATATATCCAGCCCTTCGGGCGCCTGCAGACCATGATCAGCAACGAACTCAAAGCCACCATCCAGGGCGCCTACTCGCGTTTTCTCGAAGCCAAGAGCCTCAAGCCGCGTTATGGCCAGCGCCTGATGATCGCCGAAGTGGCCAAGGTCCTGGGCGACATTGCCTGCGACGATGAAGGCCGCCGCGCGGGCGAGCCTGCCGTGGTCGCGGTCGAGGCGGGTACCGGTACCGGCAAGACGGTCGCCTATAGCCTGGCCGCAATCCCCGCCGCCAAGGCTGCTGGCAAGCGCCTGGTAATCGCCACCGCGACCGTGGCCCTGCAGGAGCAGATCGTCTTCAAGGACCTGCCCGACCTCATGCGCAGCAGCGGCCTGAACTTCAGCTTCGCCCTGGCCAAGGGCCGCGGCCGCTACCTGTGCCTGTCCAAGCTCGACATCCTGCTGCAGGAGGGCCATGCGCAATCGGCCACTGCGCAGCTGTTCGAGGAAGAGGGCTTTCACATCGAGGTCGACGAGCGCAGCCAGAAGCTGTTCAACAGCATGATCGAGAAGCTCGCCGGCAATCGCTGGGACGGCGACCGTGACAGCTGGCCCGAGGCCCTGGAAGACCAGGACTGGGCGCGGCTGACCACCGACCACAGCCAATGTACAGGCCGCCACTGTCCGAACTTCCAGCAGTGCGTGTTCTACAAGGCCCGCGAAGGCATGGGCAAGGTCGATGTGATCGTCACCAACCACGACATGGTCCTGGCCGACCTGGCCCTGGGTGGCGGCGCGGTGCTGCCTGACCCGCGTGACACGATGTATGTGTTCGACGAAGGTCACCACCTGCCCGACAAGGCCATCGGCCACTTCGCCCACTTTTCGCGCTTGCGCTCCACTGCCGACTGGCTGGAGCAGACTGCCAAGAACCTGACCAAACTGCTGGCCCAGCACCCGTTGCCGGGCGATCTGGGCAAGCTGATCGAGCAGGTGCCGGAGCTGGCGCGGGAAATCCGCACCCAGCAACAGTTCATGTTCACCTTGTGCGAGCAAGTCGCCGACTTTCGCCCCAGCGAAGACGTGGAGGGGCGAGAGCGCCCGCGCTATCGCTTCGAAGGCGGCGTGGTACCCGAGCAGATCCGCGAAGTCGGCATCGAGCTGAAAAAGGGCTTCGCTCGCCTCAACGACCTGTTCACCCGTCTGGCCGACCTGCTCAAGGAAGGCATGGACGGCGAGGTCAACATCGGTATTGCCAGCCATCAGGCCGAAGAGTGGTACCCCTTGTTCGGCAGCCTGGTCACCCGCGCCCAAGGCAACTGGGAGCTGTGGACCGCCTTCACTGCCGAGGACCCGCAAGACAGCCCGCCCATGGCCCGCTGGTTGACCCTGGCCGAAAGCGGCGCGCTGTTCGACATCGAGGTCAACGCCAGCCCCATTCTGGCTGCCGAAATGCTGCGGCGTAGCCTGTGGAGCGTTGCCCATGGCGCGCTGGTAACCTCGGCGACGCTGACTGCGCTGGGTAAGTTCGACCGCTTCCGCATGCGCTCGGGGCTACCGCGCGATGCGGTGACCTGCGTGGTGCCTAGCCCGTTCGTGCATGGCGATGCCGGCCTGCTGCGGGTGCCCGACCTCAAGGCTGACCCGCGCGATGCTGCGGCGCATACCGCTGCGATCATCCGCGAGCTGCCGAACATCGTCGAAGACGCCCGCGGTGCGCTGGTGCTGTTCTCCTCGCGCAAACAGATGCAGGAAGTCTTCGACGGCCTGGACCGCGACTGGCGCAAGCTGGTGCTGATTCAGGGCAACCTGTCCAAGCAGGAAACCCTGAACAAGCACAAGGCGCGGGTCGATGATGGCCAGCACAGTGTGCTGTTCGGTCTGGCCAGCTTCGCCGAGGGCGTCGACCTGCCTGGTGCCTATTGCGAGCATGTGGTGATCGCCAAAATCCCCTTTGCCGTGCCTGACGATCCGGTCGAGGCGGCACTGGCCGAGTGGATCGAGGCCCGCGGTGGCAACCCCTTCATGGAAATTGCCGTGCCCGATGCATCGTTGAAGCTGATTCAGGCCTGCGGTCGCCTGCTGCGTACCGAGCAGGACCGGGGCGTCATTACCTTGCTTGACCGGCGTCTGGTCACTCAACGCTACGGCAAGGCTATTCTCAATGCGCTGCCGCCCTTCCGGCGGGAGATTTCCTGAAGGCCGGAGCATGATGTGCCGGCCCGTTGTCCACCACTCTGTCGCGGGCCCATGAGGGCCTGGAAGGAGAGCCTGAGCCCTATGATCCGCCGCACCTTGCCTGCTGTTCTCACCCTGTTGCTCAGCACGCCTGCAATGGCCGGGCAGCAGACGCTGTTCAGCTTCGTGCGCCCGGCTTCGGTCGTCAACGTGGCGACCGAAGGGGCCGGCATGCCGCAGTACAACGCCGAACAGACCGCAGAAGGCGAGGTGTTGCGGCGGGTGGTGTTCAACCCGGTTGAACGGCCGACCCTGCGGCTGAGCCCACAGAGTGGTGCATGGGATTGGTCGGCCGGGCAGTTTCTGACCTTGCGCCTGCAAAGTGCCATGGACTGGGCGCTGACCGTCGATGTCACGGTGCTGGGCAGCGATGGCCGTACTCTGACCAGCCGTATCGACCTGCCTGCAGGGCCTGCGCAGACGGTCATGGTGCCGCTCAAGGCCAGCTCCCCTCTGAGCCAGGGCATGCGCGCCGGCCCACCGATGCCCTGGAACCATGAAGGGCAACGGTTGCTGCTGACCAGCAGCGCCGGTGAGGTCGATCTCAAGCAGGTGGTATCCGTCAGCTTGAGCATTCCCGGCCCCAAGGTTGCGCAGAACCTGCTGATCGAAAAGGTCGGTATCCAGGACGATGACCTTGCCTACCAGGCGGCCTACCACGCACTGATCGACGCTTACGGCCAGTCCACTCGCGGCCGCTGGCCCGAGAAGGTGGTCAACGATGAACAACTGAAGGCTGCTGACAACCGTGAGCTGCAACAGCTCAAGGCCTGGCTGGCCGAGCATCACAAGCAACAGCTGGACAGCTACGGCGGCCTGCTTGCCGGGCCGGCGTTCGAGGCCAAGGGTTTCTTCCGTACGGAAAAACGTGACGGCCGCTGGCACCTGGTAACCCCCGATGGCCATCCGTTTTACTCGTTGGGCGTCAATGCAGTGGCTGCCGATGGCGGGCGTACCTATGTCGCCGGCCGCGAAGGGATGTTTGGTGTGCTACCGGGCGAAGGTGACGCACTTGGCGCCTTTTATGGCGAGGGCAACAACGATGATGGCAATGCATCGTCGCAGGGGCGCAACTTCAAGAAGGGGCGCTGGTTCGACTTCTATGCGGCCAACATCCACCGCGCCCATGGCAAGCCTTGCCCGGCAGGGGGGGAGGTGCAACCTGCCGCGCCCTGTCCGCCGCCTTCCCTGGATACCGCTCGTTGGCAGGCACATACGCTCGATCGTTTGCAGGCCTGGGGCTTCAATACCCTGGGCAACTGGAGCGACCCTGAACTCGGCCAGGCCAAACGCATGCCCTATACCCTGCCGCTGTCGATCGTCGGTGACTATGCCAGCATCAGCACAGGCATGGACTGGTGGGGGCGCATGCCCGACCCGTTCGATCCGCGTTTCGCCATGGCCACCGAGCGTGCTGTGGCCATCGCCGCCCGTGACCACCGGGATGATCCTTGGCTGATCGGTTACTTTGCCGATAACGAGCTGGCCTGGGCTGCGCCTGGTAATGACCCCAAGGCCCGTTACGGCCTTGCCTATGGCACCCTGCGTCTGACAACCGATGTGCCGGCCAAGCGTGCCTTCCTCAAGCAACTGCGCGACAAGTACCGTAACCAGCAGGGGCTGTCCAAGGCCTGGGGCATTGACCTGCAAGCCTGGGAATTGATGGAAGACCCAGGCTTCGAGGCGCCGCTGCCCAACCCCGAGCACCCTGAGATCGAACGCGATTACCAGCACTTCCAGCAGGTGTTCGCCGAAACCTATTTCAAGACCATCGCCGATTCGCTGAACTGGCATGCGCCCAACCACCTTCTGCTGGGCGGGCGCTTTGCCGTCAGCACACCCGAAGCGGTCAAGGCCTGCGCCGAGTTCTGCGATGTGCTGAGCTTCAACTTCTATACCCTCAAACCCGATGACGGCTACGACTTCGCCCAGCTGGCGGAGCTGGACAAGCCGGTGCTGGTGTCCGAATTCCAGTTCGGTTCTCGTGACCGTGGGCCTTTCTGGCCGGGGCCGGTGGAAGTGGCGCGTGAAGAGGATCGTGGCCCGGCCTACGGCAACTTCCTCAAAGCGGCACTGGCGCAGCCGATGATCGTCGGCGCTCACTGGTTCCAATATCTCGACCAGCCTGCCAGCGGGCGTTTGCTCGATGGCGAAAACGGGCACCTTGGGTTGGTGGCGATCACCGATACGCCGTATCCGGATTTTGTCGAGGCGGTGCGCAAGAGTAACCGTCAGGCCGTTGGTCAGTTGAGCAGCCTGTTGCACGAAGGGGGCTCTACCACGGGGGCGCCAACCGACGAGGCGCCCTGAAAAGGGCGCTTTTCTGCGTGATCATCCAGCCTTGCCCAGTAGGCAAAACCGCCAACTACTGAAACAATGCACCCCTTTTTCAGCAAGGTCGAACGGAGAACGGGCGGGTGCAGATCCAGGGTCACTATGAGCTGAAGTTCGAGGCAGTGCGTGAAGCGTTTGCGGCATTGTTCGATGATCCCCAGGAGCGCGGCGCGGCGCTGTGCATCCAGGTCGGTGGCGAGACTGTAATCGACCTTTGGGCGGGCAGCGCCGACAAAGACGGCCAGCAGGCCTGGCACAGCGATACCATCGCCAATCTCTTCTCCTGCACAAAGACCTTCACTGCCGTCACGGCGCTGCAGCTGGTCGGTGAAGGCAAGCTGGCGCTGGATGCTCCGGTGGCGCGCTACTGGCCCGAGTTTGCCCAGGCAGGCAAAGAGAGCGTCACCCTGCGCCAACTGCTCAGCCACAGAGCGGGTTTGCCCGCCATCCGCGAACTGCTGCCAGCAGAGGCCCTGTATGACTGGCAAGCCATGGTCGATGCGCTGGCCGCCGAGACACCTTGGTGGACGCCTGGTACAGCGCACGGCTATGCCGCCATCACCTACGGCTGGCTGATCGGCGAGTTGATCCGTCGCGCCGATGGCCGTGGCCCTGGGGAGTCGATTGTGGCGCGTACCGCGCGGCCGCTGGGGCTGGACTTCCATGTAGGCCTGGCAGACGAAGAATTCCATCGCGTGGCCCATATCGCACGCGGCAAGGGCAACGCCGGCGATGCTGCCGCCCAGCGCCTGCTGCAGGTGACCATGCGTGAGCCCGAGGCGTTGTCTACCCGCGCGTTCACCAACCCGCCAGCGATCCTCACCAGTACCAACAAGCCTGAGTGGCGCCGCATGCAGCAACCGGCGGCCAACGGTCATGGCAATGCCCGTAGCCTGGCGGGTTTCTATGCTGGCCTGCTCGACGGCAGCCTGCTCGAGTCTGAGTTGCTCGATGAGCTGACGCGTGAACACAGCATCGGCGAGGATCGCACCCTGCTGACCAAGACCCGTTTCGGCCTTGGCTGCATGCTTGACCAGCCCGCAGTGGCCAACGCCACATTCGGCCTGGGTGCGCGGGCCTTTGGGCATCCCGGCGCAGGTGGTTCGGTCGGTTTTGCCGACCCCGAGCACGACGTTGCTTTCGGTTTCGTGGTCAATACCCTCGGCCCTTACGTGCTCATGGACCCAAGAGCCCAGCAACTGGTGCGTGTCCTTGGTACTTGCCTTTGATCGGGTAACGCGGGTATTGCGCAACCCCTTTGACTATCCTCAATGCCAACGCCTCAAGTGTGTGGGCAAAATCTCTTTCTATTTCATGGTGTATCGCTGATGTCTTCACATAAAACCTTAGCTCTCGCCCTGTGCCTGACCGCTATGACCGGCTGCGCCAGCCATTCCCAAGATGCCTCGAAGGGCGGCCTCAGCAGCTGGTGGCCATTCGGTTCGGACGAGGTCGCCGAGCAGGAAGTGAAGCAGGCCGTCACCGAAAAAGTCGCCAAGGCCGATGCCAAGTCCGAGAGCGCCAGCCGGTGGTGGTGGCCCTTTGGCGCTGACGACAAGCAGGTCAAGGGCCCGGTTGTACCAAAAATCGACGAAAAGGCCACCCAGGCCTGGCTCGACCAGTACGAGCCAAAACTGCGTGAAGCGATCAAGGACAGCAAACTGGAGTTGGAGCGCCGTGAGAATGTGTTGGTTGTGACCATCCCGGCTGACAGCTCCTACAACCCTGATCGTCCTAACATGCTGCTGCCTATGAGCCTGGGCCCGATTACCCGAGTGGCCAAAGCCGTCGAAGGCGACCCCAAGACTGCCGTGCTGGTGCTGGGCCACGCCGACACCAGCGGCGCTGCTGCTACCAACCAGAAGCTCAGCCTGGAGCGCGCCGCTTCCGTGTCGGCGATCTTCCGCTTGAGCGGCTTGAAGCGTGACCGCCTGTCGCTCAAGGGCATGGGCTCGGAAATGCCACGCGCAGCGAACGACAGCGTTGAAGGCCGTGCCCTGAACCGTCGCGTGGAGATGCTGCTGACACCGCAGAACACCATGCTTGCCCTGATGGCTAAATATCAGCGGCCAGCGCCGGCACCTGCCTCGATGGTTGCTGTCCAGGACACCAAGGCACCCGCTACCAAGGCAGCTGATACCAAGCCAGCCGCCAAGGCTGCGGCCAAACCTGCTGCCAAAAAGCCTGTAGCCAAAGCCAAGGCACCTGCTAAAACCACCGCCAAAAAGAAAGCTGCGCCGGCCAAGCCCGCAGCCAAGAAAGCTACCGCCGAGAAAAAAGTAGCCGTCAATAGCCCTGCGAAGACCAACTGATCGTCAAGGAAACGCAGCCATGACCCAATCCCTGGCCGATATGCGCCGCGACTACACCCGTGATGGCCTGGCTGAAGCCCAGGCGCCGGGCGAGCCGTTCGCTCTGTTCCATCAATGGTTCGCCGATGCGGTAAAGACCGAGCAGCCACCGGTGGAGGCCAATGCCATGACCCTCGCCACGGTCGACGGTGATGGCCGTCCCCATTGCCGCGTCTTGTTGCTCAAAGGGCTCGACGACCGAGGTTTCACCTTCTTCACCAACTACGACAGCGCCAAGGGCCAGCAACTCCAGGCCAACCCCTACGCTGCCATGACCTTCTTTTGGCCGGCGCTGGAGCGTCAGGTGCGCATTGAGGGGCGTGTGGAAAAGGTTACGCCCCAAGAGTCGGATGACTATTACCAGGTCCGCCCGCTGGGTAGCCGCCTTGGGGCCTGGGCTTCCCCGCAAAGCCGGGTGATTGCCAGCCGTGAGGCGCTCGAAGGGCTGGTGAAGGCCACTGAGGCCCGGTTCTCCGATACCCAGCCCCACTGCCCCGAGCATTGGGGAGGTTACCGCCTGCTGCCGGAGCGCATCGAGTTCTGGCAAGGGCGGGCGAGCCGGTTGCATGACCGGCTGAACTATCGGTGGGTCGATGGCCAATGGGCACGCGAGCGCCTGGCTCCGTGACGTTCATGGGGCTGCTCGGTAGCCCCATGCATGCTGTCACCACTTCAATGCAGTAAACCCTGACTATCCTCTGTCTAGATTTCCAAGCCCGGCTCGGAGACTGTACCGTAGCTGAACGGAAATAATTTTATGGCTTTGCTACCGTGACAGCCGTCGAGGTGCAGCGTCTAATGGACACCTGACTTATGGAGACTTTACCCATGCGTAAATCCGCTTTGCTGGTGGCGACCTTTACCACCATGTCGTTGTTGTTGGGCGGCTGTGCTTCGAGCCTGACCGGCGACAGCTACTCCCGTGATGAAGCCCGTCGCGTGCAGACCGTGCGCATGGGTACTATCGAGTCCCTGCGTCCGGTCAAGATCGAAGGCACCAAAACCCCTATCGGCGGCGGTGCAGGCGCAATCGTCGGTGGTGTTGCCGGCAGCGCCATTGGTGGTGGCCGCGGCAGTATCGTTGCAGCGGTAATCGGTGCAGTGGCCGGTGGCCTGGCGGGTTCAGCTGCCGAGGAAGGCATCACCCGCACCCAAGGTGTCGAAATCACCGTGCGTGAGGACGATGGCAGCATGCGCGCCTATGTGCAGGCCGTGCAGGAGAACGAAATCTTCCGCGTCGGTGAGCGTGTGCGCATCATGACTGTCGACGGTACCAGCCGCGTTACGCACTGAGCGCGGGAAAAAACAAAACCCCGAACTGGCCAGGTCCGTTCGGGGTTTTTTATTTGCCTGTCCTGGCCCTGTCGCCGGCAATCCGGCTCCCGGGGCAGCGCTGTTCACAGGTTCAGCGCTGTCTCTGCGAGGACCGGCTTACAGCCCGAGCATATTCCGCGCCACGGCCTCTGCAATGCGAATGCCATCAACACCGGCCGAGAGAATGCCCCCGGCGTACCCGGCACCTTCACCTGCAGGGAACAGCCCCTTCACGTTCAGGCTCTGGTAATCCTCGCCGCGGGTGATGCGCAGCGGCGAGGAGGTGCGTGTTTCGATGCCGGTCAGCACTGCATCATGCAGGTTGTAGCCTTTGATCTGTCGATCGAAGGCTGGCAGCGCCTCGCGGATTGCCTCGATGGCGAAGTCCGGCAAGCTCGGCGCCAGGTCACCCAGGGTGACGCCCGGCTTGTACGACGGCTCGACGGTGCCTAGCGCTGTGGACGGTTTGCCGGCCACGAAATCACCGACCAGCTGCGCAGGTGCCTGGTAGTTGCTGCCGCCCATCACATAGGCGTGCGCCTCCAGGCGCTCCTGCAGCTCGATACCCGCCAGCGGGCCCCCCGGGTAATCGCGCTCAGGGTCGATACCGACCACGATGCCGGAGTTGGCGTTGCGCTCGTTACGCGAATACTGGCTCATGCCATTGGTAACGACGCGGCCAGGTTCGCTGGTGGCAGCGACCACGGTACCGCCGGGGCACATGCAGAAGCTGTACACAGAGCGGCCATTCTTGGCGTGGTACACCAGCTTGTAGTCAGCGGCACCCAGTTTCGGGTGGCCGGCATACTTGCCAAGGCGTGCCTTGTCGATCAACGTTTGTGGGTGCTCGATACGGAAGCCCACCGAGAACGGCTTGGCTTCCATGAACACGCCCTTACCATGAAGCATGCGGAAGGTGTCACGGGCGCTGTGGCCCAGGGCAAGCACCACGTGGCGCGACTGCAGCTGCTCGCCGCTCTCCAACACCACACCGCTCAGTTGGCCATCGTCGATCAGCAGGTCGGTGACCTTCTCCTGAAAGCGCACTTCACCGCCCATGGCGATGATGTCCTGGCGCATCTGCTCGACCATGCCGGTCAGGCGGAAGGTACCGATGTGCGGCTTGTTGATGTAGAGGATCTCGTCCGGTGCACCGGCCTTGACGAACTCTTCGAGCACTTTGCGGCCATGGTGAAGCGGGTCCTTGATCTGGCTGTACAGCTTGCCGTCGGAGAAGGTCCCGGCACCGCCTTCGCCAAACTGCACGTTGGACTCGGGGTTGAGCACGCTCTTGCGCCACAGGCCCCAGGTGTCCTTGGTGCGCTGGCGCACTTCCTTGCCACGCTCGAGGATGATCGGCTTGAAGCCCATCTGAGCCAGCAGCAGGCCGGCGAAGATGCCACACGGGCCGAAACCGACCACGATCGGGCGCTCTTGCAGGTCGGCAGGGGCGTGGCCAACGTACTTGTAGGTGACATCCGGCGCGACGCTGATGTTGCGATCGTCAGCGAACTTGCCTAGTAGCTCTGCTTCGTTGCTGGCTTCAAGGTCGATGGTGTAGATGAACAGCAGTTCGCTGTTCTTCTTGCGCGCATCGTAGCTGCGCTTGAACAGGTTGAAGCTGAGCAGTTGCTCATCGCGGATGCCCAGGCGCTGGACAATGGCTTCGCGCAGCGCTTCGTCGGGATGGTCCAGGGGCAGCTTCAGTTCGGTGATTCGTAGCATGGCAGGGTCCAGTATCCCGGCCATGGGCGGCCGGCGGCTTTACACAAACCGCCAAGTATAAGCTGTTCGCCGCCCTGACTGGCAGGATAAAAGTGCCCGGCGATCAGTTGTCGCGTGCACCGCCGTAGTAGCCGCAGCCCTGCAGGGTCTGGCCATCGATGCGCAGCTCGGCGCGCAGGTGGCGCACGGCACCGGTGGCAGTATCGACGCAACGCTGCGGGGCAACCCACAGTTCCACATGCTGCCCGTTGGCTTCGCTGGTCAAGGTCAGGCCGCCGCCGGGCACTTCCTCTTCCAGAAAGGGCAGCGGCAATGGTTCCTTGCCAATGCGGTTGAGCACCATGCCTTTGCCGCTGGCCTTGACGTCCCACTCGGGCTCATGACCGCTGGCGCGCAGGGTCAGTTGCTTGAAGTTAGGGTCTTCGCAGGCGCGGGTGGACGGTTCCAGACGGTACAGGCGGCGTACCTCGAGCTGGCCGTCGTTGTCGGCCTGCTTGCTGCCGGTCAGGCGCCCCCGCACATCGGCGAACAATTTGTCACCGGCGTCGTCGGCCAGGTTCGCGGCTTCCTGCAAAATGCCGGTGCCGGCCACATCCTTGATCACGAAGCGACGGGACTCGTTGCAGGGTTTGAACAGCAACTGGCCGCCGCCGGCGCTCAATTCGCCCTGCATGCGCACAGTGCCGATGTTCGGATCGCTTGGTGGGGCGGCCAGCATCTGGCAGCCGGCGAACAGGGGCAGCAGGGCGGTGATTAGCAGGGAAGGGCTGAGACGCATGGGGCGGGGCTCCGGGATGCTTGCTTGAAGTGCAGGTCACGGTACCCATGCCAGGCGCTGATCACAAGAGAAAGCGATTTGGGGCCGCTTTGCGGCCCATCGCCGGCAAGCCGGTTCCTACAGGTCAGAGTGCAGACCCTGCAGGAGCCGGCTTGCCGGCGATGGGCTGCGCAGTAGCCCTGATAAAGCTAACTGGCTGGCATGAGCCCGAGGCCCTTTGCCAGTCAACCGCCCAGGTAGGCGTCACGCACTTTCGGGTCGGTCAGCAGTGCCTCCCCCGTGCCCTGCATTACAACCCGGCCATTCTCCAGCACATAGGCCCGATCAGCGACTTTCAACGCCTGGTTGGCGTTCTGTTCCACCAGGAACACTGTCACGCCATCGCGGCGTAACTGTTCGATGATGTCGAAGATCTGCTGGATGATGATCGGCGCCAGGCCAAGCGAGGGCTCGTCGAGCAGCAGCAGCTTGGGCTTGCTCATCAGCGCCCGGCCGATCGCCAGCATCTGCTGCTCGCCGCCGGACATGGTGCCGCCGCGCTGGACATAACGCTCTTTCAGCCTCGGGAACAGCTGCAGGACCTTGTCCAGTTGCTCTTGATAGTCGCCCTTGTCGGTGAAGAAGCCGCCCATGGCGAGGTTTTCCTCGACGGTCAAGCGGGCGAACACTCGGCGGCCTTCGGGGACCACGGCGATGCTCTTGCGCATGATGTGCGAAGAAGGCTGGCCGACCAGCTCTTCACCCAGGTACTTGATGCTGCCGCTGTGCGCCTGCGGCGAGCCGCACAGGGTCATCAGCAAGGTTGACTTGCCCGCACCGTTGGCGCCGATCAGGGTGACGATTTCACCCTGATTGATCTCGACGTTGACGCTGTGCAACGCCTGGATCTTGCCGTAGAAGGTGGAGACGTTCTCGAACTTCAGCATTTTACGCTTCCCCCAGGTAGGCTTTGATCACGTCAGGGTTGTCGCGAATTTCCTCCGGTGTGCCGTTTGCCAGGGGCGTGCCCTGGTTGATGACGACGATATGGTCGGAAATGCTCATCACCAGCTTCATGTCGTGTTCGATCAACAGAACGGTGACGTTGTGCGACTCACGCAGATAGGCGATCAACGCCTTGAGGTCCTCGGTTTCTTTGGGGTTCAGGCCCGCTGCCGGCTCGTCCAGCATGATGATCCGCGGCTGGGTCATCATGCAGCGGGCGATTTCCAGGCGGCGTTGCTGGCCGTAGGCGAGGGTGCCGGCGGTACGGTTGGCGAACTCGGTCAGGTTGACCTTATCCAGCCAGTACTGCGCACGCTCCAAGGCCTCTTTCTCGCTGCGGCGGAAGCTTGGGGTCTTGAACAGGCCAGCGAAGAAGTTGGTGTTGAGGTGGCGGTGCTGGGCGATCAGCAGGTTTTCCAGCGCGGTCATCTCTTTGAACAGGCGCACGTTCTGGAAGGTCCGCACCACGCCCTTGCGGGCGATCTGGTGGCCAGCCAGGCCCTGGATAGGCTGGCCATCGAGCAGAATGGTGCCGCCGCTGGGTTTGTAGAAACCAGTCAGGCAGTTGAACACGGTGGTCTTGCCGGCGCCGTTCGGGCCGATCAGTGCCACCACCTGTTTTTCCTTGACGGTCAGGGCCACGCCGTTGACCGCCAACAAGCCGCCGAAGCGCATGCTCAGGCCGCTGACTTGCAGAATTTCGCGGCTCATCGACGCAGCTCCATGTGTGGTCGTTGCATAGGCAGCAGGCCTTGCGGACGCCAGATCATCATCAACACCATCAGCGCACCGAACATCAACATCCGGTATTCGCTGAACTCACGCATCAGCTCAGGTAGCAGGATCATCACGATGGCCGCGAGGATCACGCCCAGTTGTGAGCCCATGCCGCCAAGCACGACGATGGCGAGGATGATCGCCGACTCGATGAAAGTGAACGACTCGGGTGTCACCAACCCTTGGCGGGCGGCGAAGAAGCTGCCGGCGAAACCGGCGAAGCAGGCGCCCAGGGTGAATGCCGAGAGCTTGATCACGGTCGGGTTCAGACCCAGCGCGCGGCAGGCGATCTCGTCTTCACGCAGCGCTTCCCAGGCTCGCCCGATCGGCATGCGCAGCAGGCGATTGATGACGAACAGCGCCAGCAGTGCCAGCAGCAGGGCCACCAGGTAGAGGAAGATGACCTTGTTGATCGAGTTGTACGGCAGCCCGAAGTACTCGTGGAAGGTTTGCATCCCCTCGGCAGCACGACGCTCGAAGGTCAGGCCGAAGAGCTCCGGTTTGGGGATGTTGCTGATGCCGTTGGGGCCGCCGGTCCAGTCGGTCAGGTTACGCAGGAACAGGCGGATGATCTCGCCGAAGCCCAGGGTCACGATCGCCAGGTAGTCACCGCGCAGGCGCAGCACCGGGAAGCCGAGCAGGAAGCCGAAGGTGGCGGCCATCAGGCCGGCGATCGGCAGGCATACCCAGAAGCTCCAGCCCAGGTAGTGCGACAGCATCGCGTAGCTGTAAGCGCCGACAGCGTAGAAGCCGACGTAACCCAGGTCCAGCAGGCCAGCCAGGCCGACCACGATGTTCAGGCCCAGGCCCAGCAACACGTAGATCAGGATCAGCGTGGCGATGTCGACCGCGCCGCGTGAACCGAAGAACGGCCACACCAGCGCCACCACGATCAGCCCGATGATGATCCAGCGCTGTGTCTTGGGCAGGGTCAGGTAATTGCTTACCGCAGGCGAGATCAGCTTGCGATCCGAGCGGCGGCCCATAACCGAGCTCCACTGCCTGTCGAACAGCACGCGCAGGAACATCAGCACCGAGCAGGCGGCGATGATGCCGATGGTGAACGAGCCTTGGCTGTGCACCACCAGGCTGATGCCATCGATGCTCAGTTTCAGCCCCAGCACCGGGAAGGCCACGGCCCACACCAGCAAGGCGCTGAAAAACGCCTGTTTGAGATTTCTGTTCATACTTTTTCAACCTCCGGGCGGCCGAGGATGCCGGTCGGCCGGAACAGCAGGACAAGAACCAACAAGCCGAATGCCACTACGTCCTTGTACTGGTCGCCGAAGATGTCGGCGCCAAAGGCTTCGGCCACGCCCAGCACCAGACCACCGAGCATCGCGCCCGGAATGCTGCCGATGCCGCCCAGTACCGCCGCCGTGAAGGCCTTGAGGCCCACCAGGAAACCGGCGTTGGGGTTGATCACGCCGTACTGCATGCTCAGCAGCACAGCCGCCACCGCCGCCAGCGCGGCACCGATGACGAAGGTCAGGGCGATGATGTTATTGGTGTTGATGCCCAGCAGGTTGGCCATCTTGATGTCCTCGGCGCAGGCGCGGCAGGCGCGCCCCAGGCGAGAGCGGGAGATGAACAGGGTCAGCAGGGTCATGGCCACCAGGGTGACCACGAACACCAGGATCTGCATGTAGCTGATCAGGACTTCTTCAGCACCGCCCGGCCCGAAGGAGAAGCTCCCGGGGATCAGGTTGGGGATGGATTTGTCCTTGGAATCCTGCGACAGCAGTACGGTGTTCTGCAGGAAAATCGACATGCCGATGGCGGAAATCAGCGGGATCAGACGGTTGCTGTTGCGCAGGGGGCGGTAGGCAACCCGTTCGATGCTGTAGCCATAGGCGCTGGTGACGAAGATCGTCGCGACGAAGGCAACGGTCATCAGGATCGGCAGCGAATGGATACCCATCATGGCCAGGCCCGCGAGGGCGATGAAGGCCACGTAGGAACCGATCATGTACACCTCGCCATGGGCGAAGTTGATCATGCCAATAATGCCGTACACCATCGTGTAACCGATGGCGATCAAGGCATAGGTGCTGCCGATGGTCAATCCATTAACCAGTTGTTGGAAGAAATGGTAGATCTCAGGCATTACAGCGCTCCTAAAAACCTGATTTGCATTTCGCTGGCGGGGGTAGGCCAGGAAACCGCGGGTGACGGTTTTAAGATTTTCAGGTGGACCGGCCCCCGGATCGCGGGAATCAGGTCCATGAACCTCGTAAAACAAAGCCCACTGCTCGCACAGTGGGCTTTTACGGTCAGCTATTTAGTCACGCAGTTACTGAGGGGAGACTTCGGTCTTCGGCTTGCCGAAGTGCCATTCGTAGACCACGAACTTGAAGTCTTTGAGGTCGCCTTTTTCGTCGTACGACAGCGTGCCGGTAGGGGTCTTGAAGGAGCCGGCATGGATGGCGGCTGCCACCTTGTCGGTGTCTTCGGACTTGGCGGCCTCGATGCCTTTGGCGATCAACTCCACGGCGGAGTAGGCCGGGAACACGAACGGACCGCTCGGGTCCTTGCCGTCAGCCTTGATGGCATCGACGATGGCCTTGTTCTCAGGGTCGGCGTCGAACGACTTCGGCAGGGTGACCAGCAGGCCTTCGGAGGCGTTCTGGGCGATCTGCGAGATCGAGTCGTTGCCTACACCTTCTGGCCCCATGAACTTGGCTTTCAGGCCCTTTTCCTGAGCCTGGCGCAGGATCAGGCCCAGCTCTGGGTGGTAGCCGCCGTAGTAGACGAAGTCGACGTTGTTTTGCTTGAGCTTCTGGATGATCGAGGAGAAGTCCTTGTCACCGGCGTTCAGGCCTTCGAAGACGGCAACCTTGGTGCCTTTGCCTTCCAGGGTCTGCTTGACGGCGGTGGCGATGCCTTCACCGTACTGCTGCTTGTCGTGCAGCACTGCAACGACCTTCGGTTTGACGTGGTCGGCGATGTAGTTGCCGGCCGCAGGGCCTTGGGCGCTGTCCAGGCCGATGGTGCGGAAGATCAGCTTGTAGCCACGGGCGGTGATTTCCGGGCTGGTGGCGGCCGGGGTGATCATGATCACGCCTTCGTCTTCGTAGATGTCGGACGCTGGCTGGGTGGAGCTGGAGCACAGGTGGCCGATGACGAACTTGACGCCGTCGTTGACCACTTTGTTGGCGACTGCCACGGCCTGTTTAGGGTCGCACGCGTCGTCGTATTCCTTGGCTTCAAGCATTTTGCCATCGACGCCGCCCTTGGCGTTGATGTCCTTGATGGCCTGTTTTGCGCCGATGAACTGCATGTCGCCGTACTGGGTCACAGGACCGGTTTTCGGACCGGCAATGCCGATCTTGATGGTATCGGCGGCAAACGAATGGCTGGCTACCCCGGCCAGTACCATTGCGGCGAACAGCTTGGAAATCTTGATCATAGTGCTCCACTCATTCTGTTGTAATTCTTATAGTCCTGGCGGCCAGGGCTACAGACCGGGCGGGATTTGCGGTATGGCCACGCCACACTGCATGCCCACCTTCCCCCGGAACATGTCCCGGAACTGTACCGGTACAGTGTAGAGCGCTGCCCGAGCGCTTGAAAAGCGGGCGAAAAGCGCCTGTTTCAAGGGTTGTCGCATGATCGACACAAAGATACAGAAAGGCGCCATTAGATTGCCTGCATCTTCGGCTCCACCCCACAAGTTCTGGGCCAATCGACCAAATTACATATTTGAAACCGGGTTTTTCTGCAAAAATGCCGGCCATTTTTATTGGCCGATAATTGCGGTAAAAACCCATGACTGATCAAACAAGCACCCTCTATGCCAAATTGCTCGGCGAGACGGCAACTATCGAGTGGAAGGCATTGGAGCGTTTCTGGGCAAAGGGTGACCTGATTTGGGTCGACCCCAGCCTGGACCTGATCGCGGTTGCCGAGGTAATGGCCGAGAATCGCGGCGAAATCTTCGCCAAGTGGCGTAATGATGGCATCGTCGGCCCGGTCTCTGCCGAGCAGGCGCTCGACCTGCAAACCCGCGATCCAGAGATCTGGGCAGTGGTGGTATCACCGTTCATCGTGATTCAGGTGAAGAGCGCTAAACCCGCCGCTTGATTTTGGTGCGCGAAAATGCGCAGCTGCACCCTTGTGGTGCTCGCTGGCGTTCAGCTGGGGTAGAGGTAGGTAACAATTCGGCGTGGCGGTAACAGTTTACGGGATGCGTAATGGGGCCGTAGTACGGCCCGGATAACTATCGGATTTGCCAGGAGTCGTTATGAGCACTGAACTGCCTTCGCTTGGATTCGCCGGGATTGGCCTGATGGGGCTGCCGATGTGTCGGCGCCTGCTGGCCGCAGGTTACCCGCTGACCGTCTGGAACCGAAGCCCGGACAAGTGTGCCGAGCTGGTGGCGGCTGGCGCGCGGCTGGCTGCCGATCCTGCCGAGTTGTGCCGTGGCAGCGACATGGTGCTGCTGTGCCTGGCCGATACGGCGGTGGTACGCGAGGTGGTTTTCGGCGAGCAAGGTATCGCCCAGGGAGGGCGCAGCGGGCAACTGCTTGTCGACTTGTCCAGCCTTGAACCGACCGCCACCCGCGAGATGGCTGCCGAACTGGCCGCCCTGTGTGGCATGGCTTGGCTGGATGCACCCGTCTCCGGTGGCACGCCAGGCGCCGAGGCCGGCACCCTGGCGATCATGGTCGGCGGCGAGGCTGCCGACCTGGAGCGAGCGCGCCCGGTGTTGCTTACCCTTGGCCAGCGGGTCACGCACATGGGCGGGGTGGGGGCGGGGCAGGTGACCAAGGCCTGCAATCAGATGATCGTGGCCTGCAATGCCTTGGTGATTGCTGAAGTCGTGGCGTTGGCCGAGCAGTCAGGTGTGGACGCAACACTCATCGCCGAAGCCCTGGCCGGTGGTTTTGCCGACTCCAGGCCGCTGCAGATCCTGGCACCGCAGATGGCCGAAAGCCGTTTCGAACCGGTGAAATGGCACGTACGCACGCTGCTCAAGGACCTCGACGGTGCGGTCAAGTTCTCCCGCGAACAGGGCACGGCGACCCCTCTCAGTGGTCTCGCCGCGCAATTGATGCGCCTGCACGGTAGCCAGGGTTATCTGCAAAAAGATCCGGCGACCCTGGTAGAGCTGTATCGCAACAAGCACTGAAGGCTTCTTCCTGGCGGTCGAGCCGCTCCAGGATCGGCCGCAGGTCCGCCAGCGGTACCGGCCGGCTAAGCAGGTAGCCCTGCAGGTAGTCGCAGCCGTTGGCGGCCAGAAACTCATGTTGCTCGACAGTTTCTACACCCTCGCTGACCACCTGAAGATGCAGGGTATGGGCCATTGCGATGATCACCTGCACGATCTCACGGTCCTTCAGGCTGGCAGGTACGTCCTGAAGGAAGCTACGGTCGATCTTGAGGACGTCCAGAGGCAGGCGCTTGAGGTAAGCCAGTGACGAGTACCCTGTGCCGAAGTCATCGATCGAAAGGCTGACACCTTGGCCACGAATTCGCTTGAGCAGGCTGAGCGTGCGCTGGATGTCACCCATCAGGGCATTCTCGGTGACCTCAAGTTCCAGGTGTCTAGGTGCCAGGCCCGCTTGGAACAGTGCCATTTCCACTTCTTTGGGCAACCCGTCATGGCCCAGTGTCACCGCTGAGCAGTTGACCGTGAGCTTGAGGTCGGCGAAGCCATGGCGATGCAACTGCGCCAGGTCATCACAGGCGTGGCGCAACACCCACAGGTCCAGGTCGACGATCAGGCCGTTGGCTTCGGCAATGCCGATGAACCGGTCCGGGCTCAGCAGCCCATGCTGCGGGTGCTGCCAGCGTACCAGCGCTTCAAGCTTGGCTACCTGTCCGGTACGCAGATCGTAGATGGGCTGGTAATGCACGCGCAGCCCACGCTCTTCAAGCAAGGCGATGCGCAGTTCTTCTTCCAGTTGCAGTTCAAGGGTGGCGCGATTTTTCAGGCCGCTGTTGAAAAAGTGCAGGCTGTTGCGCCCGCTGCCCTTGGATTGATAGAGGGCAAGGTCGGCGTGCTTGAGCAGCTCTTCAGCGGTGAGGCCGTCGTCGGGGTAAATGCTGACGCCGATGCTGGTGGTCATGACCATGCGCCGCCCGCCCAGGTCGATGGGGTCCTTCATGCGCTGCATGATGCGCTGTGCCAGATGGCGAGCTTCGTCAGGCCCATTGAGGCTGGTAACCACGCAGAACTCGTCCCCGCCGAAGCGTGCCACCAGGTCGTGGCTGCGTGTGGCCGCTTTGATATGGCTGGCGATCACCTTGAGCAGTTGGTCACCGGCGTCATGGCCGAGACTGTCGTTGATCCGTTTGAAATGGTCGATGTCTAGGAACATCACCGCCAGGCGGTGCACTTCGGGGTTCTGTTCGGCCAGACGTTCGGCGAACACCTGGTTGAAACCTCGACGGTTGACCAGGCTGGTCAGCGCATCGTAGTGAGCGGCTTGCTGCAAAGAGGCGCGGGCCTGGTCCAGTTGGCTGAGCAGCATATTCACCCTGCGCAGGTCGTGTTCCTTGCTCTGCAGCTTTTTGTCGGCCAAAGCAGCGCTGATGCTGCTTGCACTGATCAGTAGGGTGATGAAGGCGACGGTCAGGCCCAGTTGCAGGCTGTTGTCGGCTGAGGGCAAGCGCAGGGCGGTGTCGGCAGGAATGACCAGCGTCATCGCGGCCATTGCGGTGAAATGGGTGGCAACGATGCCACCTGCCATGAGCAGGCTCGCGCCATATTTCAGGGCTTGATGCACAGTGCCGCTTCCGTTGCTGAAGTAGCGGGCCATCAGCAGTGCGGCCAGGCTGGTCAGCAGGGCGATGGCCGTGCTGGCCAGCAACAGCTCGGTTTGGTAGTACTGCTTGGCCCCGGTCTGCAGCGCCGCCATGCCGACAAAATGCATGAGGATGATACCCAGGCCGATCAGCATGGCGCTTTGCAGGTAATGTTGCGGCCCCATGCGCTCGCGATCGAGGCTGGTCATCGCCATCCAGGCCACACCCAGTGCAATCAGCAGCGAAAGGCCGCTCAGCGAGGCGTCGTAGTGCATTTCCAGCGGTGCCCTGAACGCCAGCATGCTGATGAAATGCATCGCCCAGATCCCCCCGGCCAGACAGCAGGCACCCAGCATGCGCCATTGCCTCTGTGCAGCCGGTTGTTCGCTATGGGATTGGCGCTCGGCCATGTCCAGAGTGGCAAAGCAGGCAGCGCTGGCCACGGCGAAGGCGATCAGTATCAGTAGTGGTTCATGACGGCAGTCGATAACGATGCTACCGCTAGCCGGCACATCGGAGAACAGTTGCAGTCCCAGCCATTCCATTGCTTGCCCCATGGTCGAGTTCGCACTGGTCTCCAATCAAGCCCCAAGGAGACTATCCAGAAAGGAGTATAGGAACGGGTGTTTAAACCTTCCGGGGTAATGGCTCTTTGATTGCAACGATTTGGTTATTGGGGTGATAACGCAGAAGCATAAAGGAGAGGGAAGGTGCTTGAGCACCTCCCCAATGGCTGCAATTGAGTCTCAGCCAGCCACCAGCACGCGGATTGCCTCCAGGCGCAGGGCGGCCTTTTCGAGCATCGCCAGGCCATCTTCGCGTTGCTTGCGCAGGGCGTCGATTTCGCTGTCGCGTACGCTCGGGTTGACGGTTTTCAGAGCGGTCAGACGCGCCAGTTCTTCGTCGGCTTCGGCGGCCAAGCGGCGTTGCGCCTCTGCCACACGCTCGACGTGGGTCGGCATGATCTTGGCTTCACCGCCACTGATGCGCTTGGCCAGCACGTCACGCTGGGCCTGCACGAACTTGTTGGCACTGGCCCGAGGCACGCTTTCGAGCTGCTCGTTGAGCGTTTCGAAGGCCACGCGCGAGGCCAGGTCGTTGCCGTTGGCATCGAGCAGGCAGCGCAGCGCCGCAGGCGGCAGGTAGCGGCCTAATTGCAGGCTGCGCGGCGCCACCACCTCGCTGACGAACAGCAGTTCAAGCAGTACGGTGCCAGGCTTGAGCGCCTTGTTCTTGATCAGCGCGACGGCGGTATTGCCCATCGAGCCGGACAGTACCAAGTCCATGCCGCCCTGCACCATCGGGTGTTCCCAGGTGAGGAACTGCATGTCTTCGCGCGACAGCGCCTGGCCGCGGTCGTAGGTGATGGTGACGCCTTCGTCATCGCCCAGCGGGAAGCTGGCATCGAGCATCTTCTCGCTCGGTTTCAGGATGAGGGCGTTTTCCGAGTGGTCTTCGCTGTCGATGCCGAAGGCATCGAACAGGGTTTCCATGTAGATCGGCAGAGCGAACTGGTCGTCCTGCTCAAGAATGTCCTCGACCAGCGCCTGGCCTTCGCCAGCACCGCCGGAGTTGAGCTCCAGCAGGCGGTCGCGACCGCTGTGCAGTTCTGCTTCCAGGCGTTCACGCTCGCCTTTGGCTTCTGCTACCAGGGCATCCCAGGCCTTGCTGTCCCCGCCTTCGAGCATCGGCAGCAGGCGTGGGCCAAACTGGTGCTGCAGGGCGTTGCCGGTCGGGCAGGTGTTGAGGAAGGCGTTGAGTGCTTCGTGGTACCACTG
The DNA here is from genome assembly GCF_977070485.1 of Lelliottia jeotgali. Classification (NCBI taxonomy): domain Bacteria; kingdom Pseudomonadati; phylum Pseudomonadota; class Gammaproteobacteria; order Enterobacterales; family Enterobacteriaceae; genus Lelliottia; species Lelliottia jeotgali. The sequence goes on from NZ_CDRVFO010000008.1 coordinate 278,705, forward strand.
GAAAAGGCGCTCTTGCGGGCCTTCCTGCAGGTAGGGGATGTGCAACTGGATGACGTGTTTCTGACCGATCCGGTCGAGGCGGCCGATGCGCTGCTCAAGCAGGTCGGGGTGGGCCGGCAGGTCGAACATCACCAGGTGGTGGGCGAACTGGAAGTTGCGCCCTTCGCTGCCGATCTCGGAGCAGATAAGCACCTGGGCGCCGAACTCTTCGTCGGCGAAGTAGGCTGCGGCGCGGTCGCGCTCCAGGATGCTCATGCCTTCATGGAACACCGAGGCTGGAATGCCGGAGCGCACGCGCAGGGCGTCCTCCAGGTCCATGGCGGTTTCGGCGTGGGCGCAGATCACCAGGACCTTGGTGCGCTTGAGCATCTTCAGGGTGTCGATCAGCCAGTCGACGCGAGGGTCGAAACGCCACCAGCGCTCGTCGTCGCTGACTTCACCTTGTGCCTGGAACGCGACTTCCGGATACAGCTCGGCGTGCTCGCCGGCTGGCAGGTCGCGGTACTGTTCCGGCATTGGCAGCGGGTAAGGGTGCAGTTCGCGCTCCGGGAAACCCTGGATGGCCGCTCGGGTGTTGCGGAACAGGACGCGGCCAGTGCCATGGCGGTCGAGCAGTTCGCGGATCAGGCGGGCGCTGGCCTGGCTGTCGCCATCGCTGACTGCAGCCAGCAGGGCTTCGCCCTCGGCACCCAGGAAACCTTGAATGGTGGCGTGGGCCTTGGGTGACAGGCGCCCTTCGTCAAGCAGTTCCTGTACGGCTTCAGCCACCGGGCGATAGTGCTCGCTTTCGGCGCGGAAGGCTGCCAGGTCGTGGAAGCGATTGGGGTCGAGCAGGCGCAGGCGCGCGAAGTGACTGTCCTGACCAAGCTGCTCGGGGGTGGCTGTGAGCAACAGTACGCCCGGGATGACCTGGGCCAGTTGCTCGACCAGGCTGTATTCGGTGCTGGCCTTGTCTTCATGCCACACCAGGTGGTGGGCTTCATCGACTACCATCAGGTCCCAGCCTGCGGCGAACAGCGCGTCCTGGGCCTTTTCATCCTCGACCAGCCACTCCAGGGCGACCAGTGCCAACTGTGCGTCCTCGAACGGGTTGCTGGCGTCGCTTTCAATGAAACGTTCGGCGTCGAACAGTGCCACCTGCAGGTTGAAGCGCCGACGCATTTCCACCAGCCATTGATGCTGGAGGTTTTCCGGTACCAGGATCAGCACGCGGTTGGCACGCCCGGTCAGCAACTGGCGATGGATCACCAGGCCAGCCTCGATGGTTTTGCCCAGGCCCACTTCGTCGGCCAGCAGTACACGAGGTGCGCTGCGGTCCGCTACTTCACGGGCGATGTGCAACTGGTGGGCGATCGGCTGCGCGCGGCAGCCACCCAGGCCCCACAGCGACGACTGTACCTGCTTGCTGGTGTGCTGCAGCGTGTTGTACCGCAGGCTGAACCAGGACAGCGGGTCGATCTGACCGGCGAACAGGCGGTCGCTGGCCAGGCGGAACTGGATGAAGTTCGACAGCTGGGTTTCCGGCAGGGTGCGTGGCTGGTTCTGGCCGTCGAGGCCGTGGTAGACCATCAGCCCGTCGATGTCCTCGACTTCGCGTACCGTCAGCTTCCAGCCTTCGAAGTGGGTGATCTGGTCACCTGGCGAGAAGCGCACGCGGGTCAGCGGCGCGTTGCGCAGGGAATACTGGCGGGTGTCGCCAGTGGCCGGGTAGAGCACGGTCAGCAAGCGGCCATCCTGGGCCAGAATGGTCCCCAGGCCGAGCTCCGCTTCGCTGTCACTGATCCAGCGTTGCCCCGGTTGATACTGCTGCGCCATACTGCCTGAACTCCCGCGATGAAAAGCCGGCTATGTTAACGGATAGGCCCGGCGGACCATAGAGTTGAAGTCCAAGAGTCTAGCTGTTTCGTCGCAGAACACTGTCTTGCCGATGAGGGCTACGCACGCCATGCCGCTCAAGCACCGCTGGTTGAACGTCTCTTTGGCCGCGGGTAGCCTCGTGCTGCTGGCCGCTTGCGAGCAGAAAAACTTCGAAAGCCTGCCGGCGATCCCGGTCGAGCAGCTCGAGGTGCTGGGTGTGCAGACGCCGATCAAGAGCGTGCATTTCCGTGACCGGGACGGCGAAGGCCTGCTGGTGCTCAGCCGCAGCGATGGCCAGGCGGTGGATGCCGAGTCCGAGCAGGAAGTGGACAAGGTAGTGCTCAAGGCCACGCTGTACGGGCGAGCCACCGAGGGCGACGGGTTCAAGCCGCGCTGGCAGATCGAGCAGGAAACCACCTGCCCTGGCCTGGACCTCGATGTCGATTTCTACAACGATGTCAGCGATGTAGGTGACCTGAACAAGGACGGCATCGCCGAGGTGACGGTGGCCAGCCATTCGTTCTGTGGCGGTGGCATCGATCCGCATGACATTGCCATCGAGATGCGTGAGGCCCAGGCCAGTTACACCATCACCGGGCAGTCGCTGATCACCCCGGCTGGCGAAGAGCCGATCGGCGGTGAGCGCGAGGACAGTGCCTCGCTGAAGAACGCGGCACCAGTGCTGCGCGAGCATATGAATGCGGTCTGGCAGCAGGTCTTCAAGCGCCCTTGGAGCGAGGCCAGCCCGCCAAGTGATGGCGACCCTGACGACGAAGTCCCATAGCCGCTGTCTATACTGGCATGACGTGGCCGATGCCGGCCGCACTACCTTGCTCGCCAGAGCTCAAGGCGGCTGACAACCGGCCGATACAGTGGGCACAGGAGAATTCTCATGCTGCCACCGATCATTCCGCTCAGTGCTGCCCCGGTGACCTCGCAACAGGATCCGGTCAAACCGACCCCGGACATCAAGCCCGTAGTCCCCACGCAGCCTGCCTCAGGCGAGAGCGCCATTGACCTCAAGCAGCAACGCGATCCGCAGGAGCAGGTCTTGCTGCTGCGTGAGGAGCAGCGCCGGCAGCAGCGGCGTAATAAACAGGGTGACGACGAGCGCTACAGTGCCTTGCCGGGTGAAGAAGTCAACGGCGACAACACCGTACCGGTGGCCCCGCTCATGGGCGAGCAGCCGCGCCAGGGCCTGCTGGTGGATATTGAAGTCTAGGTGCCCTGTGCCGCAGGGCTGGTCATCACCAACGCCTGGCTGCATCATGCAATTCTCTGTTGATCCTCGAGCCCACCCATGAGCCAAGACAACCTCATCGACTTCGATGCCGAACGTGCCAAGCGTGTGCACGACCTCAAGGAGAAGCGCCTGAACGAAGTGCGTCAGGCGTTCGAGCAAGCCATGCCGCTGGGCAAGGCGAAGAAAAAGAAGCCCAAGAGCAAGCCCAAGAAGCGCTGAAACTTGACGCAGGTCAACCCTGCACCCGCCTCGCGTGCCCGGCTCCGGGCACCATTGACCTCGATCAATTTCCCCGTCCCCCGTATTCGTTACCTTGCATCCATCGGACAACGGCAAACGAATCGGGAGGCCAACATGTTCTTCGACAATGTGGTTATCGCTGGTGTGGTAACGGTCGGGTTGATGTTCGCGTTCTTTGCCGGTCTGGGCATTTTCATCTGGAAGGACTCGAACAAGCGCAAGCCGCGCTGACCTTCCAGGTTCACGGGCACGCAAGGCATTTAGGGCGACTTCGGTCGCCCATTTTTTTTGCCTTGATTGGTTGATATGACAGCGCCTAAAGATGATTAGCTAGCTAATTACTTGTTTCAGCATTATCCTTCCCTTCATTGTCTATCGTTTACCAGATCATCCCCCGCAAGGTCCGTTTCGTGCCCATCACCCTCCAGGCCCTGTTCGCACCCGGCAGCCTCGCCATCAAATTCGCCATCAAAACCCTGCTTGGCGGCGGCCTTGCCCTGTGGCTGGCCATGCGCTGGGGGCTGGAGCAGCCCTCCTGGGCGCTGATGACCGCGTTCATCGTGGCCCAACCCCTGTCGGGCATGGTGATACAGAAGGGCCTTGCTCGCTTGGCCGGGACCTTCGTCGGCACCGTCATGTCAGTGCTGTTCATCGGCCTTTTCGCGCAGACACCATGGCTTTTTCTCATCACGCTGGCGTTGTGGCTGGCCCTGTGCACCGCGGCCTCGACCCAACTGCGCAGCGCCTGGGCCTATGCCTTCGTGCTGGCCGGCTACACCGCTGCAATCATTGCCTTGCCCGCAATCGACAAGCCCCTGCAAGTATTCGATCAGGCGGTGGCGCGCTGTACCGAGATCTGCCTGGGGATCTTCTGTGCAACGGCCACCAGCGCGTTGCTCTGGCCGATGCGCGTGGAGCAGCAACTTGCCGGGCAGGCGCGCCAGGCCTGGCACAGCGGCTTCCAGACGGCCAGCGCCATGCTGGGCGGTGAAGACCAAGCGCGCGAAGGCCTGCTGGAGATCCTGGGGCGTATCGTTGCCATCGATACCCAGCGCGAACATGCCTGGTTCGAGGGCCCGCGTGGGCGCCAGCGGGCAAGGGCCATTCGTGGCCTGAGCCAGAAACTGATGGTGCTGCTGCGGATCTCACGCTCGGTGCGTCGCCAGTGGCGGCAACTGGATGAGCAGCAAGCCCTGCGTCTTGGCCCATGGCTGGAAGAAGTGCGCGCCCTGTTGGTCAAGCCCGATCAGCCGAGCCTGTTGTTGTTGCGTCAGCGCATCTGGGACGCCGCGCATGATGAGCAGATCAGCTCTGCCGAGCATTTTTGCCTGGCGCGCATGACCCTGCTACTGGACTACGCCATGGCTGCCACCCAGGCACTCGATGATGTCGAAGTGGGCAGGGCGCCGAAGGATGTTGCGCAGGGGCTGGCTGCCCACCGCGACTGGTCGCTGGCGTTGCTGTTCGGTTCACGCAGTGCGCTGGCATTTCTGGTGATGAGTGGTTTCTGGCTTGCCACCGCCTGGCCCTCTGCGCCCGGTGGCCTGGTGTTGACGTGTGTGGTCTGCAGCCTGTTCGCCAGCCGTGAAAACGGTGCGCAGATCGGGCTCAGCTTCTTGCGTGGCATCCTGCTGGCGATCCCGACGGCATTGCTGGTGGGGCAGATCATCCTGCCGCAGTGGAGCAGTTTTGCCATGCTTTGCCTGGGCATGGGCGTACCTCTGTTCTTTGGGGCTCTGGGTATGGCTCACCCGCGCACCGGGGCCACGGCGACTTCTTATTGCCTGCACTTCATCGTACTGGTGTCGCCGCTCAATGCCATGCAGTTCGGTGTGGCGAGCATGCTCAACAGTGCCCTGGCCATGCTGGTGGGTGTAGGTGCGGCGGTCATGGCGTTTCGCCTGCTGGTGTTCCGCCACCCTGCCTGGCTTGGCCGGCGCCTGCGCGCGGCGACCCAAAGCGACCTGGTGCGCCTGACCCGGCGTGACCTGCGTGGTGCCGACAGCTGGTTTGGCGGGCGCATGGCCGACCGTCTTATGCAACTGGCACGGCACGCCGGCGAGCTGCGCGAGGCCGAACGCAAGCGTTGGGACGACGGCCTGCATGGCCTGGACATCGGCGACGAACTGGTGCATTTGCGCATGTGCCTGGCAGTCGCCCAGGCGCCGCTGGGTGATGCCGAACGTGAATATCTGCAGCAACTGGAAACAGTCTTGGCCAGCGGGCCTGCAGCCGGGCGAGGGCAGCGCCTGGATGCCGCCAGCGAGCGATTTATCGCGGCGCTGCAACGCCTGCCGTCCAGCGATCCGTTACGCCTGGCCGAAGGGGCAGTGTTGCAGCTGCAGAAAAGCTGGAGCAAATGGTGCCGCTGGCAGGAGGAAACCCATGGGGTTGCGTGAGTGGGCATTGGGCGGCGTGCTGCTCAGCCCTTTTCTGATCTACGTGTTGATGGCTCTGGTGCTTACCGGTTTGTTGCGCTTTGTCGTGCAAGCAACGCCATTGGGGCGCTGGATCTGGCATGAAGCGCTGTTCGACACAGCGCTGTTCGTTTGTGTGCTCTACCTGGTAGTCCGCCTGCTGGGGCCTTTGTAAGGAGTGATTCGATGCGTGCTGTCGTCCGTACCCTGGTGACCCTCTGCGTGGTCGCCATCGCCGTTCTGGCCGGCTATAAGCTCTGGCAGTACTACATGCTCACCCCATGGACGCGTGATGCACGGGTGCGGGCCGACGTGGTGGTCATCGCGCCCGACGTGTCCGGCTGGGTGCGTGAGCTCAAGGTGCAGGACAACCAGCGGGTCAAGGCTGGCGACCTGTTGATGAGCATAGATCGTGAGCGCTTTCAGGCTGCATTCGATCAGGCCAGCGCGGTGGCAGAAACGCGTACCCAGCAGTTGCACCTGCGCGAGCGCGAAGCTGCGCGGCGCACGGCTCTGGGGCCCGGGGCGATCAGCGCCGAGCTGCGCGAAAACGCGCAAATCAATGCCGCCATTGCCCGTGGTGAGTTGCATGAAGCGCAAGCTCAGTTGCAGGTGGCGAAAATCAACCTTGCGCGCAGCGAGGTGCGAGCCCCCCGCAGTGGGCACATCACAAATTTGCGCCTTGCTCAGGGCAACTATGTGAATGCCGGCCAGTCGGTAATGGCCCTGGTGGATGACTCGACCTTTTTTATCCAGGCCTATTTCGAGGAAACCAAATTGCCGCGCATACGTGTGGGCGATTCGGTGAAGGTCTGGCTGATGGGGGCAGGAGAGGCCATGCAGGGGCATGTGGAAAGCATCAGCCGGGGTATCACCGATAGTAACAGTAACCCGGACAGCCAGTTGTTGCCGGAGGTTGAGCCAACCTTCAACTGGGTAAGGCTGGCCCAGCGGATACCTGTGCGCATCAGGCTGGACGACATTCCCGAAGGCATGAACCTCAGTGCGGGGATGACGGCCAGTGTGCAGGTTCACGAGGATTCGCCCGAGTGATCATGGGCAAATGCATGACAGGCTGATTGTCGACGGCCCCGGCATCTGCCTCAGGCATTGGCCGGCAAGTGAAAGCTGAATAGCGTGCCGCGTTGCTCATCGGAGATGACCTCCATGCGTCCGCCATGGGCCAGGGCAATCTGATTGGCTATATAAAGGCCAAGGCCAAGCCCCTGTCTTGGCGCCGCAGACAGCGGCCTGGTGAAGGGCTGGAACAATTGGTTCAGGGTTTGTGGGGCGATGGGGTGCCCGTTGTTGTGCACGCTAAGCACGAACTCCTCATCGGTAATCGCCGCCCTGACCGTCACCGGCCCGTCAGGCGCACCATGGGTCAGCGCGTTGGCGATAAGGTTGGAGAGTAGCTGGGTCACCCGTTCGCGGTCACAGTACAGGCCGCCGATATCACCGACCTGCAGGACGATCTGCCGCTGTGGGTGTACGTGCTGCAGTTCTGCAGCGACATGCATGAGGCCTTCGGACAGGTCCGGGCAGGGCTGCAGGTTCAATGGGATGCCGCTGCCGAGCCGGCCTCGGGCGAAATCCAGCACGTCGCGCACAAGCTGTGAAGCCCGCTGCCCGCAAGTGTGAATGTGGCGGGCGATCGCGCGGTTCTTGTCCTCGTCCAGGCGCTGAGTCAGCAGTTCGGCGCCTGCGGTGATGGCAAACAGCGGATTGCGCAGATCATGGCCTAGCACCGCGATGAACTGTTCGCGCACTTCGGCCATCGCCCGTTCCTCGCGCAGGGCGCTCTCGGTGTGCTGGGCACTCTCCTCACTCTCGATCTGGATGGCCAGCAAGCGTGCGAACGACTCCATCATGGGCTGGATTGATTGGCCTTTGAGCGAGGCCGGATTCGGGTCCAGGGCGCAAATGGTGCCGAAGAAGCGGCCATCTGTGCGGAACACCGGCACGGATATGTAGCTTTCGAAGCGATAGCGCTGCGGCGTTTGGTGCCGGCAGTAGCGTTCATCCTCGCTGGCCTTGTCGATCACGATGGTCTGGTGAGAGCTGCGAATCTCGTGGCACAACGTGGTTGCCACCTCGAGCTCGCCGCCCACCTCAAGGCCAAAGCCCAGGTTGTCGAGTACGGCGCAGGCAGTCCAGTTGCATTCGGTAACCCGTGCCACGGCGGCGAAACGCATGCCGCTGGATTCGCAGATGACCTGAAGGATGGCGGGCACGGCACTGATGCGTCCGATGGTGGCGATATCGGCGCTGATGGCGTTGGTCATGAACGGTCCCAAAATTGGCGACGGAATAGGGTAGCGCATCAGTCTAGCGGGGCGGTTGGGCCAGTGGCGAAAAACCTTGGCAAAACGGCCTGCGATTGAGCTAGGCTGGCCTGGCGCGTCGCCCTGTAGAGGCGACCGTTGCCCGCCTGGCGTGTGTCACTTCCAATCATTTGCGAGGTTTCGACATGGCCATCACATCCCAGGACATCTGCAGTGCTGCCGACCAGCTCAAAGGCTTTGTCGGCTTTCATGGCAAACGCGGCGTCCATATCGTGCGTTTCTCCGAAGACGCGTTCGGTATGGGCGTGGCTGACGAGAGCATCATCCCGTGCAGTGAATTCGTCTGGCGGCCGGAACAGGACGCGCGCATGGCGCTGTGTCGGCAGCGCCTGGCGCTGCTGCTGGAGCAGCATGTGGACGATCGGCTGAATATTGGCGAACCGTTGCGCCAGTATCTGCGGCGCACTGACCTGCCGGAAATTCTGGCGCAGCGCTCGTTGCGCTGCTGACAGCGCAACGGCGGTCAGCGAGGATATTCTGCCTGGGATACCGGCTGAAGCGCCGTGGTCTCGTCATGTTCGAAATTGACCTGATCGCGACCGCGTCGCTTGGCGCAATAGAGTGCCTTGTCGGCCTTTTCCAGCCAGTGTTCGGGGGATTGGAGGTCTGCCCGGAAGGCTGACATGCCGATACTCAGGCTGATTTTCAAATGCGGCAGTTGTGGGTCACGGTAGCAAACGATGCGCTCGCGCAGACGCTCCATGGCCTGCCTGGCCTCACTCTCACTGGTATCGGGCAGAATCACGCAAAATTCGTCGCCACCATAGCGCCCCGCCAGGTCGCCCGCCCGCAGGTTGCGTCTGAGCTCATCGCTCATCTTTCGCAGCACGCAATCGCCGACCACGTGGCCGAACGTGTCATTGATGGTCTTGAAATGGTCGATATCGATCAGGGCAATCACTGATGGCATCTGCAAGTTCTGGCAAGCCTGGAAGCGCAGCAGGAGCAGGTCCTTCCAGGCACCGTGATTGAGCAGCCCGGTCAGACTGTCGGTCAGGCTCAGGTCGCGAAGGCGGCGCTTGTGCTCGGCGAGCTTGATCGCCAGGCGGTAACACACCCAGCCCAGGGCCAGTGGATAGAGTGTCAGCATTGGCAGGCAGGCATAGATCTGCAGTGGTGTAGCGTCGAGCTGTAACCCTGTGCCCAGCAATGCGCTGGCTAGCAGCACACCGACCAGTTGTGCCACTAGCCCTCGCAGGACCAAGCGCTTGCCGCCAGCGGCCACATTGTTCATGGTCATCATCGAGAGCACAGTGACGCAGGGCAGGGGGTTGAAATGCATGGCTGCGGTCCAGAAGCCACCCATCAGTGAGTCCAGCAACAGATTGCGCTGTTCCGCCTGGTACGGTGCAATCGAGCGCCGTGCCCATTGGTAGGCCAAATGGGGCCAGAGCAATCCGTTGAAGAGCAGCAGCAACCATGCCCAGGTGGGAGGCGAAAGTGGCGCGACCGCTGCTGCGACGCTGAACAGCCCAATGCCAAGGCCGATCACCCGTGGCAGATAGATGCGCCTGACGAAAGAAAGTCCCTTGCCGCTGCGGTTGTCCATGATGGTGGTCGTTCTTCTGCTGAGTCGCCGTTTATCGCACAACTCACGTCAATAGTGTTCAACAGTCTGCCATTGACGAAGAATGACCTTGCAAGCCAATTCACGGTTGATGCGGCCCCTATGGATGACCGCGTGTTTTTTGTGCCTGTGGGCTTGCCACTCACGATGCTCATGGTGGATTCCATTGGCGGGCCTGAACCTGCTGCGGCAGTGCGCTGAAGGTCATTGCTTGTTGTCCTGCTTGCCGAATGAAGACTTTTTTTCATCCTTCAATAGCTGCGAAGGTGGCTTGCCGCTGTCGCTGCGCACCTGGGCGTGGCTGATCAGGGCGAAAATGAAGCTGCCACCAATGATATTCCCGGCCAGGGTCGGCAGGGCAAACTCAAGCCAGAAGCTGCGCCAGGTTTCGTCTCCGGCCCAGACCAGATAGGACACCTCGACCGAGCCAACGACGATGTGAGTGAAGTCGCCCAGGGCCATCAGGTAGGTGATCATCAGGATGATCCAGATCTTGGCGTGCTCCATGGACGGGATCATCCACACCATGGTCGCTATCATCCAACCCGATACAATGCCCTTGGCGAACATCTGGCTGATATCGTTCTCCATCACCTTGCGGCCGATCTCTAGGAAGGCGACATCCGTCTTGCTGTCGAAAATGGGTAGTTCGAGCATGACCCAGGCGACTAGCAATGTGCCTGCCAGGTTACCGACCAGCACTACGCCCCACAGCCGCAAAAGGCGCCCGAGGTTGGCCAAGGTCGGCGTTGTCATGATCGGCAGCACCGCTGTGATGGTGTTTTCAGTAAACAGTTGTTGACGCGCCAGGATCACCGCAAGAAAGCCTGCGCTGTAGCCAATGCTGGCTACAACCTGGGCACTCTCACCTTCCGGCAGGCGAGCGTAGAACAGCCCCATGGCCATGAATGAAAGGCCCATGGTCAGGCCAGCAGCCAAGGCCGACCACCAAAGCGCCGCGAGGGTGCGCTCCAGTTCCTGGTCGCCCTGGTAGCGAATGATCTCGTGCAGAACCGCCGCCCTCGGGGGTTGGTTATGGCTGACTTCTTTCTCTTCATCAGCCGACAGGCCAGGGGTCTTCTCGCTCTGCGCATCGCTCATGCCATTGCCCTCCACGGAGTGTTTATCTACAGAGCGATGGTTCATGCATTTAGTTGCCGGGCGGCTGCAAAATGCATCTTGAAGTTTTTTTAGATCAAGGTGTTGACTCCAATTTCAAACCGCGTATTATTCGCCTCCTCGCAGCGTTGAACGCAACGAGGCAGGCGGTAAGTTGTTGAAGTTCAAGGCTTTTGAAAGAAAGCAGATTCAAAAAAACTTCAAAACAAACGCTTGACAGCAAATGAGGAAAGCGTAAAATGCGCGCCTCGGTTGAGATGAAAAGCTCTTAACCAAACGCTCTTTAACAAATCGAATCAAGCAATTCGTGTGGGTGCTTGTGAGTACGGACTGATAGTCAGAAAGATTATCAGCATCACAAGTGACCATGCGAGAAATCACATAGTCATTTGAGATTGCTGAGCCAAGTTTAGGGTTT